>JASFJM010000208.1:0-4708 GCA_050122055.1 Gammaproteobacteria bacterium | reverse complement strand
CGGTGGCGCCGCCGCCCACGTCCAGGAAGTTGGCGGGCTCGCCACCGTGGAGCTTGATCAGATCCATGGTCGCCATGGCCAGACCGGCGCCGTTGACCATACAGGCGATATCGCCGTCCAGAGACACGTAATTCAGGTCGTGTTCGCTGGCCTCGTTCTCTTTTTCGTCTTCCTGGCTCGGATCCCGCCACTGCACGAGCCGCTTCTGGCGGAAGAGCGCGTTGCCCTCCAGGTTGATCTTGGCGTCCAGGGCCAACAGCTTGCCGTCGGCCGTGACGATCAGCGGATTGACTTCCACGAGACTGGCATCGGACTCGGTAAACAATTTGTAGAGGGATTGGACCATGGCGGTGAATTGACCGATCTGGCTCTTGTCGAGGCCGAGCCCGAACGCCAGCTTCCGGGCCTGGTACGGCATCAGACCCGCGGCGGGATGCACGGCGACCCGGAAGATCTTCTCCGGCTCGGTGGCGGCGACCTCTTCGATATCCATGCCGCCGGCTGCCGACGCCATGAACACCACCTTCTCCTGGGCCCGGTCGATCAGCAGGCTGAGATACAGCTCGCGGTCGATATCGGAGCCGCTCTCCACCAGCACCGCGTTGATCGGCAAGCCCTCGGGTCCGGTCTGATGGGTGACCAGACGCTGACCGAGCATCCCGGCGGTGGCCTCCCTGACTTCGGCCACGCTCCTGACGAGCTTGACGCCGCCCGCCTTGCCGCGTCCGCCCGCATGGACCTGGGCCTTCACCACCCACAGTTCTCCACCCAGCTCCTCCGCGGCCTTGACGGCTTCATCGGCGGAATGAGCCGCGATCCCGCTCGGCACCGGGATGCCGTATTCGGCGAACAATTGCTTGGACTGGTATTCGTGGAGATTCATGCGACCACCCTGGTGCAGGAGGGATTGCCGGAATACCCGGTCCGCAACGCAGGCCGTCGACAGGCGGTGGAGCAGTATGGCCACCGACTGTCGTGCGCATCACGACCGGGCACCGGGGAAATTCGAGGCGCGTATTTTGGAACAAAGCGCCCATTTAGGCAAAACCGCTTGCCCCCACAGGAACACCTCTTAGAATGGCCCGGAGCTTCTGAGCGGAGCACCGCCAACACTCATGCCGACAGCAGACGTCTCCAGGGCCGTGACCGGGGAACCGATTCCCGGGCAGGAGACCGGTGGCTCGGTAGCGCCGGAATTCGCCTGGCGGGTGCTGAGGCTGGTCAATGTATTCCGCACCCTGGCCGCCGTCTTCCTGATGGCCATGTTCCTGCTGACGGACGAGCCGCGGCTGATCGGCAACGCCAGCCCGGACCTGTTCTTCGTCACCGCGCTCGCCTATTTCGTCTGCGGCGCCCTCAACGACTTCGCCGTCACCCAGCGCTGGCCATCGGTCATGGGCCAGAGTCTCGGTCAGGCTACCGTCGACACCGCGGCGCTGACGGTGCTGGCCCATGCCAGTGGTGGTATCGACAGCGGTATCGCCAACCTCCTGATCGTCAGCATCGGCGCCATCTCACTGATCTGGTCCCGGTCGCGAGCCGTCATGTTCGGTGCCATGGCGGCCATCGCCGTGGTATTCGAGCAGTATCTGAGCATCCTCCAGGGCACCGCGATCCTGACCGATTCCACGCCCGCGGGGGTACTCGGCGGTATCCTGCTGTTTATCTCGGTCGCCGCCCATCCCCTCGCCCGCCGCATCCAGGAGAGTGAAAACCTGGCGCGCCAGCGCGGCATCGATCTGGCCAACCTGGGCCAGCTCAACGACTACATCATCCGCAATCTCCGTGAGAGTATCGTGGTCGTAGACAGCGACGACCGGGTCCGGCTGATGAACGATGCGGCGGCCAAATACCTGGGCACCGATCGCGATCAGCGGGGTGTCTCCCTCGAAGCCGTCTCGCCGCGCCTGCTCGAGCTGGCTTCCGCCTGGCGGCGCGGATCCAATAACGACACCGCATCGCCCTCGCTCCTGGCTGCCGACGGCATCACCGTCATCAATCCGTATTTCGCGCCCATCGGCGAGGGCGACAGCGCCGCGCTGATCATCTTCCTGGAGGATGCGTCGGCCCTGGCAGAGCGCGTCCAGCAATCCAAGCTCGCCGCTCTCGGTCGGCTGTCAGCCAGCATCGCCCATGAGATCCGCAACCCGGTGGGCGCCATGAGCCATGCCGGCCAGTTACTGAGCGAGAGCGCGGCGCTGGACGAGCAGGACCACAAACTGACGGAGATCATCGAGACCAACGCGCGCCGGGTCAGCGCCATCATCGATAATGTGCTGCAGCTCTCCCGCCGTGACTACACCAGTCCGGAGCGCGTGGACCTGGTGCCCTGGGCGGAGAGCTTCGCCAATGAATTCACCACCACGGCCCAGATCCCGCGGGACCGGCTGCAGGTTGTGGCCACATCCGAGTCCGTGGAGGTCCAGGTCGATCCCAGCCATCTTCACCAGATCGTGTGGAATCTGTGCGAGAACGCGCTGCGTTACGGCATGGCCATGGACAATCCGGACGGCACCGTGGATGTGGTTTGCGGGCGCCGGATGGCCAACGACCGACCTTTCCTGGAGATCCGGGACCGGGGACCCGGCATCCCCGAGGCCATACGGGATCGCATCTTCGAACCCTTTTTCCGCGGGGCTGCGGCCGAACGCTCCGGTTCCGGCCTCGGGCTGTTCATCTCCCGGGAGTTGTGCGAGTGCAATCGCGCCGCGCTGGTCTACGAGCCGCGGACCGATGGCGGCAGCATCTTCCGTATCATCTTTGCCGACCCCCAGCGCTGGGAGCCCTGATCCATGGACAAGCCACTGGTCCTGGTCGTCGACGACGAGCCCGACATCCGCGAACTGCTCTCCATCACCCTGGAGCGCATGAATCTGAGCGTCGAGACCACGGAGGACCTGACCAGCGCCAGGAAGCTGCTGGAGAGCGGGCGCTTCCAGCTCTGCCTGACCGATATGCGGCTGCCGGACGGTGACGGACTCGAGCTGGTGGAATGGATCCAGGAGCACTGCGCGGGCGTCCCGGTGGCCGTGATCACGGCCCACGGCAACGTGGAGACCGCGGTCCGGGCGTTGAAGATCGGCGCCTTCGATTTCGTCTCCAAGCCGGTCCAGGTCGGAGATCTGCGCAAGATCGTCGATACGGCCCTGCGGCTGGCGGGTCCCGTCCCCGGCAGCGGTGGCGACACGCCCCTGATCGGTGAGTCCCGAAGCATGGCGGACCTGCGGCAGATGATCGCCAAAGTGGCCCGCAGCCAGGCGCCGGTGCACATCACCGGCGAATCGGGCACCGGCAAGGAACTGGTGGCGCGCCTGATCCACGACAGCGGTCCCCGGTCCGGGTCACCGTTCGTGCCGGTCAACTGCGGCGCCATCCCCTCGGAGCTGATGGAGGGCGAACTGTTCGGCCACCGCAAGGGCAGCTTTACCGGTGCGGTCGAGGATAAGGAGGGCATGATCCGCAGCGCCGAAGGCGGGACCCTGTTTCTGGACGAGATCGGAGACCTGCCTCTGCATATGCAGGTCAAATTGTTGCGGGTGATCCAGGAGCGCTCGGTGCGGCCCGTGGGGGAGAATCGGGAACTGCCGGTGGACGTCCGCTTCCTGAGCGCCAGCCATCGGGATCTGACCCGCATGGTGGCGAAAGGCGAATTCCGCGAGGACCTCTACTACCGGCTCAACGTCATCGAACTGCGGGTGCCGCCGCTGCGCGAACGGGACGGCGATGTCCTGCTGCTGGCAGAGCATATCCTGGCGCGCCTCGGCGCGGAGATGGCGCTGGACTCCACCGGCCTGACCCGAGCGGCGCGCCGGAAGCTGAAACAACACAGCTTCCCCGGCAACGTGCGGGAACTGGAGAATGTGCTGGAGCGGGCGCTGACCCTGTCCGAGGCGGGCAGGATAGATGCCGACGACATCCAGCTGCGCTCCCCCCAGACCTCTGCCGCAGCCGAAGGCGCGGATTCCGCGCATTCCGGCGAGGGCGGCCTCGGATCCCAGCTCGAGGACGTGGAGCGCGAAGCGATCGTTCAGGCGCTGGAACAGACCCGATATAACAAGACGGCAGCCGCCAAGCTGCTGGGAATCAGTTTCCGGGCGCTGCGCTACCGGATCAAGAAGCTGGGTCTGGAGTAGGAGAATAGCCGGAGGGGCTGACAATTTTTGTCACTTTGTGACGCGGGGTGGCGGCTGCGATCGCCCCCCTGGCCCTGGGCGGCTTGGGGAAGAACATCTTATTATCAATTAAATCATATAGTTGCATAATCCCAAGCAAATCTGGCACGCCCCTTGCTTCCTTTTTTCGGGACAGGCGCGTACGGCGCCGAAATCTCGACACTCCCGACACGAGGAAATCGCAAATGAAGAAGCAACAGGGCTTTACCCTTATCGAACTGATGATCGTTGTGGCGATCATCGGCATCCTGGCCGCGATCGCGATCCCGGCCTATCAGGACTACACGGTCCGCTCCAAGGTCACCGAGGGTCTGAACATGGCCGCGGCGGCCAAGACTTCCGTGGCTGATGCCTGGAACACTCTCGGAGAAATGCCGCAGGACGCCAATGCGGCTGGTCTCATCGACACGCCTGCCTCGTACGCTACCGATTACGTTAATTCAATGGCCTATGCCGGCAGCGGTGCTGGTGGAACTACCGGTACGCTGACGCTGACCTTCAACGGCACGTCTCTCGGTATCGGTGGCACCCCGATT
>JASFJM010000207.1:0-4710 GCA_050122055.1 Gammaproteobacteria bacterium | reverse complement strand
GAATACCAGCGAGAACACCGACGCCCCGATCAGGATCAGAAACACCATGCTGCTGACCCGGGCGGTCCGGTGAACCACTTCCCGGAGGCAGTCGCGGTCGAGCTGCCCGCGGACGCCCGCCAGCAACATGGCGCCGACGGCACCGACCGCGGCGGCCTCGGTAGGTGTGGCCAGCCCGGCGATAATCGAACCGAGTACGGCGAGGATGAGCAGCAGCGGCGGCAACAGGGCCTTCAGCACGCGGCCGCCGAGACCCGGGCCCTGATGATCAACTGGATGAGCGGGCATGGTCGCCGGACGGGTGATGGCGACGAAGATCAGCCACAACAGATAGAGCATGACCAGCAACAGGCCAGGGAGTAGGGCGCCGGCGAACAGCTCACCGACCGACACCGTCTCCGGTGAGAAATTGCCCTGGCCCAGCTGGGCCTGTTGATAAGCGGTGGACAGGACGTCGCCCAGCAGCACCAGGATGATGGACGGCGGGATGATCTGGCCCAGGGTGCCGGCCGCACAGATCGTGCCGGTGGCGATACCCGGCGCATAACCGCGCTTGAGCATGGTCGGCAGGGACAGCAGACCCATGGTCACGACGGTGGCTCCCACGATCCCGGTGCTGGCCGCCAGCAGCATCCCCACCAGGGTGACCGACATGGCCAGGCCCCCACGCACGGCTCCGAAAAGGGCGGACAAGGTGTCCAGCAGGTCTTCCGCCAGCCGCGAGCGCTCCAGCATCACGCCCATGAACACGAACAGGGGCACCGCCACCAGTGTCTCGTTGATCATGATGCCGAACAGGCGGTTCGGCAGGGCTTCCAGATAGGATTCGTCGAAAGTGCCGGTCAGTATGCCGATGACGGCAAAACTCAGGGCCGTGCCGGCCAGGCTGAACGCGACCGGAAAGCCCGCCAGCAATACGGCGATCACGCAGGCAAAAAGCAGCACCGGCATGAGCTCCATCACTAATCCCGACCCTCGGCGACCGGCCCGGCAAGGGCCAGCCAGGCCCGCAACGCGACGGCGATGCCCTCCAGGGCGAGCAGCACCGGCGTGATCACGATCAGGGTCTTGAGCAGGAACAGCCCCGGCATGCCCCCGGTCTCGCGGGAAGACTCGAGCATCCCCCAGGAGGCGGCTACGTAGTCGAGCCCGGTATACAAGATCCAGCCGCAGGTCGGCAGCAACAACAGCACTACGCCGGCCGTGTCGACAATCGCGCGCCCGCGCGCCGACAGGCGTCGGTAGAAGATGTCCACCCGCACGTGCTCGTCACGGGACAGGGTGTAGGCGGCGGCCAGCATGAACACGGCCGCGTGCATCCAGGTCACCAGTTCCTGCATCCAGATCCAGCCCTGATCGAAGGCGTAACGCAGCGCGACCACCAGCCCGGTCAACACCACCATGGCCAGGCACAGCCAGGACACCGCCCGGCCCAGCCAGCAGACGCTTTGATCGATGATTGCGGCCGCCCTGGCGGCTCCGGCATCCCGGTGGCTGTGCAAGCCGGGGGTCCTCAGAGTTCCTGCATGACTTCGGCTTCCTCCGGCGAGGGGCCGAGTCCGCGGTCGGAATAGTGCTCGAAGATGATATCCAGCACGGCCTTCGGCGTTTCGGCGATGGTGAACAGATCCAGATCCCGTTCGCGGATGGCGCCGCGGGCCAGGAGCGCATCGCGGAACCAGTCGATCAGCCCGGACCAGAATTCCCGTCCGACCAGGACAATAGGGATCCGCCTGCTCTTGCCGGTCTGGACGAGGGTCAGGATCTCGACGAATTCGTCGAGTGTGCCGAACCCACCCGGGAGGACCACGTAGGCCGAAGCGTATTTGACGAACATCACCTTGCGCGAGAAGAAATGCCGGAAGCGCAGGGCCACGTCCTGAAACGCGTTGGGCATCTGTTCCCTGGGCAGGCTGATATTCAGCCCGACGCTGGGCGAGGCGCCCTCGAACGCCCCCTTGTTGCCCGCTTCCATAATGCCCGGTCCGCCGCCGGTGATCACGGTGAAGCCGGCGTCCGACAGCGTGCGCGCGATGGCGGAGGCCAGTTCGTAATCAGGATGACCCGGTGCCGTCCGGGCCGAGCCGAACAGACTGACGCAGGGCTGGAGCCGCACCAGCAGTTCGAAACCCTGGACGAACTCGGCCATGATCTGAAAGATCCGCCAGGATTCCTGTGTGGTCTCGCCCGCGCCGATCACCGGCTGGAAACCGGCCCTGTTCTTCATGTCTGCGCACCCCGCTCTCGTCCATCCGCCGCAGCCTTTTCGAGTCTGCGGAGAAACACGCTCATCTCTCTGGCCGCCTGCACATCGCCCCGCGCCTGCGCCGTCGCGATACCCTCTTGCCAGGCCTCGCGCGCCCGGTCTGCATCGCCGACCGCCCGGGCCGCTTTGCCGAGTTGCCGCCATGCGGCGGAATAGCCCGGGTCGAGGACGATCGACCGTTCATAGTGCTCGAGTGCGGCCAGGGGCTCGCCCGCCTTCAGACATTCCCCGCCCAGCGTGTAACGGAGCAGGGCGTTGTCCTGACCTCGGGTGAGCATGGTCTCCAGGTTCTTCCTCAGGGGGCTGTTGTCACTCATCGCGGGTCGAAGCTTAGCGCTTCCAGAATTCCGGCGTGACCAGCACCAGCAGGGTGAAGATCTCCAGCCGGCCCAGGACCATGGCCAGCACGCACACCCATTTGGCCACGTCGTTCAGGGTGGCGTAATTGGACGCGACCTCACCCAGCCCCGGACCGAGATTGTTGAGCGACGCGGCCATGGCGGAGAAAGCGGTGACCTGGTCGAGCCCGGTGAACATCAGTATGGCCATCATGAAGGCGAATACCGTCACGTAGGCGGAGAAGAAACCCCACACCGCCTCCATCACCCGGCGGGGCACCGCGCGATCGCCCAGCTTCACCGGAATCTCGGCGCTGGGATGGACCAGGCGCTTCAGCTCGCGGCTGCTCTGGCGGACGATCAGCAGCCAGCGGATCACCTTCATGCCGCCGCCGGTGGAGCCGGCGCATCCGCCGATAAAGCTGACGAAGATCAACAGGACCGGCAGTGCGCCGTGCCATAGGGAGAAGTCCGTGGTAGTGAAGCCTGTGGTGGTCCCGATCGAGACCACCTGGAAGACGCCGTCCCGCAGGGCGTCGGCCCATCCCGGATACATGCCCTCGAAGTGCAGATAAAGCACTGACACCACAGCGAGGAAGAAGAGAATCTGCAGATAGGCACGGAATTCCGGATCCTCGGCATATCCGCCAAAGAACCCGCGCAGGGAAACCGGGCCGCGGTTGCGCCGCAGACCCAGCCGCCAGCCCTGCATAACGAAGGGCGTACTCAGTCGGATCCGGCCCCAGGCGAGGAAATGCAGGGAGAAGTTCATGCCGGCGACGAGCATGAAGAATATGGCCACGTACTCGATGGCCGCATTGTCGAAAAATCCGAGGCTGGCGTCATGGGTCGAGAACCCGCCGATAGCCACCGTGCTGAAGCTGTGGGCGATGGCATCGAAACCGTCCATTCCCGCCGCGTAATAGGCCAGACCGCAGGCGACAGTGATGAACAGATAGATGACCCACAGGGATTTGGCGGTCTTGGCGATCCTCGGAGTCAGCTTGGAGTCCTTGACCGGCCCCGGGGTCTCGGCCCGGTAGAGCTGCATGCCGCCGATACCGAGCATCGGCAGCACAGCCACCGCCAGCACGATGATGCCCATGCCGCCGAGCCACTGGAGCATCTGGCGGTAAAACAGGATGGATTTCGGCAGGTCATCGAGACCGCTGAGGACGGTGGCCCCGGTGGTGGTCAGCCCGGAGATGCTCTCGAAGACCGCGTCCGTGCCGCTGAGCTCCAGCTGCTCCATCATCAGCAGGGGCACCGACCCTGCCAGACCCAGCCCGAGCCAGAAGGCCGATACCACCAGGAAGCCGTCGCGGATCTTGAGATCGATACCCGCCGCCTTTTTGCGCACCGGCGCCCACAGCGCCGCGCCCGTCAGGAAGATGATGGAGAAGCCCAGCAGGAACGGCCGCGCAGCGCCGTCTCCGGTCAACAGGAACGAGGCTGACAACAGATCATTGATGCCCGTCGCCCCGTAAAGATAGGAGACGGCCAGGGGCACGAGCATGAACAGGCTGAAGGCCATCAGCAGGGCCCCGAGGATGCGCTGGACCGCGATCAGCCTCATCAGACCAGGAGCGCGGAGGGCTGGAACAGTTTCTCCAGCGCGCGGATGTGTTTCTCGTCGGTCTCGGTCAGGAACAGGATGACGTGATCACCGGATTCGATCTGCTCGTCGTGATGGGCCATGATCACGTTGCCGTCCCTGACCAGCGCGGCGATGGTGGTGCCGCCGGGGAGGTCGATGTCTTCGACCGCGCGGCCCACGACCCGGGATGTCTCCGGGCTGCCATGAGCGATCGTCTCCAGCGCTTCGGCCGTGCCCTGGCGTAGTGAGTGGACCCGGACCACGTCGCCGCGCCGGACCTTCGTCAGCAGGGCGCCCAGGGTGATCTGCTGGGGCGAGACCGCGATGTCGATGTTCTGGCGTTCGACGATGTCGGTGTAGGAGGGCCGATTGACCAGGGCGATGACCTTCTTCGCCCCCATACGCTTGGCCAGGAGGGCGGAGAGGATGTTCGCCTCCTCGGCATTGGTGACGGCGCAGAACACGTCGGTGGACTCGATGTTCTCCTCGATCATCAGCTCTTCGTCGGT
>JASFJM010000206.1:0-4734 GCA_050122055.1 Gammaproteobacteria bacterium | reverse complement strand
ACGGCCGCGGCGGGTTTGCTGGGCGGCACGGTGTCGCTGATCGGCGGCCACGGCACCGCCATCGCCTGGGCACCCCGCATCGAGAGTGAGTTCGGGATCACCAACGCCATGGAGATCGGCATCGCCTGCGCCACCTTCGGCCTGATCCTGGCGAGCCTGATGGGCGGCCCCATCGCCAAGTTCCTGATCAATCGATACAAGCTGAGTCCGGAGAAGACGGAAGCGCCGGACATCGGTGTCACGGAGGAACAGGAGAAGGCGGGCATCGGACCCATGGAATTCCTGGATGCCATCCTGGCCATCCATATCTGCGCCATCATCGGACTCCTGCTGAACGAGGGTCTGGCGGAGCTGGGCCTCAAACTGCCGCTGTTCGTCACCTGTCTGTTCGCCGGCATACTCATCACCAACCTGATCCCGGACAACTTCCCGCGCATCACCGGCACTCGCTGGCCCAGCCGCACGCCGTCGGTCTCGCTGATCGCCGAGGTCGCCCTGGGCACCTTCCTGGCCATGTCGCTGATGAGCATGCAGCTGTGGACCCTGATCGATCTGGCGGGTCCGATCCTGACGATCCTGACTATCCAGTTCGTGATCGCCGTGAGCATCAATCTGCTGGTGGTGTTCCCGGCCATGGGGCGCAACTACGATGCGGCAGTGATCTGTGCGGGCTTCGGCGGCATCTCCCTGGGCTCGACCCCCACGGCCATGGCCAATATGTCCGCCGTGGCGCAGCGCTATGGCGCCTCCCACGTGGCGTTTATCGTCGTGCCGCTGGTCTGCGCATTCTTTATCGATCTGGCCAACGCCCTGCTGATCCCGTTCTTCCTGGCGAACTTCTAGGCGGGCCGGGACAGCGGCCGGGTCGGGGACGGCGCCGATCGCGCGGTGAGGCGGATGTGGTCAGTCGTCCGGCGGGTACCGCCCTTGACGACCTGCCGGTCCTTCATGACCGGCGCATCCGGGCCTGGCCCGGTATCCGGACGAGGTCCCGTTCAGTCGCCCGCGGCCAGGGCCTGACCGATATCCGCGCTCCAGCGTCCCAGCGCGCGGCTCATGGCCGCCGCCATGGCGCCGAAATCTCCCGCCGGCGCGGGCTCCCGGTATTCCTGCACATGGACCCTGGAGTCGCTTTCTCCGTCCTCGACCCGGACCTGGAGCAGCCAGCGGACTTTCAGCACCACCTCGCCGGTGGGCCCGGCCTCGAATGCGACGATCTCACCCATGACCCGCCGGTCCGGCCGGAATGCCGCCGGCCAGGGGAATGGGGCTACCCGGTTCGAGTCGCTGAGGGCGACGATATTCTCCATCAACACATCCAGCACCCGCCCCTGCACCGGCTGGGCCCAGCGGTCGAACTCGTGGATGACAAGCCGGTTCCCCTCGCCACGGGTCACCATCTGCGGCCGATCCAGATAGTCCGGCGTGTTGATGGGACCGACACCCACCCATGCGTCACCGAGCTCGATGGATCCGGCCGCCCCGATCGGATCAGGGTCAAGCATGTAGAAACGCGCCGGCGGCGAAGCAGAGGCGCAGGCGGTCAGGATAATCGGCAGCAGCGCCACCAAGATCAGGGTCTTCGATCCGCGTCTCATTGTTCGCCTCCTGATGTCTTGCCTTTCAGGAACGCCTCCGGATGCCGTTCCAGGTAATCCGCGAGGATCCGCACCGCCCGGGCCGCAGCGGCCACCTCCTGCATGACGTTGATGGTCCTGACGCGCAGGTCTGAGTCCTCGTCCAGGGAGGCCTGGACAGAATTCAGCACCTTGCCGGCATCACCCAGGATCTCACCCAGTTCATTGGAAGCGGTCTTCAGGCTGGCCACTAGCGGCACGATCTCGCCATCGGCATCGTCAGCCAGTTTCCTCACGCTGCGCATGGCGGCATCCGCGTTATCAAGCGCGCGCCGGAGACTCGTGACCGACGCCGCCAGATCCGGTGAATTGATCAGCCGATCGGCGCCGGCCAGGGCATTGCTCAGGTCCTCCGACGTCACCAGCTTGTTGACGTTTTCGAGCAGGCTCATCACCTCGGGGACCAGCTCCTCGAGATTGGCCTCCTGCATCCGATTGGCCAGGTTTTCGAAGAAGTTCCGCAGACGCTCGGTGTCGGACGGAACGGTCGGATATTCCTCGTAATCCTGATAGCCGCCACGCAGGACCACTTCCGAGTCCGGGAAAAAATCCAGATCCACCGCCAGCTGACCGGTGACCATGCTGCGCATCACCAGCTGGGCCCGCAGACCACGCTCGATCAGGAGGTCGTTGTCGTCTACATCGTCGTCCGCCCCGGCCTCGTAGGCGCGCTTGCCGACCAGCGACATGCGGTTCAACTCGAGCTCGAAGATCACGGGTATGCTCAGTTCGTTGGTGTCCGTGTCGTAGACGATGTCGATGCCCCGGACCGTGCCCAGGCGCACGCCGCGGAAGCTCACCGGCGCGCCGATCTCGAGACCCTTGAGCGATCCCTGGAAGAACGCCACGAAGGTCTCGGTGGTGCGGAAGAACTTCCCGCCACCGAAGAAGAACAGGCCACCGATGGCGAGGGCCACCGCGCCCAGCACGAAACTGCCGACGACTGCAGGGTTCGCCTTAGTGCTCATTGCAACGTCTCCCCCTCTCCCCAATTCTTGATCATGCCTGCTGCTTCTGTTCCGTAGCCGTCAACTCCCCTCGGAGCAGGAAATTGCGCACCACCGGATTCGGGCTGGAATCGCGCAATTCCTTCGGATCGCCCGTGGCGATCATGGTCTTGGTATCCGGATCCAGGAACACGCAATCATCGGCGATAGTAAAGATGCTGGCCAGCTCGTGGGTGACGACGACAATCGTCGTACCCAGGGCATCCCGCAGTTCCAGGATGAGCTCATCGAGCAGCCGGGAACTGATCGGGTCCAGGCCGGCGGACGGCTCATCGAAGAACAGGATGTTCGGATCCAGGGACAGCGCCCGGGCCAGACCGGCCCGTTTCTTCATCCCGCCACTGATCTCGTTGGGGTAATAGTCCTCGAATCCCTTGAGACCGACCAGGGAGAGCTTCAGCGCAGCATTCTCCCGGATCTCCCCGGCACTCATGTCGGTGTAGAGCTGCATCGGCAGACCGATGTTCTCTGCCAGGGTCATGGAGCTGAACAGGGCACCGCTCTGGAACAGGATGCCGAAACTCCGCTTGAGATCTTCCTGATGTTCCGGACCGGAGCGCCAGAACGGATCGCCGTCGTAATAGACCTCACCCACCGCCGGGGATTTGAGTCCGATCATGATCTTCAACAGCGTGCTCTTGCCGCAGCCGGAACCGCCCATGATGATGAACACATCACCGCGATTGACGGTGAAATCGAGATCTTTTTGTATAAGAAAATCACCGTAGGCCATGGTCAGGTTCTCGACCCTGATGTGCTGTTCTTTGTCCTGGCTCCCCGGCATGACCCTAGATCCCCAGTACGTTCAGGATCACGGCGAACAACCCGTCTGCCACGATGATCAGCACGATACTGGTCACCACGGCGGACGTCGCCGCCATGCCGACGGCCTGGGAGCTGTTGCCACATTGCACGCCGCGCAGACAGCCGGCCACCGCCACGAGCACGCCGAAGATGACCGCCTTGATGATGCCGATATTGATCTGGGTGAGTGTCACCGAACGCCGGGTCTGCTCCACGTACTCGAACAGCCCGAGATCGAGCATCCCGACACCGACCACGAGTCCGCCCAGCATCCCCATCAGATTCGCATACATGGCCAGCAGCGGCATCATCACCATCAGGGCCACCATCCGCGGGACCACCAGGAATTCCATGGGGTCGATGCCCATGGACGAGAGGGCGTCGATCTCCTCGTTGACCCGCATGGTCCCGAGTTGTGCGGCGAAGGCGGCGCCGGTGCGGCCCGCCATGATGATGCCGGTCATCATCGCGGCCATCTCCCGGGCCATGGCCAGACCGACCAGATTGGCGACGTAGATCCCGGCGCCGAATTGTGACAACTGGACCGCGCCGACGAAGGCCAGGATCATGCCGACCAGGAAGCTGATCAGGCTGACGATCCCGAACGCGCTGGCGCCGGTGTCCTGGATCAATAACCAGAGTTCGGAGCCCTGGAAGCGGGCGCGGCCGGTGATGAAACGGCCAAACGCCAGGGTCGAGCTGCCGATGAAAGCCACCGCCTCCCGGGTCTGTTCGAGGGATGCCATCGCCCGCTTACCGAGTCGGGTCAGAAAATTCTCGTGCGACTCGGTCCTGCGCGCACCGGCCCGTTCGCCCACTGCGTAGGCCAGCCGCAGCAGGCCCTGGGCCCCTTCGGGCAGCGCCGTGGCGTCGAACTCTCTCGGTCCGCCCTCGCCCGTGTCGATCAACCGGGAGAGGAAGGAGATGAGCGTGGTGTCCCAGTGGCCGAGAGCGTCGGCCTTCAGCTCGAGCCTGGCGGACGGATGGTCGCGCAGAATACGCTCGCAGGCGTCCGGATCCGGCACCTGGCCGCCCAGCATCCAGTCCCCGCGGACCGTCACCGTGACGGCCTGGTCCGCAGGCTCGCACCGGCACTGGGCCGGAGCGCTGGTGGTCGTCTCTGGCATGCTCTGCCGTACACCCCTGGTGGGTCTGAATCCGTTGTCAGTATAACGCCTGCAGCGTCTTCACGCGGCCATCACGCCGTCCTCACGGCCCCTTGACCTGCTGCCAGATATTTTTTCTCCAGGTCCATCGATAAGGACCGGACTCAAGACGCGGAGCAA
>JASFJM010000205.1:0-4739 GCA_050122055.1 Gammaproteobacteria bacterium | reverse complement strand
TTCTTTACCACGTATTGAGGCTGAGCGACGCTAGAGGATGGCCCCCGCCGGGAACGGCGGGGGCCTTTTTTTAGGACATGGCCAGCGTCATGACATGCCGGGGATGATCCTGTTTTCGAACGCGCCCGGCTGAACATCTCGAAGCCTTGCTCGGGACGGTGATATGCTGGCCCCGGCGCCCTGTGGTGGCTGGATCAGCGGCGTTCATGGCAGACGACGACGATACTGCGGAGGGGGATAGCGAGATGAGTATTGCGAGTCCGTGCGACCGCCTGCCGTCGACAGGGAAGCCACCAAGGTTGGCGGCCACGATCTGCCTGCTGTGGACCCTGTCCCTGACACCGGCGTCGGTCGGCGCCCAGACGGCCACCACCCAGGCCACCGACCCGGTGGTGGTGGATGTGGTGCGGATGATCGAGGTGGGCATCGAACCGGAACTGATCCTCAACTGGCTGCAATCCAGCGGCAAACGCCCGGGTCCGCTGAGCGCCGACGATGTGATCGCCCTGGCCGAGGTCAAAGCGCCGAAGGCGTTGATCCAGGCCCTGCTGGATCTGGCGACCCCGGTGGCCCGGGCGCCTGTCGCACCGGGCGCCGGGACGGTAGCCCCTGTACCGCCACCCGCCCCCGCTGCGACAGCCCCTGCGCCCACTGCTCCGGTCTACAGGGACAGCGACTGCTGCCTGGTCGATTTCTCGGTGGAATACCGCGTCACCGAAGATCGGGTCGGGGCGGAATTCGAAGGCCCGGGACACGATCTGTTCGTCTATCTGGACGGAAATTTTCTGGCCCGTTTCGAGTCCCAGGGCAACATCGCGGCCCAGGGACCGATTCCGTTCAAGGCACGCGTGGCGCCCGGTGATCACACCATCCGCCTCACCCGGGAATTGCACTCCCGCCCGGCCCCCGAGAAACGTCCGGACGAGTGGGATCATCAGACCACCGTCAGCCCGGCCGTCATCGATTTTCGGATCGAGCCCGGCGCGGACTGGAATATGGATATCCGCTGGGTCCAGGGTGAATTTTCACTCAAGAAGCCGCTGCACTGGCGATGGTCCCGGAACGGCGTCGAGGTGGCGGGCGAAAAACACGCCGGCGCCTTCCGCGAGGACTGGCCGTATCTGTGCGAGGACGTGGAGGTCAGCCGCGACGCCGGCGCCATCTCCGGCTGGCGGGCACGGGATCGCAAGAAGAACTGTGTCAGCTGGGCATCGCTCTGGCCCGCAGCCGATGAGACGGCCCGAGTCGATGTGCTGGACAAACTCCGCCAGGTGAATTTCCAGCCCAACATCACTGCAGTCGGCCGGATCGATTAGGCAGCAGCCCCTGGCTATTTGACATGGGGCTGTAATCAGTTTCGATGCGCCCCGCGCATTGATCACCTGCACCCCCTGCAGGCTCAAGGTCATGGGGACGTGTCGCTGGCAGAGACATCGCCGCGTTCGCGCGAGGCAGCTCACAAGAAGGACATCAGGCGTCGGCGGATGACATCGGAGACCTACTCCGAATCCGTGGATAGCAGGATCCTCAGCTCCCGCGACCGCTCGGCTCCGTCTGCCGGGCCATAGCGGACCAGCAGATCGGCGCGGCCGTCGTCATCCAGATCCCGCGCCTCCACCATCTGCCCGTTGCGCGGCAGCGGGAGTGCCAGGCCCTGCGGCTTGTCGCCGAACAGGGCCTCGTCAGCCACGCCCGGATAGAGCGTCAATTCGTCGGGGTTTTCCTGCACCATCAGTTCTGCAGCGCCATCCCCATCGAAGTCGGCGATCGCCACGGCCGGATATCGGGTCAGGCCGGTCTTCAGATCGAATTCGACCTTGAAACGGGTCCGATAGTCGGACTCCTCCGGGTAGCGCCCCTCCGGTCGCATCCCGTAGACATTCAGATCGACGCTGATCCGGCCCGAGAACAGAGCCCCGACCACACGCCCCAGCCCCAGGCGGGTGGACGGCGTCGCCATATCCAGCCTGCCGTCGCCGTCGATATCCACGATCAGAGGGTCGAACTGCACGCCGTCGGACGTGATGCTGCCGTCCGGGTCCGCGGCGTAGGTCAGCGATGCGCCATCGCGCCGGCCGAGGTAGAGATGGTATTCGCTGCGGCGGTCGAACACGCCTTCGCTGATCGACTTGTCCGTGAGCAGGTCCAGGATGCCGTCGCCGTCGAAATCCCGTACGGTCTCGATTTCCTCGATCTCCAGTTCGCTCTGATCCACCTGCCCGTCGTCGCGATCCCACCGCGCCCGCTGCGCCTCAGTGGCGAGCGGCGCGTCGATGGGGTCGCGCCGGCCCTCCGACGCGAACCGGCCCGCCGGCCCCTGGACGAAAGAGACGAAGCCGGCATCGACCAGGAAGACCAGGTCATCGAGGCCATCACCGTTCACGTCACCAGTCTGCGGCGGGCGCGGGTGATAACTGATGCCCGCCTCGTAGACGACGACCCGGGGCCTGATCTCGAGCAGAAAGCGATCGAAGCCCGTCTCTCGCTGCCGGCCCAGCAACCAGCCCCCGAATTGGGGGGCGAGAAAATCATCGAGGCCGTCCCCGTCGACATCCCGGACGAAGTCCGAGCGGGCCGGGCCGAGAGACGGCCGGCCGTGGTAGACGCTGGAGAACTCCACGACGCGCCTTGCTGCTCCGGTTGCCTGATCAATCACCGCGAGCCCATGCTCATCGAAAAGACAGACCTGGTCGCTGCCGCGGCCCAGGGGATCGCCCACGTCGTAGAAAAACCCCGTCTCGGGCAATACGCCAGCCGCGATGATCTCACCATCGGCAAGCCCGATCACGCTGAAACGCCATGCCTCTCCCTGCTGCCCTACCGCGAGCAGTCCCGCGCCGTCCGCGAGGCGCATGGCCAGTGGCGGCCCATGCACCTCGTGATCCAGGCGGACGATGAATTCGCGGAAATCTTGACCGGCCGCGGCCGCGGGCGCGAAACAGCACGCCAGCCAGGCGATCGTGAGGCCACGCCGGGCCCGTCGGAGTCCGTTCAAATCCGTAAAAGCCAATACTACGATCCCCGGGATTGCTGCCCGCGGGTCCGGATGCCGACCCGCCCGTCCAAGGTCAGACCACGCTGTTGCGTCAGAGTTGCCGGACTCCCGGCCTGTATCCCTGGCTCCCGTTGCGGCGTGGCCGGTCGTGACGCGGTGGACCGTTAGCCGATACGAATTTCGCGCCGGACGGCGCCAACCCGACAGGATCGGACGGTGGCGGTGATGCTGCCCTGGCCCCTCACGACCACCGACTGGCGGGCCGCGCCGGTGCTGCCCTGGCCGTATGGATAGTACAGGGCCCCGGTGCCGTCGCCGAGACCGCGGCCCCAGCCATCCAGATGGCCCAGGGTGCGCCGCGCCGGACCCTCAACCAGACAGCAGCCCTCGCATTCCAGCTCGAGATAAAGCTCTTCGTTCCAGCACAATTTCTTCGCCGAGCTGAGCCCGTAACTCGACAGGTAGCCGCGATTCTCCACCGTGATATCCACGCGCCGGAGCTCATCCGTCAGTTCCTCGATGTTGACATCGGCAAATCGGATCCGGGGCATCATGGCGGCCACCTTCAGGAAGGCGGCGGATTGCTGGTCGCAGACCTCAGGCAATAATTCGTAAGGCGGATTGAAGATCCCCACCCGCTGGTCGATGCCGCCCAATTCGACCGGCCCGAGCTGCGGGTGCTGGTATGGCTTCCAGTCCAGCACGGCGCGGCCGGCGTTCTCGTCCCGGTCCCATTCGGCGATCGCCACCAGGTCTTCCCGGCTGAGATCCGTATAAGCCCTGACGAACGGCTTCTTGCGCTCGAAGCCGACCCGGGCGAACAGATCCCAGAGTTCCACCACCCAGGCGATACAGCCCCGCTGGTGATAGGCGTAATCGATCAGATCGCCATGGATCGGCTTCTCGGGCTCGTAAGTGAATTCCTCGAAACCGCTGACCATGGGATAGCCGCTGGCATCATCCAGCCACTTGGCGACCTGGCGGAAGATCGACAGATCGGACTGATCCATCTTGCTGTCGGGCTGATGGCCCAGTGGCCGGATGCCCACACCGCCGAAGGTATGGAGATTGAGCCAGACAAAGATATTGGGATGGCTCGACGTGAATTCGATTATCGCCCGGGATTCGGGTTCGCTGCCGGGGAACGCCCCCGCACCCATCTGCTCGTGCTCCGGCGCCCAGGCCCAGGGGAAATTGCGGTTCAGATCGGTGGGGCTGTCCGACAGGAACGACGGTGACGGGATGGTCTTGCCGTCGTAGTTCTCGATCACCCCTTCCGGGTACAGCTTGTAGAACGATCCCTCGTCATCGAGAGTGCGTGGCAGCATCAGGTTGCGGACCTCGGCCGACTCGACGAACTCGCCGGTAGGATCCTCGACGCGCATGGCGAAGGCCTGGCCGTCGCCATCCAGGTCCTGGGCGCGCCAGAACGAGCGTCCCTCGTCCGGGCGATCGTCCCGGGTGTTTGAGCGGACATAACGGCTCTCGCCGAGCATCCGCTCCGCCCCGTCCGGAGAGACCCGCGGCATGACGTAGAACAAAGTCTCCTGCAACCCGTCACAGACGCCGGGCGAGAGACCCTGAGGTGCGACGCCCTCCGCGTGGAATCTGAGCATGTCCTCAGCGATGGCCAGTGCCACGCTGGATCCGCACAGCTCCGCCGCATGCATATTTCCATCGACCCACACGGCAGGCCGCTTATCATCGGGCTGCGGGCCGACGGTGAGCAGCCACAACTCGCGGC
>JASFJM010000204.1:0-4777 GCA_050122055.1 Gammaproteobacteria bacterium | reverse complement strand
GGCCGCGCAGGAGAGGAGAAACGGGAGCAAACGGCGAATGTTCATCATGGATAGCGGACCATGGCACAGGGACGATGATGGAAGGATACCCGGCAACCGCCGCCGTCGCTACGGAATCTGGCGACGGACGAGCACGCCGGCCGGGCAGGAGGGGGGGAGGCAGGACGGGGCCGAATCGGGCAGGACAGGCGCGGCCATGGACCCGGAATCCGACGGCTCGTTCCGACGGGTGCATCGTGTCCTGATCAAGGCCGAAATCCGGCGTTCACCCGGCCCGATACCGCCGCCAAGGGCCTGCCCGAACCACAGTCCGCGTCAGAATATGACGTCCTGCGTCACTTGACTTATCCCTCGCACTGGGTCGATGGAAGTGATCAACCTATTGAAAAATATAGGAAACACTGTCTTGGCACGGCGATTGCTTTACTTTCCCCATGATCCGTTGCCTGGAGCAGCAAGATGGCCAGGGAAATACTCGCAGTGTTGATGCCGGAGGATGCCGAGGGCGGGCAGAGCCCCCTTCAGGCCCTGATCCGCACCGATGAAGGTGGGGTCGAGCTCAGTGACATCCAAGACCGCTCTGCGCTGGATCGCAGTGCGGTGTGCTTCGAACAAGGCAAAGCCATCATCGATCCCCACAGCAAGGAAGTCATTGGCTACGAGATGGAGGTGGTCAACGGCTAAGGCGACGCAGCCACTCTACTGAATTCAACCCGACTCCCCCCCTAGGCGCCGCGACCCGACGAAAGAAGGGTCGATCAACGGCGCCTTTCTTTTTGTGTGCGAGGGCCGGGGTTTCCGGATGGTCCCGGTCAGGGGCCGGGCCCCAATGCTATGCCTTTTCGGGGACGTTCCGGCGGGCAGCAGGGATGAGAAGGTCCCCCGGCTGCCCGCCGCCCCGATGGGAGGGCCGGACACGCTGGCCACGGCCGAGACAATGGCTAGCCGATCAGCACCAGGAGCGCCATCGCCGAGCTGAATGCGGTCCAGTTGCTGATCATATGCGGCGACTCGCGCACGCCGATGGCGGTGCGCACAGTGCCCCAAAGAGCGTGGACGACAAACGCAGCGGCGACGGTCTGCGGCTCGGAGCCGGCCATCGCCAGCCACAGTGCGGCGACGCCGGCACCCAGGTCCAGGGCCGCCCGCAAGCCGTTGGCGGACAACAATGCCGTGCCCAGGTAACCGAGTGTGGCGGTCCCGGCCAGCGCCGCCAAAGGGGCCAGCGGCGCGTCGGCACCGGCGATGCGGAACAGAGAGAACAGTCCCACTGCGAATGCCACGCCGGGGACGACCATCGCCAGCGACAGGGTCAGCCGCATGCAGGCCGAGCGTCCACGCTCGATCCGGGTCTGAAGCGAGTCGGACAGGACCGCCTCGGCGGCATTCAGGGGGGTCGTGCTCATGGATACGGGTCTCATGGTTGCTTCCTCCGTCGGGGACCGGACTCCCGGTCCGTCGTCTGGTTGTAACTTACTAATAAGTAAGTAGCCAGGCCAAAAAAAATCAGGCGGCGGCCGTGGATGGCTCCGTGTATAGCTCTCGGCGCAGTTCGTTGATGGTGGTCGCAAGAACCTCCGAGCCCATCATCCGGGCCAGCTGACGCGCCCCCTGCAACACTGACATCATCATCACGGCCTTGGTCCGGGGCTCACCCGCGAAGCGTAGCTCGCCCTGTTCGCGACCGACCTCCAGCACTCGGATCAGCATGGCGAAGACTTCTCGCTCCAGCTTGGATCCTTCCTCGCGCATGGTCTCCGGGATACTGAAGTAGTCGGCTGTCAATACGCCCATCGGACACATGGTCTTGTGCTCGCACGCCTCTTTCATGAAGAACTCCAGGTACGCCTCGAGATGCCTGCGTGCGCTGCCGCCGAATCTCATGAACTCCTCGCTGGCCGACTTGAGCATATCCCGGTAGCGGCGGACGATGGCAACGCCGAGATCCGCCTTGGCCGGGAAGTGATAATGGACGGCGGCATTCTTGATACCCAGCGGTTTGGCGATGTCGTGGTAGCTGAATCCGTGATAGCCGCGGGTCGCCAGCAGCTGCTCGGCTGCGTCGAGGATGCGTTCCCGGGTGTCGGTTCGTGGGCTCATGGACGACGATTCAACGGCGATCTGTAGCGTCTGTTATAAAAACGGTTACTTACTTATAAGTAAGTTTTGCCCTCTTGTCAAGCCAGTGCCCGACTTTTTCCCGTCATCTCCGCTGCAGCGAATCCGTTCAACAGGTCCTGCCACAGGTCGTCCGGGTCCTCCAGACCCACAGAGAGACGCAGCAGACCGTCCCCGATCCCGCACTGGTCTCGATCGGCAGCGGTCATGACCCGATGGGTGAGCCCCGCCGGATGCTGGATGAGGGTGTCGACGGAGCCCAGGCTCACGGCCGGCGTCATCAGTCGGACGGCGCCCATGAGCGCACTCGCCGCCTGGTAACCGCCCTTGAGTTCGAACGCGATCAGGGCCCCGGGGCCGCGCATCTGCGCCCGCTGCCAGGCCGGGGCCGAGGCCCAGGACAGGCCCGGGAAGCGCACCGATTCGACCGCTGGATGGTCCTTCAGCCGGACCGCCAGCCGGATAGCAGACTCCTGCGCCCGTTCGACGCGCACCGGCAAGGTCGCCAGTCCCCGGTGCAGCAAGTATGCCCCGAGCGGATGCAGCAGCCCGCCTGTCATCAGTCGCACCTGACGCAGCTCCCGCGCCCGGGCTTCGTCTGTGGCCACGACCCCCGCAATGACGTCGCCGTGACCACCAAGAAATTTTGTGGCGCTGTGCATCACATAGCTCGCCCCGAGTTCCGCGGGTTGCTGGAGTATCGGTGTGGCGAACGTCGAGTCAACGAGCACCGGGACCGATCCCGCCTGCCGCACGACCGAGCGGATGTCGACCAGGTTGAGCGTCGGATTGGCCGGGGTTTCCATAATCACCAGACCCGTATCCAGCCGGATGGCCTCGGCGACCCGATCTGCTTCGGCCCAGCTCACTTCACCACATAGCAGGCCGCTGCTCAGCAGATGATCGGTGGTGCCGTAGAGCGGGCGGACCGCCACGATGTGGCTGCCCCGGGATCCGGCCGCCAACAGGCAGGCCGACATGGCCGCCATGCCGGACCCGAATGCCACTGACGCTTCGGTCATCTCGAGCGTCGCCAACGCGGTCTCGAAACGGCCGACCGTCGGATTGTGCAGTCGGGCATAGACCGGGCTGCCCGCGGGGATGCGGCCGGCCACGGCCTCGTCCAGATCCGCGGTAGCCCGATCCAGGTCTTCCAGTGGATAGGTCGTCGACAGATCCAGCGGCGGTGCGTGGACGCCGAGCCGGCGCAGATCCCCCCGGCCGGCGTGGACCGCCTGAGTGCTGATGGCTTTCATATCGGGCCCTCGATGATTCGAATCAATACCACTAATATCGACGAAAGACCGGAAAAAGTGTGTGATATCGTGGAATATTCGAAAATGGGGACAAAAAATGGCTCTTGACCGAACTGATTGCGAGATTCTCGGTATCCTGCGGAAGAATGCGCGGATTTCGAACAAGGATCTGGCCCGCCGGGCCGGTCTCGCGCCGTCCACCTGTCTGGAGCGGGTCCGTCGTCTCCGATTGTCCGGGGTCCTGACCGGGTTTCACGCCGAGGTGAATCCGGCCAGTGTCGGCGTCGCCCTGCAGGCCATGGTGGCGGTCAAACTGGACCGTCACTCTCGCTCGTCGGTTGAGGCGTTCCGCCGCCGCATGCTGGCCCGGGAAGAGGTGCTGGCAGTGTTTCACGTGGCGGGGGCCAACGATTTCCTGGTGCACCTGGCGGCCAGGGACTCGGTGCATTTGCGTCAGCTGGCGATGGAGGCCTTTACCGAGAGTCCGGATGTTGCGCACATCGAAACCGGCCTGATATTCGACTACGCGAGGAGCGAAAGCCTGCCGATCTATCTGGATCAGGACCCGGAGTAGTCAGTCCCGGCCTAGGCAGGCATTCCAGTGCCGCAGCCACGAGGGCACGTCGGCCGAAGCCATCGGCCGGGCGATAAAGAAACCCTGGCCCTCATCGCACATCAGTTCGGCGATCAGGTCCCAGTCCTCCTGGCGTTCCACCCCCTCCGCGACCACCTTCATCCCCAGCTTGTGGCCCAGCTCGATGCTGCTTTCGACGATGGCCCGGGCCTCCCGATCCTTGGCCGCATTGCGGATAAAGGTCTGATCGAGCTTCATCTCGCTATACGGCAGTTCGTTGAGCTGGGACATGGTCGAGTAGCCCGTGCCGAAATCGTCGATGGACAGCTGAAAACCCTGCATACGCAGACGGGTCAGGATATCCAGCGCCGCCAGGGCGTCTTCGCTGAGCCAGCTCTCTGTGATCTCCAGGATCACGCGGCCGGGATCGATACCGAATCGTGAACTGAGCTCGATGAAGGTCTCCGGCAAGGCCAGGTCGGTGAGCAGCAGCGGTGAAATATTGACCGCCACATCCAGATCCAGCCCGACCTTCCGCCATTCGGCCGCCTGCCCCAGGGCACTGAGCAGCACCGAGCGCGTCATGCGGCTGATCAGACCCGATTCTTCCGCCATGGCGAGGAAGGCTTCCGGCTGCAGGATGCCGTGGCTCGGGTGGCGCAGGCGGACCAGGGCCTCGACCGACACGAACTCCAGGCTGCGCACGTTGACCTTGGGCTGAAACAGGACTTCGACACAGCCGTCCTCCATACACTGCAGGAGCTCGGTCTGTGCCACCTGGATGTTGATCCGCTCGCTATCCGGACCCGGTTTAACGACCTGCCCGTCC
>JASFJM010000203.1:0-4817 GCA_050122055.1 Gammaproteobacteria bacterium | reverse complement strand
GCCAAAGTCGTCACAAGGCTCGGTGGCCGATGCCGCCATCGGCATCGCCAGTCCGATCAGTGCGGCGCCGGCCACGGCCCATGAAGTGCGCTCTCCAAATTTGTCCGTTTTCATGTCTCATTCCTCTCTTCGGTCTCTACGATGATGTCCCGCAACCCTGTCCTGCGGGCCTGTTCGATCCCCTGTTCCTGTTGTGATTAACGCTGACTTCGCCAGGTGACACCCGGATGCCGGATTTTTTACCTAGGGTATTTGCTGAACCTCCCTCGACCATCGGCTTCACTGGACTTAGACGCTACGGCCGGAAATATCCTTCGCGGCCTGGGTGAAACCGGTTCTGTGGGGTGCGATATGGCGGCCGGTCCGACTCGGCGCGGCACAACGGTCGATCCTCGGGATGACCCGGGGTGAGGCGCGTTCTGAACAAGCCGGATCGCAGTCGGCGGCCAGGTCCGGCGGCCGGTTCGGGGCGCTCAGTCCAACGGCGCCGGGAGCTCTGTTCCCGCTTCCCGCAGCCCCTGCCAGGCTGCTTCATTCCTGTTGCAGTCCCAGCGACGCAGCTCCGGGTTCCAGCGGCTGTCGTTGTAAGGGAAGGCGAGACCCATCTCCAGCAGCTTTGAGCTCAGATCCTCGCCGTCGGCATCGAGACGGCCCACCCAGGCCCTGGGTTCGCGGCCTCTGCGCACGTTGCGGGTCCGCAGACGCTTGCCTCGCAGGTATCCCCGCACGAAGTCCCTGACGGCGATACCCACGTCCCGCTCGCAGTCCTGATCGGTGGACGTGGCGGAGGGGGTGTGGACGTCTGAGAGATTAAAGCGGCCGTCGCGGCGCGAGCTGGGGCCCTCCCGCCAGCGCAGGTTGTAGCGCCAGCCGTCGATGACACGGCCCATGCTGACGCGGAACGGTCCCTCGTAATCCAGCTCCCGCGCCCGCGGTTCGTCCTGGGTGGAGGCCGGCATCGCCAGCACCGCGGCGAGAACGCCGATGCCGGTCCGGAATAACGGAACTCGATGTCCGGTCATGACGTCAGTATATTACTCTGGTCCGTATCTGCGTGATGCGGAGCCGTAGCCAGGATCTGCGAGGGCTCCATGATCATGACAGCCTTCTCACTGAGCCCGGGGATCACCGGGATCGTTGACGAACACTTCAGCTTGCGCCGGAGCCGACCGGATGCCATCTCAGGTCCCGCCATGAAACACTGCGACTCCGACCCGACGACCGGATGTTCCGGGCATGCCGCCCCTCCGCCCCGGTCCTGCAGGTCGCGGAGTCGGATAGAGGATCCCGGACCCTGGAGGATGCGTTTTTCTCTCCTCATCCTCTGCAGTCTCCTGGTGGTCCCGGTGGCATGGGCCGAGAGCCGCACCGTCACCGACTCCGCCGGACGCACGGTGGAAGTCCCGGAGACCATCACTCGGGTCTACGCAGCGGGACCACCGGCGTCGATCCTCTTATATATCGTTGCTCCCGAAACCCTGACCGGCTGGCCCAGGGCGCCGAAACGTGAGGAGCGCCCGTATATCGCCGAGCCGTACCGGGACCTGCCCGCCACGGGCCGTTTGACCGGCCGCGGCGATACCGCCAATCTGGAACGGGTGCTGGATACCCGTCCCGATCTCATCCTGGATTTCGGCTCGGTCCGGGACACCTATATCTCCCTGGCCAACGCCGTCCAGGGCCAGACCGGCATCCCCTACCTGCTGATCGACGGCCGCTTCGAGAACACGCCGGCGGCCCTGCGGCTGGTGGCGGAGATCCTCGGTGTCCCCGAGCGGGGCGAGCGCCTGGCCAGATACGTGGAGCAGACATTCGCCGAACTGGACGCGGCCCTGGCGGAGATCCCTGAGTCGAATCGGCCCCGGGTCTATCTGGCTCGCGGCCCCGACGGTCTCGAGACCGGTCTCACGGGCTCCATCAATACCGAGATCATCGAGCGGGCCGGCGGGCGCAACGTGGCGGATCCCGGCCCGGGTTCCGAGCGCCGTGGCATCGTCAAAACCTCGATCGAGCAACTGATCGTGTCCGACCCCGATACCATCGTCACCTGGGACCCGAATTTCTTCAGCCTGATCTGGAGCGATCCCCTGTGGGCAGGGATCACCGCCGTGCGCCGGGAACGGGTCTATCTCAGCCCCATCGCGCCCTTCGGATGGATCGACCGGCCGCCGTCGGTCAACCGCATCATGGGTCTCAAGTGGCTGGCCGGGCTGTTTTATCCGGAGCGTTTTGGCGAAGACCTGCGCACCGAGACCCGGGCCTTCTATAAACTGTTCTACCATGTGGATCTCGACGACCAGGAACTGGACCGGCTGATCGCGTGGGCAGAGGGTCAACCCGGAGATTAGGCGCGCCGCTCGCCCTGACCCTGCTGGGTGGGGCGGTGATCGTCGGTGCCGTGGCCGCGGCCCTGACCGGTCCGTTCCCCATCACGGTTGCACAGTTCTTCGAGGCCGTCTCCCATCGGTTTGGCGACCAGCCGTCCGGGGCGGACCCCCGGATCGACACCATCCTGTTCAGTATCCGCCTGCCGCGGATCGCTGCGGCGCTGCTGGTGGGTGCCGCCCTGGCCGGCGCCGGCACGGTCTATCAGGGCCTGTTCCGCAATCCGCTGGTCTCCCCGGACATCCTCGGGGTCTCCTCCGGTGCAGGCCTGGGCGCGGCCATCGGTATCTTCCTGTCATTGCCGGTCTTCGCCATCCAGGGCCTGGCCTTCGCCTTCGGTCTGGGGACCGTCGCCCTGGTCTATCTGGTGGCGACCGCGGTGCGGGGCCACGAACCCACCCTGGTGCTGGTGTTATCCGGCGTGGTGCTGGGTGCGCTGGCCGGCGCCTGTATTTCGCTGCTCAAGATCCTCGCCGATCCCTACGATCAGCTGCCGGCCATCACCTTCTGGCTGCTGGGCAGCCTCGCCAGCGTAAGGGTGAGCGACGTGGCGGGTGCCGCGCCGGCGGTACTGATCGGTCTGATCCCGCTGGTATTGCTGCGCTGGCGGATGAACCTGATGTCCCTGGGCGACGAAGAAGCTGCAGCGCTGGGGATCGATCCCGGGCGGCTGCGGGTGTTGTTCGTGGCGGCGGCCACCCTGATGACGGCAGGCGTGGTGGCGATCGCCGGGGTCATCGGCTGGGTCGGGCTGGTGATGCCCCATATCGCACGATTGCTGGTGGGGCCCAATTTTCATCGTCTGCTGCCGACGGCCATGCTGATGGGGGCGGGTTTTCTGCTGCTGGTGGATACCATCGCCCGCACCATGACCACCACGGAGACCCCCCTGGGTATCCTCACCGCCTTCGTCGGCGCGCCGGTGTTTATCTGGCTGCTGGCCTCGGGCCGCCGGAGCTGGTGATGGAACTGGCGGCACGGGATCTGGCATTCGGCTATCCGTCTTATCCCGTGGGGCGGGGGGTGGATCTGTCGGTCCGACCCGGTCAGGTGTTGTGTTTGCTGGGGCCGAATGGCTCGGGCAAGACGACCCTGTTCAAGACCCTGCTGGGGCTGCTCCCGCGCCAGGGTGGCCGGGTGACCCTGGACGGCACCGATCTCGCGCGACTGTCCCGGACCGACATCGCCCGCGGTCTGGCCTACGTGCCCCAGGCCCATGAAGCGGTGTTCCCTTATGCGGTGCGCGACATGGTGATGATGGGGCGGACCGTCCACCGCGGGCTGTTCGCAAGCCCCGGCGCCCCGGACCGTGATCGGGCGGAGCAGGCCCTGGCACACCTGGGCATCGGTGAACTGGCCGGGAACGATTACACCCGGATCAGCGGTGGCCAGCGGCAGCTGGTGCTGATCGCCCGGGCGCTGGTCCAGGACGCGCCGGTAATCATAATGGATGAACCCACCGCCAGCCTGGATTTCGGTAACCAGATGCTGGTGCTGGACCAGGTGGGTCAGCTTGCCCGGAGTGGGCTCGGGGTGGTGCTTTCGACCCACAACCCGGATCACGCCTTCCGTTGTGCCACCCAGGTACTGCTGCTCAAGGACGGCAATACCCTGGCCGCGGGCCCGCCGGGCAAGGCCCTGACCGAGGAGGCACTGAGCCGCGTCTACGATGTGGATATCCGCGTCGAGCAGCTGGGTGACGGCCATCGGGTCTGTGTGCCCCGCGCCGGCCACGGCCCGCCAGGGTCCGTCAAGGACGCCCGGTCCGAGGGCTGATCGTCAAGATTTACCCGCATCATCAACAGGATGCGGCGGACGATCAGCTAGCGACCGAAGACCTTCTTCAGCAAGTCCGTGCTCCGGGCCACCGGGTCGGTCCGGATCGCGGCCTCTTCCTGAGCCAGGTAATGGAAGATGCCGTCCATGCCCTTGTCGACCACGTAGTCGGTCAGATTCGCGTCCACCGGCGGGACGAAGGGCAGGCCGTTGTACTTGTCCATGATCTGGTCATAGCTCTGTACCGCGCCCACCTCACCGAGGCTGGCATCCACCACCGGGGCCATCTCCAGCGCCAGGGGTGCGGACATCTTCTCCCGGAAGTATTGGGTGGCGGCGTCGTCGGGACCCGAGTAGATCGCCTGTACGTCCTCGAGCGTCATATCCTGGATGGCGGTCACGAACAGCGCCTTGGCCTTGGGCGTGGCCAGCTCCGCCGCTTCGTTGAGGCGCAGCTCCAGATCGTCGAAGCTCGACGACATGCCCACCGAGTCCAGGGTCGATTGCACCTTCCTGAGACTGTCCGGCAACGGGATATGGATCGCGGGATCGGCACTGAAGCCGCCGGCGGTGCCGAGTTGCTCCACGACGCGCCCCGTGCCCACGGTCAGGGCCTCCTTGAGGCCGGCGCCGACCTGGTCGTCGGTCAGGGCCGC
>JASFJM010000202.1:0-4838 GCA_050122055.1 Gammaproteobacteria bacterium | reverse complement strand
TTCAGCAGCCGGCGGATGCCAACACGTATGACCGGATCGGGCACGAAGCTGCCCAATTCCGTCCACTCGATCGCACGATTACTTGCCACGTTCATAATTCGTTTCCTCGATTTTTCGGGTCTGCCCGATGAGGGCGGACCGGGAAGACGTCTGGCCGAAGCCCCTGCAGTCGAATCAGTCTTGCTGTTGATAGTGGGTCAATTCTGAACGGTGGCTTGTGAAGCCACCGTCGAGCCTGCGTGAAGAGTGCGTGAAGTCCAGGCGAAGACGACACAAGACAATGAAAAGAAAAGCATTTTCGGCGCGGCCCGCCTCCCTTGAGTTACCGTCTCACGGCTGTTCATCGCTAGCTTCTTCAGCGTCGCCCCGCCTGAACAGCTCCGATATGCGCCGTATGCCCTGCTCCATGTCGTCTCCCACCGGCTCCGCGCCAGCGGCGCGGATGGCGTCGTGGCAGCGGACCGAAGCGCTGCCGCCGACGACGATGGGCACTCGCGTCTGGGCCACCACCCTCGGCAGTCGCTTGTCCAGCAGATCCGGGGCCGGGTTCAGCGAACCCGACAGGATCACGCCATCACAGCGGGCCTGATGAGCCGCAGCCGGGATCTCTTCCAGCGGCATGTTGGCGCCCAGCAGCACCATCCCGTATCCGCGCTCGTGGAGCGCGAGCGCCAGCATCAGCAGACCGTTTTCGTGCTGTTCGTTCGGCAGACATGCCGCGAGCAGCCGCGGCCCTGTGTTGTTCCGCGAGCGATGATGAAAGCGGGCGCCGAGCTTGTTCCGCATATAGAAGCCGAAGAAGTGCTCTTCGGCGATGCTGCCGGTGCCGGAGCGCCAGCGTTCGCCCAGCGCGCTCAACAGCGGCGTGAGCAGCTCGCTGGAGACAACGTCCACGGAGTAGAGGGAGAGGGCCTCGTTATAGACGTTTTCCAGGCCGTCTTCATCGAAGCGGATGATCGCCGCCGTCATGCGGCGCCGGTAGGCCGCCCAGGGTTCGCCTTCGTCCCCGGATGCGGCGCTCTCCTGGCGCTCCTGGGCGGATAGCTCCGCTTTGACCTGGCCGATGCGCATGCCTCGGTCAAGAAGCGTCACCACCCGGTGGATCAGATCGATGTCGTCACGGCTGTAGAGCCGGCGCCCGGAGGCGGTGCGAGTCGGCTCGATCAGCCCGTAACGGCGTTCCCAGGCGCGCAGCGTGATCGGTTTGACGCCGGTAAGACTGGCGATGGTGCCGATCGGATAACGCTCGGAGGTCGTCTCCGGTTTGCCCGGGGCTGGTGCGGCCTTGTTTTCGCTCATTACGCCTCTCGTGCAGTCTTGGTCACGCCGCATGCGTGATGGACTCTGCGAGGCGGCTAAAGTTATACAAAATGTCTACAAGAAGCAAATAGTGTATCGATTTTGTCGAATAACCAGCGTAAATATTGGCAGATTCAGGGGCGTAAACAGCTGATCCGGCTCAAAGTGCTACTCGACTTATACAATAATTGTCCGGAAGCTGAAGAACAGGACCGCCCCGCCGCTGCGCGGCGGCGGGGCGGCAGCAAACCGGTACCGGACGGGATCGTTCAGCCGGTCCTGCGGGACCGGGAATTCCTCGATTGATTCCGTCTGGGGCCACCGCGGCCGGCCCGGGCGCCCGATTTCGGGCCCCGGGGAGTCCTGTGCTGGCGGCCCTTCATGATCGGTTCGGGTCTGATCCGCGGATCGGGCTCGAAGCCCGGGATAACCTGCGTTTCGATACTGCCACCGAGCAGGCGTTCGATGTCCGCCAGAAGCTTGTGCTCGTCCACGCAGACCAGCGACAGGGCATGGCCGTCGAGTCCGGCGCGGGCGGTCCGGCCGATGCGGTGCACATAGTCCTCCGGCACGTTGGGCAATTCGAAATTCACCACGTGGGGTAATCGGTCGATGTCCAGGCCGCGGGCGGCAATATCCGTGGCCACGAGGATGCGGACGTCGCCATTCTTGAATTCGGCCAATGCCCGCGTGCGGGCGGCCTGGGACTTGTTACCGTGGATCGCGGCGGCCGAGAGCCCGTCCCGGGAAAGCTGCTGGCTTAGCCGGTTGGCGCCATGCTTGGTGCGGGTGAACACCAGCACCTGACGCCAGTTTCCATGGCCGATTAGATAGGAGAGCAGTTCGCGCTTCCTGGCCCGGTCCACCGGGTGGACGACCTGGGTGACGCGCTCGGCGGTGCTGTTGCTCGATGCTGCCTGGATCTGGGTCGGTGAATTCAGCAATCCGTCCGCCAGCTGCTTGATCTCTTTAGAGAAAGTGGCGGAAAAGAGGAGGTTCTGCCGGTCCCCGGGCAGGGCCTTGAGGACCCTGCGGATGTCGCGGATAAAGCCCATATCCAGCATCCGGTCCGCCTCGTCGAGGATCAGGGTGTCGACCGCGCCCAGGTCGATGGTGCCCTGTTGCATATGGTCGAGCAGCCGGCCCGGCGTGGCGATGACGATGTCGACGCCTTTGCGTAATTTGGTGATCTGCGGGTTGATGCTGACGCCGCCGAAGATCATGACCGAGCGGAACGGCAGGTAGCGGCCGTAAGTGCGTACGCTCTCCCCGACCTGCGCCGCAAGCTCGCGGGTGGGCACGAGGATCAGTGCCCGGATGCGGCGCTGCTGACCCTTCGGGTCGGAATCCTGCAGACGCTGCAGCAGCGGCAGGGTAAACCCTGCGGTCTTGCCGGTGCCGGTCTGCGCCCCGGCGAGGACGTCACGGCCCTCGAGGACCAGTGGGATGGCTTGCTGCTGGATCGCGGTAGGTGTGTCGTAACCCTGGTCTTTGATCGCGCGCAAGAGCTCGGCCGACAGGCCGATGTCTGAAAAATGCATTGAATAGAACTCCGGAACCACCCTGCCCGGGAAGCCATTCATCGACGGCAAGATCGGGTCGGTCCGGGTGGCGGGATGATCGGGCTCCGGTGTCCGCACATCTGCGGATCTGGAGTGGTCGACGCAGACCGAAGTGCGTCGAGGCGGCGGAACTGTAACAGATGTGGCGGGCCCTGTCGCCCGACCGGTCGTCCTCCGGGCTGGATTCAGTCCCCGTCCGGCCCCGCTCCGATCGAGGCAAAGCGGGCCTGGATCCACTGCCGGCGCTCCACGGTCAGAGTCAGACTCATCGAAACTTTGTCCAGGCCCGGCCCGTATCCGTCCGCCACCCGTGACCGGATCTCGAAGCCATATCGGCGGAAGAAGCCATCCGTATGCTGAGTCGTGACCAGGCGCACGCTAGCAGCGACCTGGTCGCGGACGATGGCTGCCAGCCGGCCCAGCAGCAGGAACTCACCCAGTCGCGACCCGTGATGAGCGGCCGCCACCATGCCCCAGCACAGATCCGCCGGGGCGCCGGTCTCCCGCTGGCCATAACCGCCGCAGCCGACGACCCCCTCCGGCAGCGCGAGCACGAAATACGGGCATCCGGAGGTATCGATAAAAGTCTCGAATTCGCTCCGCTCGTGTTCCTGGAAGTAGCGCGGCACGTTGCTGGAAAATACGTCCAGACAACGGCTCCGGTCGGCAGAGAGATAAGGCCGGAACAAGGGTGTTGCCCGTTGCGTCATGTCCTGCTCGATCGTGTCCGCCGATATCAAACGCCGGTCAGCGGGTTCATCAGCGGCTCACCGTCAGTCACTGGAGTACCCGACGACGCCGGTATCCAAGGAATATCAAGCCCCGCACACCAGCGGGCCGTTCACTCGTTCCTGATATAGCCAGGCGCTTCGGCATGGGTGTCATCACTGCCGTAACGGACGGTCGACGGATAATATTCCGCCAGCAGCTGGACCCTGCCGGCGGTCTCATCGCCGTCGACGCTGGCGATGAACGCGAGCATCATGTCGGTACCGGCGGAGACCCCGGCCGACGACCAGATATCGCCGTCACGCACGAAGCGTTCCTCGACCACTTCCACATCTCCCAGCAAACGGAGCCGATCCAGCGAACCCCAGTATGTCGTCGCTCTTTTCCCGGACAGCAATCCGGCCGCATGGAGGATAAACGAACCGGTGCACACCGACAGCACGGTCCGGCAACTCTCCGCCTGGGCAGTGACGAACGATAGCAGCGCGGGATTGTGGATTTCGCGGCGGGTGCCCTGACCGCCGGGGATCAGGAGGTAGTCGAGGGCCGGACACGCCTCGAAGCCGACGTGGGGGTTGATCGACAGACCCTTGGCGCATATCACCGGATTGTCACTTTCGGCGACGATCAGACAGGTCCCGGGACCGCCCACGTGCCGGCTCCACATGGTCAGCATCTCCCAGGGTCCGGCAAAATCCAGTTCTTCCGCCTGATCGAAAACAAGGACGCCGAATTTCATCTCCGGGTTCACGGTCTCGATATTGGCCGATGAGCAGAGCCGCCCTGGTCCATGGCGGGAGTCTGAAGGCCCGTCACAGGCACGCCGCGTTTAATGGCATTCCTCCGGCACGGTCAGTGACAGGCCCAGCACTTCGCTGATCCGGATCAGCCCGTCGTGATCGCTGGCGAATCCGTCCACCACTTCGTCGAGTTCCATGCCCCTGAACTCGATGTAGATGGTCTCGTAAGGCTGCGAAGTGTGAGCCCGGTAGAATTCCAGCAGCGGCTCCTGCACCCAGCTGCTGGCGCTCACCCAGAAGGACATCTTGTTGTCGCAGGGCTGAAACACGTTGACTTCATTGCCCCAGACATAGACACCCCGATAGACCTGTTCGCACGGTTCGCATCGCTCGCAGCCTGCCACCAGGGCAAGGACCGACAGCAGGCAGCCCGTGGCCAGCCGTCCCAGCAGATCTGATCCGGGCCAGGGGGCCGCCCATCCGGTTCGCACATAGGCGGCGTAGTCAT
>JASFJM010000201.1:0-4931 GCA_050122055.1 Gammaproteobacteria bacterium | reverse complement strand
CTGAGCCAGGATCAAACTCTTCAGTTCAAAGTTTTGAGCTGACGAATAGATCCAACATACATCTCAAAGAGCTGACTGTTGGTTACTCGTAGCGATATTGCTTCCGCAAGCATCGGCACGAGCACCCACACAAATTACTTGGTTCTGATTGTTAAAGAGCGCTGACTCGCGATCTGCGAGGCAGACCAACAAGTGTAACCTACCTTCATGCACTGTCAATACCCCAGGGAGGTGATCCGCCGGGGTATCTGGCGTGGAAAGAAGGCCCGCCGCGAGAGGCGAGGCGCGCATTATAGACACTGCCCGCCTGCCGTCAACACCTGTATCCAAATACTCTTTCTGAGCCCCTCCCGGAGCCTGATCCGACCGGCCTTTTCCGCCCGGATACAGGCGATAGAATAGGGCCATGACTGGTCATCAGCCCGCTCCGCCCGCCCCGGCACCGGCCGGGACCCGTCAGGGGCTGGTCTGGGATCTGCCTGTCCGCGTGTTCCACTGGCTGCTGGCCCTCGCGGTGCTGGGCTCCTGGGTCACCCACGAGCTGGGCGTGCGCTATATGGAATGGCACATGCGCCTGGGCTATCTGACGCTGGGGCTGGTCCTGTTCCGGATCGGATGGGGTTTTTTCGGCACGCGCCATGCGCGTTTCGGCGCCTTCCTGGCCGGGCCGAAGGCGGTGGCCGCCTATGCCCGCGACTGGATTGGAGGACGGGCCGGGACCCGGGCCGGTCACAACCCCCTGGGTGGATGGGCCATCGTCGCCATGCTCGCAAGCGTGGCAGTCCAGGCGATCAGCGGGCTGTTCAATACCGATGACATCCTGACGACCGGCCCGTGGCGGCCCGCCGTCTCCGAGGCATTCGCCGACCGGATGGCGGCCCTGCATTCGGTCAACTTCGACTTCCTGACCGGCCTGATCGCGCTGCATCTGGCCGCCATCTCCGCCTACTGGCTGCGCTTCCGCATCAACCTGGTACTGCCCATGTTGACCGGCAGGAAAGAGACGGAGCCGGGCTCGGCCATCGTCAGCCAGCGGCTCGGGATCGCGCTGGCCGTCGTCATCGTTGCGGCGTTGCTGGTGACGGCAATGATCATCGCCGCACCGGAACCGGACCCCGCCGAGCTGTTCTTCTGACGGGGCCCGGCGCGGGTCTCAGTCGTCTTCGCGGAACTTGTCGTGGCAGGCCTTGCAGGCCTGACCCATTTCCAGGAAGGCCTCGGTCACTTTTTCCAGATCCCCGGATTTCGCCACGGCAGCCAGGGTCGCGCTCTTCTCCTCGGCATCGGCGGCACGCTGGAGGAACTCCTCGTGTTCCTCCCAGATCACGTCCAGCGCCTCCGTCTCCAGCGGGAACTCCCGGGTGTCGATTCTGAAGGCATCCGGGATCATGGTCATGGTGAATGCGATGCGTTCGGCGTAAACCTGGAAGCGCTCCGGATCGTAGGGGATCCTCTGCTTCACCATGCCCGCAGCCGGCCCGGTGTTCCAGCCGGCGATCCCCAGCACGGCCTGGCGTATTTCAGCAGCCTTCTCCGCCTGCTCCACATCCAGGGCCTGGGCGGCGCCGGCCGCCAACACCATGCAGGCAAAAGTCAGTCTCTTGAACATACGTCGTCTCCAGTTTGTCGAATCGAATCTCAGGATACCCGGACCGCCGCCGAACACGGTGCCGCCGGACTCAGCTCACCCGCACCCGGGCGAAGCGGCGCTTGCCGACCTGCACCACGTAGGCGCCGGACCCTAATACCATGCCACGGTCACTCACCCGTTCGCCATCCACGCGCACCGCGCCCTGACCGATCATGCGGAAGGACTCGGAGTTGCTGGCCGTCAGTCTGGCCTGGCTCAGCACGGCCGCGATGCCCAGGCCACCTTCCTCACCCTCCAGGGCGATCTCGGGCATGTCCTCGGGCAGCGCCCCGCCGCGGAACCGGGCGATGAACTCCTCCCTGGCCGCCTCGGCCGCTGCTTCGTCATGGAAGCGGGCGACGATCTCCTGTGCCAGCTGGAATTTGACGTCGCGGGGGTTCATGCCCTCCCCGACCTGCTGGCTCAGGGTCCGTATCTCGGCTGCCGGCCGGAAGCTCAACAGCTCGAAGTAACGCCACATCAGCTCATCGGAGACCGACATGACCTTGCCGAACATATCCCGGGGGCTTTCGGTGATGCCGATGTAGTTGTCGAGCGACTTCGACATTTTCTGCACCCCGTCCAGCCCCTCCAGCAGCGGCATGGTCAGGACGATCTGCGGCGCCTGGCCGTAGCTTTGCTGTAACTGGCGGCCGACCAGCAGGTTGAATTTCTGGTCGGTCCCTCCCAGTTCCACGTCCGCAGACATGGCCACGGAGTCGTAGCCCTGGACCAGCGGGTAGAGGAACTCGTGGATGGCGATCGGCTGCCCGGCCGCATACCGCTTGTTGAAATCGTCCCGCTCCAGCATCCGTGCCACGGTATGGCGTGCCGCAAGCTGGATCAGACCCGCCGCGTCCATGGCGCCCATCCAGCTGGAATTGAACATCACCAGGGTCCGCTCGGGATCCAGGATCTTGAAGATCTGGGACTCGTAGGTGCGGGCGTTGTCGATCACTTCTTCCCGGGTCAGGGGCGGACGGGTGGTGTTCTTGCCGGTGGGGTCGCCGATCATGCCGGTGAAGTCGCCGATCAGGAATATGACCTCATGGCCGAATTCCTGAAACTGGCGCATCTTGTTGATGAGCACTGTGTGGCCCAGGTGGAGATCCGGCGCCGTCGGGTCGAATCCGGCCTTGATTTTGAGCGGCTTGCCGGTCTCCAGGCGCTCGATCAGTTCCGACTCCACCAGAATCTCGTCGGCGCCGCGCTTGAGTTCTTCCATCTGGTCTTTGACGGAAGCTATTGGTTCTTCTGACATTAATTAGCCCAAAAACGAGAACTGTCTCATTGACCGGCCCGGTGTGTCCGGCTACCTTATGCTGAATTCTGCTGGGATTCCCGAGATGAGTCGAGTCAAAAGCGCGCTTCGACACGACTATAAGCCAGGTTTCAGTCCGGCCCGGCCGCGTCGCTCTGCCGTATGGCTCGCGGGCGGGTGTGCCGCGCTGGTGGCCGGGTTGATCGCCGTCTGGCTCGGCTCCGGCGAGGAACAGCCTGTGGACGTCGAACTGTCCGAAACCACCGAGGCGGGCGACGACGGCAGGGAGGTCACGCGGATCGAGCTGGCTCTGCCCCCCCGCCCCGAGGGTGACTCTCCCGGGGCGGTTCCGGTTTTATCGGGCCGTGATCGCGCGGGGGCCGACGCCGCAGAACCCGAAGCCAGCCTGGCGGCCGAGAGGCCCGAGACGGCTGACCCGCCGGCCCCGGATACGACCGGGGCAGATACGGAAGTGGTCGCGCCCCCGGGCGAGATCACGCGCGTGACCGTCAAATCCGGCGATACCCTGGACCGCCTGTTCCGGCGGAACGGGCTCAGTATCGCCGATCTCGCGCTGATGCTGCGGCTCAAGGAAGCCCGCAACGGCCTGGCCCGGATCCTGCCCGGTGACAAGATCGAAATCCGGCATGATCATGACAGAGTGCTCGAACTGAGCCGGCGGCTGACCGAAGAGCTGACCCTCAAAGTGGTCAGGGACGAGGAAGCCTACGCCGCTGAGTTTATCGCCCATCCGGTCGATCGCCACGTGAGCCACGCCCAGGGGCGCATCGAGTCGTCCCTGTTCGAAGCGGGCACCGAAGCCGGTCTGTCCCAGACGCTGGTGATGAACCTGGCCGGGATCTTCGCCTGGGACGTGGACTTCGCCCTCGAGATCCGCAGCGGCGACGAATTCGCGCTGGTATACGAGGAGATCTGGCAGGACGGGGTTAAGCTCCGGGACGGCGAGATCCTCGCCGCCGAGTTCGTCAACCAGGGTCGCAAGGTCAGGGCGCTGCGTTATGAGGACCCTGAGGGCCGCGTCGATTACTACACGCCGGAAGGCATGAGCATGCGCAAGGCCTTCTTGCGGGCTCCGGTGGATTTCACCCGGGTCAGTTCCAACTTCAATCCCAACCGCCTGCACCCGGTGCTCAAGACCCGGCGCCCGCACCGGGGCGTCGATTACGCCGCACGGACCGGCACGCCGGTCAAGGCGGCCGGTGACGGCAAGATCATCTTCCGCGGCCGCAATGGTGGCTATGGCAACTGCGTCATCATCCAGCACGGTGGCAACATCACCACGCTCTACGCCCACCTGTCGAAATATGACCGCAACGCGCCGCTGGGCAAGCGCGTGCGGCAGGGTCAGGTCATCGGCTATGTGGGCTCGACCGGTCTGGCGACGGCGGCGCATCTGCATTACGAATACCGGCTCAACGGTGTCCACCGGAATCCACGCACGGTGCCGCTGCCCGAAGCGGATCCTATCCCGAAGCAGTACCGGGCCATGTTCGAAGAGGCCAGCCGGCCGCTCATCGCCAAGCTGGATGCGCTCAGCCAGACCCGCCTGGCCGCCCGGTAATGCTGCCGGCCACGCCCTTCACGGGCACTCCCTGACATGAGCAGGCATTACATCGGCCTGATCTCCGGCACCTCCATGGACGCCATCGATGCCGTCGTCGCAAGCTTCGACGACGGCTGCAGGATCCACGCTACTCACTCGCACCGGATGGCGGCCCCGACACTCGAAAGGCTGCGCTACCTCGTGGAGCACCCGTCCGAAGCGGGCTTGGGCCGTGTGGGTGCTCTCGACACGGCGCTCGGACATGAATTCGCCGCCGCTGCCCTCGGAGTAATGGAGACCAGCGGAGTCGCGCCGAACGACGTCCACGCCATCGGCAGCCACGGTCAGACCGTATTCCATTCGCCTTCGGGCCCGTTGCCGTTCTCGCTCCAACTGGGCGATCCCAACGTCATCGCCGTGGTCACCGGTATCCAGACCGTGGCCGACTTCCGCCGCCGGGACATCGCCCTGGGAGG
>JASFJM010000200.1:0-4975 GCA_050122055.1 Gammaproteobacteria bacterium | reverse complement strand
CGGTGTCGCCGGCGGCACCGAGTATCTGGAGCCCGGTATGCTGCCCGGCGACAGCACGCTGATCGAGCAGACCACCATCTATTTCGACTTCGATACGGCGCGGATCCGCCCGGAGTTTTCCGATGCCCTGTCCGCCCACGCCCGGCGTCTTGTGGGTAACCAGGGCCTTAACGTGCGGCTGGAAGGCCATGCCGACGAGCGCGGCTCGCGGGAATACAACATCGGCCTCGGCGAGCGCCGGGCCCAGGCGGTCCGCCAGGTCCTGATGCTGCAGGGCGTGTCGTCGGCCCAGATCACCACGGTCAGCTACGGTGAAGAAAGGCCGGCCGTCCAGGGATCCGACGAGGCGGCCTGGGAGCAGAACCGCCGGGTCGAGATCGTCTACTCGGAGTGACAGCGATGAATCATCGTTTCGCCATCGCGTCCCTGTTGGCATTCCTGCTGACCGGCTGCGCCACCACGCCTCCGGCGGAAGACCCGGTGCTGATCAAGCTGACCGAAATCGAGGACCGGCTGGACCGGGTCGAACGGGTGACCGCCAACGACAGCCTCGTACAACTGGCAAGCCAGATGGACGAGATCCAGCGCGAAATGCGCGAACTGCGTGGCGAGGTCGAGACGCTCAGGTTCGAGGATCAGGCGGCCGCCGACCGGCAGCGGGATCAGTACCTGGACCTGGATCGCCGGCTGCAGGGGATCGAGGGCGGCGGTGTGAGCACGTCTGCGGCATCCAGCGGCGGCGCGGCGGTCACCGGGGCCGCCGTGGGCGCCACGGCCGGTGCGGCGGCGGGGGCAGCCGCCGGCCCCGCGGGCTCCGAACGCGCCCGTTACGAGGCCGCTTTCGAGTTGCTCAAGGAAGGGCGTTACGAGGAAGCCCGGGGCGCGTTCAAACAATATCTGGCCGATTATCCGGACAGCGACCTGGCGGGGCACAGCCAGTATTGGCTGGCAGAGACCTTCTACGTCAGCCAGGATTACACGGCGGCCCTGCCCGAGTTTCGCAAGGTGGTCTCGGACTACGGCAACTCCCGCAAGTTGCCCGATGCTTTGCTGAAGATCGGCTACTGTCAGGTGGAGCTGGGCCAGATGGATGCAGCCCGCAAGACCCTGGCCGATGTGGTCAGGCAATATCCGGAGACCACGGCCGCCCGGCTCGCCAGCCAGCGGCTGGAGCAGATCGGGGCCGGCTAGACGGCGGGCCGCTCTGCGAGGGCAGGCCGATCTCTGACACACCATCATGGCTGAGGCGCTAGAGCACCAACCGCCCGTTGCCGGGCGCCTGAAGATCACGGAGATCTTCCTCTCGCTCCAGGGCGAGGCGACCACCGCCGGCTGGCCCACGGTGTTCGTGCGTCTGACCGGTTGCCCACTGCGTTGCGTCTATTGCGATACGGCCTACGCATTTCACGGCGGCGAGTGGATGAGCTTCGAGGAGATCCTGACGGCGGTCGCCGGCCACGGGATCCGCCACGTCTGCGTCACCGGCGGCGAACCCCTGGCCCAGAAGAACTGCGCCGCGCTTCTTGCCCGCTTGTGTGATGCCGGCTACCAGGTCTCGCTCGAGACCAGCGGCGCCCTGGACATCACCGGACTCGATCCGCGGGTACAGCGAGTGCTGGATCTCAAGACCCCGGGCTCGGGAGAGCTCGAGCGCAATCGCTGGGAGAACCTGGAGGATCTGCGGCCGACCGATGTAGTGAAGTTCGTGATCTGCGACCGGGCCGATTACGAGTGGGCAGCCGGGCTGATACGGCGGGAAAAACTGGATCAGCGAAGCAGCGTCTTCCTCTCACCCAGCTGGGATCAGCAGGACGCGGCCGCTCTGGCTGACTGGATGCTGGCCGATCGGCTGCCGGCCCGGCTGCAGCTCCAGCTGCACAAACTCCTGTGGGGCGAGGAGCCCGGCCGATGACACGCGCCGGATCGCACAAGCGGGCGGTGGTGCTGGTCTCAGGGGGGCTCGACTCGGCCACCGTCCTGGCGATGGCTGTGGACCGGGGGTTCGAAGCCTACGCCCTCAGTTTCGACTACGGGCAACGTCATCGGGCGGAACTCAAAGCAGCGACCCGGGTGGCCTCGACCCTGGGAGCCGTCGATCACCGGACGATGGGCATCGATTTTGCCGGCATCGGCGGGTCGGCATTGACCGATCCCGATATTGAGGTCCCGGTGCAGGCCAGCGAGGGCATCCCCGTCACCTACGTCCCGGCGAGGAATACGGTGTTCCTGTCGCTGGCATTGGGCTGGGCAGAGGTGTTGGATGCCGAGGCCATATTTATCGGCGTCAACGCCGTGGACTATTCCGGTTATCCCGACTGCCGGCCGGAGTACATCGAGGCCTTCCGGCGGATGGCGAGACTGGCCACCAAGGCCGGGGTGGAGGGCGCCAGCCTGGCGATCGAAACGCCCCTGATCCGCTTGAGCAAGGCCGAGATCATCTGCAGCGGAATCGAGCTCGGGGTGGATTTCTCGATGACGGTGTCCTGCTACCAGGCCGACGAGGCGGGCCGTGCGTGCGGCCGCTGCGATTCCTGCCGTCTGCGGCGAGCCGGATTCGAGGCTGCCGGCATCGACGACCCGACTATTTATCAAGACGGCGCCGGATCCGACTGACCGATCAGGGCGGTCCGAAGGCCGTTAACCGGACGCCGTCCCGGGATGCCGTGAGCAGGGTGCCCGGATGGACCCGGTTCCATTGCAACACCGGCGCCAGAGGCTCGGAGACCACCACCACGCTGCCCTCGGGGATGGCCGAGAAGGCCGGATCCAGATCCTGCAGCACCCCCAGTTCAGTGGCGTAATACAGACTCCGGGGCTCGCCCTCGCTGGCATATCGGGCGGCATAGAGAGTGTCGCCATTGGCCACCGCGACGCTGAAATGGAAGCCGCCGTCGATCCGCTTCTGGGTCAGCAACTCCTCGACCTTGCCCACCGTGCGGGCCAGCGCGTCGCCGGGATCATTCTCCAGGCCGAGACTCAGCGCCAGATAGAACAGCAGTTCGGAATCGGTCGATCCCCGGATGTCGTTGAACAACTCCTCGCTGATGCTGAGCATCAGGTCCCGCCGCAGGCGGTGGAATTCCGGGATCAGGCCATTGTGCTGGAACAGCCATTTACCGTGCCGGAACGGATGGCAGTTGCTGCGCTGGATCGCCGTGCCCGTCGCGGCGCGCACGTGGGCCAGGAACATATGGGAACGGATGTGGGAGGCGAGGGAACGGAAATTCTCGTCGTTCCAGGCCGGCCGCACGTCATGGTACGTGCCCGGCGTGCCGAGATGGCTGGAATACCAGCCGACCCCGAAGCCGTCTCCGTTGGTGGGCTCCTCACTCTCGGTGGCGCTGCGGCTCTGCACCAGCAATGAGTTCTGGGCCTCCACCAGGGGCAGGCTCATGGGAATGGCCGGGCCGACATAGGCGATCCATCGACACATGCAGGGACCCTCGCGCTGGACTGGACTCAACCCAAAATAGCAGATCACGCAACGCGCTGCCGCAGCCTTCGAACGGGTTCCGGCACAGGGGCAGTTCGGCTAGAATACGCGATCCGCCGGGGGCCGTTAGCTCAGTTGGTAGAGCATCGGACTTTTAATCCGCTGGTCGTAGGTTCGAATCCTACACGGCCCACCATTCCCTCATGGTGTATTCCGGTCACATGGTTTACACCTTATTCCGGACACATAGTTAACACTTTGTCCGGAGCGAAGGGATTGGGGCCGGGTTCCACCCGGCCCCGTTCATTGTCGAAGTATCCCAGATCGTAATCCAGGAAGCTGACCAGCCAGATCTGGTCCTCGACCTCTCTGACGCCCACGGTTTGGCCGGCGAAGGCGGTGGAGAGGTTGATTTTGCGTCGGCCGATGCAGATGCGGCCGCAGCGGGTGACGCGGATGGCGCGGTCGTGGAACGGGTAGTCTGGCGGTCCTGGCGGCTCATAGACGCGGGCTGAAGGTGTATACAGATCCCCCGGGTAGGCGCCGTCGAGGGCCTGATGCGGGCGTTGATTGTTGTAAACCTCGAGGAAGTCATCGAAGCGTTCCTGCTGCTGCAGGAAGTTGAAGGCGGCGGGCTGGGTGGCTTCCTGCTTGAGGGTCAGGTGGATCCGTTCGTGGCGACCATTCTGTTCGGGATGGCCGGGCTTGATACGCTGCAGGCGGATGCCCAAGCGCAACCACCAGACGGCGAGCCGGGTGAGGCCGAACAAGGCGTTGCCGGAGGCGAAGGGCACGCCGTTGTCGGTGCGGATCGCCTGCGGCAGGCCGAAGTCCTTGAACGCTCGTTCAAAAACGGTAAAGGCGAAGTCGGACTTGGTGGACTTGACGCCCTCGCAGGCCAGCAGATAGCGGGAGCGATAATCGGAGACGGTGAGCGGATAGCAGTACTGGCGGTTGCCGAGCATGAACTCGCCTTTGTAGTCGGCGCACCACAGGCCGTTGGGCTCGTGCGCTCCGGCCAGCGGCGTTCCCTGGGCCTTGTGGCGCCGTCGTTTCTTGCGCTTCACCAGCCCGTTCCGGTCGAGCACCGCATGGAGGGTGCTCACGGCGGGCGTGGGGATCATCGGGAACTGCCGAATCAGTTTGTCGCGGATCTTACGGGCGCCCCAGGTCGGATGTTCCTTCTTGATCCCCAGAATGGTGCGCTCGACCTGGTAGGGCAGGCGATTAGCCTGCCGATACGGGGCCCGACTGCGGTCATTCAGGCCGTGGAGCCCGCAGTCCTTGTAGCGATTGAAGATCTTGTAGCCGGTGACCCGGCTGATGCCGAACTCCCGGCACAGCGGCGCCATCTTCTCGCCCTCGAGGAGTCTGGCAATGAAACGGAGTCTCTCATCCATCGGTTTACACTCATTCCAGGGCATCCGGGCGCTCCCCCAAATGCCGTAATGTGTAAACCATGTGTCCGGAACATTCTGTAAGCTATCTGTCGATAACCACAGGAAAGGCCCACCTTGCGTGGGCCTTTCCTATTTAGCGATG
>JASFJM010000199.1:0-4977 GCA_050122055.1 Gammaproteobacteria bacterium | reverse complement strand
CCGTGATCCAGACCGAGAACGCCCTGCGGATCCTGCTCGGCCGCAACCCGGGACCGATTGCCAGGGGCCTTCGTCTGGATCAGCAGACCTTTCCGCCCCAGGTCCCGACGGGTCTGCCCTCGGAGCTCTTGCTTCGTCGCCCCGACGTGGCCAGCGCCGAGGCGCAGCTCGCCGCCCAGACCGCACGCATCGGTGCGGCCGAGGCGCTGCGGTTCCCCTCGCTGTCGCTGACCGGTTTCGCCGGCATGGAGAGTACCGATCTTTCGGATCTGAACTCCAGTGATGCCGGCACGTGGAGTATCGACGCCAACATCTTCGCGCCGATCTTCAACTCGGGCCAGCTCAAGGCCAACGTCGAGATCGAGCGGGCACGGACCGAGCAGTTGCTGCTGAATTACGAGGCCACGGTGCAGCAGGCCTTCCGGGAGGTAGAAGACGCGCTGGTGGCCGTGCGCACCTATCGTGACGAAGTCATGTCCCAGCAAAGGCGAGTCGTCGCCGCGCGCAACGCGGCCCGGCTGTCGAAGGCGAGATACGACGGCGGCGTGGTCGATTATCTGGAGGTGCTGGATTCGGAACGCACCCGTTTCACCGCGGAACTCGACCAGTCCGAGACCCTGCAGCGATACCTCAACGCCGTGGTCGAGCTCTACAAGGCCCTGGGCGGCGGCTGGAACCCGGAACCCTGATCATTACGTCCGGCTCCGGTCCGGGCTGGCGGCTTCAGCCTTTGTCCTCGAGCCGGGACAACTCTACCCCCGGGACTTTCACCGACATCCACGCCATGAACAGCGTGTAGCCCAGCACCAGCACGATGGAACCGACGAACAGACCGATGATCCCCATCGAAATGAACCCGCCGATGGCGCCGAGGAAGATCACCAGCATCGGCACCTTGACGCCGCGCCCCAGCAAGATCGGCTTGAGGATATTGTCGATGGTCCCCACGAATACGCACCAGATGGTGAAGAGCACGGCAGTCATTGTCGCAGCGGTCTGGAATACGTAGATCACCGTCCCGACCAATATCAGAAACGGACCGACCTGGATGATGGCCAGGAACAGGCAGAACACCGCCAGCAGACCGGCTCCCGGGATCCCTGCGACGAGGAAGCCCAGACCGGCCAGCAAGGACTGGATCAGGGCCACGCCGAGGATGCCGGTGGCGACGCTGCGCACCGTCGATTCGGTCAGTTCGGCGATCTCCTCGCCCCGCTCACCGATAAGGCGTGTAAAAAGCATATGGGCGGCCCGTTGCCCGCTGACCGCATTGCCCATCAACACTCCCGCAATGATGATCGCGGCGACGAATTTCAGCACCCCCAGGCCGGCGCTCGCGGCCGCCGTCAGCAGCCATCGGCTGACCGCCCGGATCTGGGGCTCCAGCTGGTCCAGCGCTTCCTCCAGGTTCTCTGACGCCAGGCGCCAGAAGGCGTCGATCTTCTCCCCGACCAGCGGCCACCCCGCCACGCTGGCCGGAGGAGTCGGGATCCTGAAGGTGTCGTCGCGCAGCGCAGTGCCGAGCTGGATCGCGCCCTGGACCACCGTCTCGGCCAGCAGCATCACCGGTGTGATGAGCAGCGCCAGCATCAGCAGCGTGAACAACGTGACAGCAAGGCCCTTGCGATCGCCGAGTCGGCGCTGGAAAGGTTCAAAGACCGGATTGACCGCGACTGCAATAATCACGCCCCAGATAATCATTCCGATAAACGGCTTGATGATGTCGAAACACCACAGCACCAGGCCGATCACGAGACCGACCCGGATCACCATCTCCAACACGTTACCGGTCAGATCATTCGGGTTGCGAGCATTCACAAGCGCCTCGTCTCGTCGGAGTGGCTAGCCTCCGGGGCCAGCCGGTTACGGCTTCCCCGCGCCGTTTGTCCCGGAAAACCGGCTGTTTCAGCCATCCCGGGGGTTTTCCGCCTCCGTTGCTACCGCACCGATCTCATCGGCATGAGCCCGGGTCCACTCGCTCAATAGCGAGTATCCGACGGCCAGCAGGGTCGGTCCGAGGAAAACCCCGAGCACGCCGAAGGCGATCAGACCCCCGACGACGCCGAGCAGCACCAGGATAAAGGGCAGTGCGCTGCCGCGGCTGATAAACATGGGTTTGAGGATATTGTCGGCGGTACCGACGATGGCCGCACCCCAGACCACCAGGAATAGGCCCCAACCCGTCTCGCCCCGGGAGAACAACCAGATCGCGGCCGGGATCCAGACCAGCCCCGCGCCACCCGGGATCATGGAAGCAAACCCGGCCACGACTCCCAGGAAGATGGCCGCCGGCACGCCGGTGATCCCCAGCCCGATGGCCGTCAGCAAACCCTGCGCGAATGCGGTGCCGACGATGCCATAGACCACGCCTTTCATGGTGGCCTGGGCCACTCCCAATAGACGCGTAGAACGCTCGCCGCCGACCCGCATGGCCAGCCGTTGGAAGGCCTCCCCGGCCGTCTCTCCATCCCGGTACATGAAGAACGCCACCAGCAGTCCCATGCTGAGATCGAAGATGCCCTGGCCGACCCCGACGCCTGCGGCAACCAGCCCGTTGCCCAGAGGTTTGATGACTTTGGGTATGTACTGGCCGATGGAGATCGTGCCCTCGACCAGACCGGTCCAGACGTTCGCAAGTTGTTTGCCCACCAGTGGGAGGCCCGCCAGCCAGTCGGGCGCCGGAGGCACACCCTCCGAGACGTACTCCCTGACCCGTTGGACGAACACCGCGACGTCATCCACCAGGCCGCCCGCCAGGATGAGCAGCGGCACCAGCAGAGTCGAGATCAGCAGCAGCGTCATCACGGTGGCCGCCAGGGTGCGGCGGCCCTTGAGCCAGCCACGGATGCGCAGGAACACCGGCCAGGTCGTCAGGACCAGGATCAACGCCCACAGGATCGGCGCCAGGAACGGAAGCAGGACATTCAGACAGCCGACGGTCAGCAATGCCAGGACGATGATCCCGACCAACTTCTCCAATCTAATCGGGCCCAGTTCCATGGACTCCCCCTGTTGGCCGCTATGCCTGGTTTTCATTGTCGGCAGTGCGGCTAATATAGTCCACCATCCAGTTTGTCAGGTGACCGATGCACGCTTCAGTCCTGTTTCTGCTCGTCCTAAGCGGCCCCACCCTGGCCTCGGCGGCTGACGCGACTGCTGATTCGATCGTGGAGTCGACGGCTGACGCGATGGTGGACCCGGCGGCCCCCGCGGCAGTGTTACCTCCGCGAGTCCAGGCCGTCCTGGACGGCCACGATCTGGACCGGGACGGTCTCAGCATCGTCGTCCAGGGCGTAGAGGAGCCAAAACCGATCCTCAGCCTGAACCCGGAGGTGTCCCGCAGTCCGGCCTCGATTATCAAACTGCTGACCAGCTTTGCGGCCCTGGATATGCTCGGCCCGGCTTACACCTGGAAGACCCGCGCCTATCTGGGTGGAGAGCTGGTCGATGGGCGGCTGGCCGGCGATCTGACGCTGCAGGGCGGCGGCGACCCTTATCTGACCACCGAGCGCTTCTGGAGCTTCCTGCGAGATCTGCGGGCCCGGGGCCTGCGCGACATCGATGGCGACCTGGTCATCGACAACAGCTATTTCGACGTGGACAGCGAAGATCCCGGGAGCTTCGACGGTCAGCCGTTCCGCACCTACAACGTCAGTCCGGATGCGCTGCTGATCAATCTCAAGGCGGTGGAATTCCGGATCTATCGGCCCTCGCCGGGCGCCCGCCCCAGGGTGGTGACAGATCCGGTGATCGCCGATCTGGAGATAGACAACCGCATCCGCACCGCCCAGGGTCCCTGCCGCGGATTCCAGCGCGGGGTGGCTATCGACCTGCCATCGGGGCTCGAGGGCAACACCGTACAGCTGTCCGGCCGCTTCCCCAGTGGGTGCACCGAATATTCGCTGTGGCGCACGGTCATGAAACCGCCGGAATTCGCCTACGGCGTGTTCGAACCGCTGTGGCGCGAACTGGGCGGGAATCTGGCCGGGAAGGTCAGGACGGGACCGGCGCCGGAGGACGCCGAGCCCTTCGCCAGGGCCGAATCAGTGCCGCTCGCGGAGGTGGTGCGCAACGTCAACAAGTTCAGCAACAACGTCATGACCCGTCAATTGTTGCTCACCCTCGGCGCAGAGCAGCAGGGCGAGCCGGGCGACCGGATCAAGGGCCGGGCGGCCATCAACCGCTGGCTGGCGGATCAAGGCCTGGAGATGCCCGAACTCCACCTGGACAACGGCTCGGGCCTGTCCCGGGAGACCCGGATCGCCGCCGCCAGCATGGCGGACATGCTGCGGGTCGCCTGGCAGCACCGCTATATGCCTGAATTCATCGCGTCTATGCCCCTGTCGGGCATGGACGGCACCCTGCGAAACCGGTTCCGCAGCACCATCCTGGCCGGGCAACTGCACGGGAAGACCGGCCGTCTGGACCACGTCTACAGCCTCGCGGGATATGTGCAGGCCGCCTCCGGCAAACGTTACGTCGTGGTGGTGATCCAGAACGACCACGACGTCCATCGGGGGCCGGGCCGCGAGCTCCAGGATGCGTTGCTGAGCTGGGTGTTCCGGCAATAGTCGGCCGCGGGCCGTCCCACGGTTCATTGACCCTCGTTCTCTCCCTCCGGACCGGGTCGAGCCAGACACGCCGCCATGCGCCTCCGGGAAACGTCTGAGGACAATTTCCACAAACGTCCCCCGCCCCGCTGCAATTGAGAATCATTGGCTTCCGGCTGCACGCGGATGCTGCTGAGCAGCAAGGGAAAATCGCTTCTGGAAAGGCCATCTCAATTTGACCTAGATCAGCATGATCGGGCCGGGATCGCGCTATAAATGGAGGACGGCGAACAAGACCAAGAAATTCGCCGGCCCAGACCCTGCAGGAGGATGTTTCCCGTCACCACAAGATCGTTGCTGTGGCGGACCCGAGACACCAATTTCGCTAGCGCTCAAACCAGACAGAAGAGGGAGTTGCCATGGCAGT
>JASFJM010000198.1:0-4995 GCA_050122055.1 Gammaproteobacteria bacterium | reverse complement strand
GTCCAGATCTTCGGTGGTGAAACGTAACAGCCGCGCCGGGGTGAGCACCCGGACGCTGGCGCTGCGGCGCTGGCCGAACAGCCCCGCCTCGCCGAAGGTGACGCCGCGGTCCATCCGAGACAGCTCGATCTCCTTGCCGTCCCGCTCGACCCAGGCCAGCAGCTCCCCGTCGATGACGATAAAGAATTCGTCCGTGGCCTCCTCTCCCTCCCTGATCAGATCGGTCCCCGACGGGTAGGCGCTGATGTCCGCGAGTAGCGCAAAGATACGGGCCTGACGCGGGCTGAGCCCTCTGAACATGGGGATCGTCCTGTGCGGCGTCTTGCCCAGATCGATCTTGAGAAGATCCCACAAGGTGACGATCCGCATGCCGGCGCTGAGTGCGGGAGTGAGGGTCAGGTCTACAAGCCAGGCGATCGCGATGGTGAACGCCGCCAGCGCGCCGAAGTGGACCTGGCTGCGCAATTCGCTGGTGGTCAGGACCAGGAAACTCAGCACCACGACCACCGAGGTGTAAGTCACCGGCCGGATGACGCCGGCCAGAGCGCGCTGCACTGCTGTGCCTTCCTGGCCGGTTGCCCGGGCCTCGGTGTTGAACCGCACCATGAAATGGATGGTGTCGTCGACCGCTATGCCCAATGCGATACAGGCGATCAGGCTGGTGGTGGTGTTGAGAGTGATGCCCAGCAGGCCCAGGGCACCAAAATAGACCGCCACCACCAGCACGTTGGGCAACAAGGCCACGGAGCCGGTGCGGAAGGACGCGAACATGGCGGAGAGGATCACGTAAACGACCAGCAGGGCGGCGGTGATGCTGAGCATCTGCCCGCGGGTGATGTCATCCAGGGTGCGGGTAACCAGCACCAGATTGCCCGTGATATGCGGCTCGAGGGGATAGGGGATCTGGCGCAAGCGTTCCCGGGTGCGTTCCACCAGGCTGGAGACCTCGCGGGTATCGTCCACGTTGATCCGCACCAGCACATTGGCCGTCCGGTAGGTGCTGTCTACATAGCTGTCGAGATCTTCGGCGCCGCCGAAGAACAGCAACTGCTTGGCCAGCTGCTTGCTCTCCGGGGTCACGTGGAAGGCGCTGTCGCCGTCATTCAGCGTCTGGTTGATCAGCTTGATGTGATCCGCCAGGGAGGTGCTGCTGCCGACTTCGGGCTGTTCTTCCAGCCAGGCCTGGAGGGATTCCAGGTGAGCGAGGTTCGCCGGCTCGACGAACGTGTCCTCGGTCGGCGAATCGATCACGATGTAGAAGGAGTTGGCGCCGCCAAAGGACTGGTTGATCGCTTCGAAGTCCACCCGGGCCCGGACGTCCTCGGCCAGGCCGCCGGTATATGCGGTACCGACCTCGATGCGGGCGGTGCCGATCAGCGCCACGGCCAATACCGCCAATCCGGCATAAAGGATGGGCCGGCGATGGCGGGTGTCGAACTCGAACAGCCGTTGCGCATCACGTCTGAATGTCCGGGCGCCGACGTCGTCCCTGGTCCTGGATGGGGGAGGCAACAAGCTCAGCGCGGCGGGGATAAAGATCAGGACGAGCAGCACAGCGAAGGTGACGCCGACCAGGGAGAGCAAGGAGAATTCCCGGATCGCGGTCAGCGAGTTCAGGGACAGTGCCAGCAGGCCAGCGGCGGTGGTGGCGCCGCTGACCACCAGCGGCAATCCCACGTGTTGCAGCACCGTGACGGCGATGTCCCGTCTATCCGCCGTGGGGGCCTTGCGGATGGCCGAGTAATACTCGGATATCACGTGCATGCTGTAGGCCAGACCCAGCGTGATCACCAACGGTGGCATCAGGATAGTGACCACGTTGAGTGGCCGCCCCAGCCAGGCCAGCAGCGCCAGGGTCCATACCAGCGCCATGGCGATGGCCAGCACCGGCAACAGCACCGCGCGGAGGCTCCGGAAGGCCAGGGTCAGCAGAATCGAGACGATCGCCACGATGGCCGGCACCGTGACCCGGAAACTCTCCAGCAGTGCCTCCGCAATTGCCGCCTTGACGACCGGGGAGCCGGTCACCCAGACCGTCGCGTCACCAGCCTCTTCTGAAGTGATGCCATAGATCCGTTCCGGGATACCGAGCTCAATAAAATCGTTGTCGGACAGACCCTCGAAATAAATTACCAGCGCGGAGACTCTGCCGTCGTCGGACACCAGGGTCCCCCGGTAGAGGGGGTTATCAGTGATATCGCTGCGTAACAATTCCCGCACCTGCGGGTCAGCGAAATCCCGCTCGCCCATGCCGGTGAATTCGATCCCGCTCTCGTCGGCGCGCAGGGATTGGGCGGTGGTGAGCGACAGCACGTGATGGACGTTCGGAAGATCCCGCAGCCGCTCGCTCAGGCGTTCGATCCGATTGAGGTTCTCTGCGCTGAAGGCGTCGTCCGAGGGCAATGCGACGACCACCGACTCCTCGCTGCCAAAGACATACCGGACCCGGTCATAGAACAGGCGTTCCGGATCGTCCGTGGGCAGCAACCGGCCGACAGAGGGATCGATGGCGAGGTTCAGTTGACCGGTCTCGAAATCCACCAGCCGGGACAGGGCGAAGGCCGTAACCAGGACCAGACCGGCCAGGAGGAGGCCGGAGCGCTTGACGATTGTGGCCGACAGCTTTTCCATCCGGGTCAGCGCGGTGCGCGCGAAGCGCCGTCAGCGGCCCCAGAATTGGACGGTGTTGAAATAGCGGGACGAGATTTTCTCGTCGATGCTTATCTCCTTGACCTGGATCCAGCTCTGAGTGTCATCGCGCACGTCGGTCATCTCCAGGTCGTGGGCGATCCATTTGCCGTTGACCTGGGCGACGGTCGACGGGTCCACCATCAGCCGTTTGCGGATCTGATCGCCGTTTTCGAAATATTCGGTCTTGAGCGCGACGCAGGTTTCCTTGTCGACATAGGACAGGATCCGGTCATAACCGGTCTCGCGAGCCGGATCCGGCTGCTGGGCCATGACGTAGGTGGCGCGTCCGGCGACCTCGCCGTCCGGTAGCCGCTCGACTTCGGTGGCGGCCGACTTCATCTGCAACAGCCGGATATCTTCATAGCTGAAGTCGGTGGACCAGATAGCCCTGGCGCCGCCGCCGACGATGCGCCGGGGCTTGCCCAGTGCAGGCAGATAGACATAGACCGTATCCCGCGGCTCGTTCTCGATCACCAGGTAGCTCGAGCCCTTCAGATCCGCCGGCGCCAGCACCCGGATCATCAGCCGGACGTGGCCGTCATCGTCCTTCTTCCAGTGCAGACGGGCATCCATCTTCCGCTCTCCCGCGGCGCGATCGATGGACTTGAGTTCGATCAGCTGGATGCTGGTGGAGTCCGGCGAATTGTCGCGGGTGCACTGGCGGATCTCTTCCGCGGTCTGAAGCTCGCCGGCGATGCACAGACCTGCAAAGAGCAGCATGCCTGCCGGCGGGCAGACTGCACGGACTATCCGAATCACGAACCGGCTCATTGGATCCCCCCCCTGTTGATCCGCGGCACATGGGCTCACGGATCCTCCGCCCTGACTCCGGGCGCCCCGGGAAACAATAATCTCCCGCAGCGGCTTTTGCACACTTTTTGCGGGCGGGCGCTTACGAGCCGGATCGGAAGATCACAGCCAGAGCATGATCTGTGGGCCCGGGGGCCCGATCAGCCAAGATAGTGGATGGCGACACCGTTGATCAGCACGTGCAGGGTGTTGTCGACGATGATCAGCAGCCATCCGGCCAGCCAGGGCGGCGTGTCAGGGGGGAATCCGGTGGTGCTGCGCTCATACCAGGCATCGCTGCCGGGCCAGGGCCGGTTCTTGAGCCAGATGACGTACTTGGCCAGATGCCAGCGGTCGAGGACGAAATGGGAGCCGCCGATGACCGCGAGCGTGTAAGGGTTCTGGGTGATAAAGAGAAACGGGATCAGATAGAACAGACAATGAACCAGGGCCGCTTTGGACTGGCTGGTCTTGCGTGCGGCCATCCACTCGCTCTGAAGCAGATAGTCTCCGACGACATGGGCTACTAGCTGGTCGGCTGTGAACATCGTTAATCCGTCGTTGAAGGCGATCAGGGCCATGCGTCACGAGACGCCGGGAATCCCGCAAGCCTGGCGTCATGAACTGCCTGCGGGACTTTGAACCAGCCTCCGCCCCGATGCAAGAGACCCACATCCGCCTCGTGCGCCCATGCTATATTTTCTGACCGCGGGGATGCTTGCACGCGTCATCGCAGACCGCCGCTGGAGCATTCAGGGTCGCCGCTTGAAACTGGATCGGCGACCACACTTAGAGCGTCCGGTCGGACTGGAACGGGAGAGACTAAGGGCATGACATACCCGCACGATCTGCTGGAGGATGCCGCGATCCTGGCCAGTTTCGAGGGCTGGAGCGAGGACGTCTATCGGGATTTCCTGCGGGTCCGACGCGGCGAGATGAGCGAAGCGGAGTTCAGTGACAAGTACCACTATGAGCGCGCCATCCTGTCCATGGACATGACCGGGTTTACGGCGGCGGCCATGCACCGGGGAGAGCTGGATAGCATGCTGCGGATCCTGGATGCTCAAAAAGTCTGTCTCCCGGTGCTGAGGGATTTGGGCGCAGAGATCATCCGCTGTTTCGCGGATGATGTCGTTGCAATATTCCTCGACGTCGATGCCGCAGTGGATGCGGCGCTCGAGACACACCGGCGCATCCGTCTGTTCAATCAGTCGGATCTGGCGTCGGAGCACCCGACGGAGTGTTGTGCAGGGATCGGCTTCGGCCGGGTCTTCGCCATCGGACCCAATCTGGCCCAGGGCGACGAGATGAACCGCGCCTCCAAACTGGGCGAAGACATCGCCCGGGCCAATGAGACCCTGTTGACCGAACGGGCCTTCGAGGCGGTCAGACACCGGGACGATCTGATCTTCGAACGCCAGGGCCAGGACGACCAGTTCTTCCCCTTCTACCGCACCATCAGCAAGAATTGATTTGCAGCCACCACGTTTGAGTCGACCCACTCTGCCAGGGGTC
>JASFJM010000197.1:0-5007 GCA_050122055.1 Gammaproteobacteria bacterium | reverse complement strand
CGGCCGCGCCGGCAAGATCCACGGCATAGACCCGGCTCGCCGCTCTCCCCCAGCCCATCAATACCAGACCGACGGCCCCGGCCACGAAGAAGAACGGCAGCCCGAGGACCAGATAGAGCGCCGCCAGTCGCCAGACCAGTTGTGGCCGCCACAACAGTTCCTCGGGGCTGAAAGCCAGCTGCTGTGCCAGCAGGAAGGCCGGCAGGCTGGAGAGGGCGAACAGACCGATACCGAGTACATAGGCGGCGCCCAGCCGGCGGGCCAGCCACCCCCGGGCCAGGGTGAGGACGGTGCCGCTGGCCCCATATCCCAGCAGGGCGAGGCTGATCACCATATACGCGAAGTGGTGCCACTGGATGATGGAGAAAAGGCGCAGCAGCAGGATCTGATAGGCCAGCGCGGCGCCAGATGCCAGCGTCAGCGACCGCAGCGGCGGCCTGGCGCACACGGGCGTCACCGCAGCGGGCGCAGCGGGCGTCGCCAGCTTCATCGGCCCGCCGTCAATGGTCGCCCGTCAGCGGCACGAAACGGACCGGTAGCACGTGGCGCGTCGTGACTTCGCCCTCGGTGCTCTTCTCCACCAGCAACAGCTGCTGGGTCATAAAGCGGCTGCCGACCGGGATGATCATGCGCCCGCCGGGCTTGAGTTGTTCGATCAGCGGTGGCGGCACATGCGGTGCGCCGGCGGTGACCACGATGGCATCGAAGGGCCCACAATCCGGCCACCCATAATAGCCGTCGCCGGTGCGGGTCTCGACATTGCCGAATCCCAGTCGATTCAGGTCCCTGCGGGCGCGCCGGGCCAGCGCCGGGATGATCTCGATACTGCAGACCTTGCCCACCACCCGGGCCAGCACCGCGGCCTGATAGCCGGATCCGGTGCCGACCTCCAGCACCACGTCACCGGCCTCCGGCTCGATCAGATCGGTCATGATGGCGACGATGTAGGGCTGGGAGATCGTCTGGCCGTGGCCGATGGGGAGCGGCCGGTTGGCATAGGCATAGCGGCGCACGTCGGCGGGCACGAACTCGTGACGGGGCACCGTGGCCATGGCTTCCCGCACCCGCGGGCCGAGACGGTCGGTGCCCAGCGCCCTGGACGTAAAGCGCACATCGGCCTCGATCTCCGCCAGCAGGGCCTCGCGCCGGGCAGCGTAGTCCTCGGCCGCGGTGGCCGGACCCCCGTGACACAAGGCGGTGAGCGCCAGGATGACGGTCGTGACCTGTCGGATAAGCCGGGTTCCCATCGACGTCTGCCTCCACCTCAAGTATGGCAACTCGCCCACGGGTTTCGACCCCGCGCGGCCGGAAGCCCGGAACCGGGACAGCGTCCTGTCGTCGGAGCCGGAGAAATTCGTATACTGGGGCCAGTTCAAACATCCAGAGGGACCGAATCATGTCGATCCGTTTCGTCCGTACCGTGGCCCTGATGCTGGCCGCAAGCCTCCTCAATCTGTCCCTGGTGCAGGCCGCGTCTGCCAGCGTCATCGGCACCGGCGAAGCCATGCAAACCGCCGCCAGGGCCGAGCGCCTGTCTGCGGTGGAGGCCGTATTGACCCGGGCCGATGTGCAATCCGTGCTGGTGGCCCATGGCGTCAGCGTCGACGACGCCATGGCGCGGGTTGCGGCTCTGAACGAGGAAGAGCTGCTCACCCTGGAGCAGCAATTCGACCAGCTGCCCGCCGGCGGCATCGGCATCTTCGAGGTGCTCGGCATCACCTTCCTGGTGTTGCTGATCCTCGAGCTCACCGGCGTGATCAATATATTTTCCAGGTTCTGATCGCCGTCGTATCGATCCTTGGCGCGACGGCCGTAACGGTCGGAGCGGCCCGGGCCCGGGTTGTGGCCGCAGTCCTGGCAGCGGCCCTGACCGGCTGCGCCCCCTCGACGCTGCTCCAGGACCAGTGGCCGGCAAACGCGCCGGCTACCGTCGAGCTGGTATCGACGCCGTTTTTTCCTCAAGACGACTATCAGTGTGGTCCTGCCGCGCTGGCTACGCTGTTGGGAGCCGCCGGTCGGCCGTCATCACCCGAAGCGCTGGTGGACGAGGTCTATATCCCCGCCCGCCAGGGCAGCCTCCAGCCCGAGATGATCGCCGCGGCCCGCCAGCGCGGGCTCGTCGTCTATCCGGTCCGGAAGACATTGCCCGATCTGCTGGCCCAGTTGGAGGCGGGGCACCCGGTCCTGGTGCTGCAGAATCTCGGCATCCCCGCGCTGCCGGTGTGGCACTACGCCGTGGTGATCGGCGCCGACGCCGGTGCTGATCGGATCATCCTGCGGTCCGGCAGGGAACGCCGCCGACTGGAATCGGCCGGTGACTTCATGCGCCGCTGGGGCCTCACTGGATACTGGGGCATCGTGGCCCTGCCACCCGGAGCGTTGCCCGCGAACCCGGATTGGCCGGTCTATCTGTCGGCGGTAGCGGATCTCGAGACAGCCGGTCACCGGGAGGGAGCCGGACGCGCCTATGGAGCGGCGTTGGCCATGGAACCGGACCTGGCCGCGGCGCGTCTCGGCCTTGCCAATGTTCTTTATGCCAGTGGCCGGTTCGAGGAAGCGGCGGCGCTTTACGAGTCCCTGGCAGGAGACCCCGACTATGCCCCGGTCGCCCTCAATAATCTGGCCAACCTTCGAGCCGACCAGGGATGCATGGAGGCGGCGAGCGACGCAATCGAGCGGGCGCTCGCCGTAGCCGGGCCGGATAGCGGCTTCGAATCCGCTCTGGCCAGTACCCGGGCGCGGGTCGCCGCCCAGGCCAGCGGAGACCATCACTGTGCCGAACCGAGCCGGTGAGCACACGGGCGCAACCGGACGGATGACGCAGGGTCAGAAACAGATATGCTGTCGCCCCACCGCTGTGGCCGCAGCATGCCGCCAGTGGCGGGGCAATCGATCCGGAGGATGAGATGCGGACTATCGTACGGTTGATGTGGGTGATCCTGATCGCTGCCGCCATCAGTGCCTGCGCCGGGCACGACGGTCATCATGGCGATCACGGCGATTACACCGGCAAGGTCAATTCCGTGGATGCGGAGACGGTGGCGGGCTGGTACGCCGAGGGACGCAGTTTCCGCATCCTCGATGTTCGCACTGAAAAGGAATTCGGGGAAGACGGCCACGCGCCGGAGGCTGAACTGGTCACCTGGTCATACCGGGGCCAGGTCGAGGGCGTAAACGAGGCCTTCATCGAGACCGTACCCGGGCGATTCGACGCCGACGAGACCATCCTCATACTGTGTTCACTGGGCATGCGCGCCACCGAGGCGGCTTACGCACTGCAGGAGCAGGCCGGTTTCACCGGGGTCTACGTCTTCGCCGGCGGCTATGACGGGCACCACATGGAAGGCTTCCCGGCCGGCGAAGGCTGGCGCGCCGCGGATCTGCCGCTCGAGTAAGCGGCCCGGCGGAGCGCGTCGGCGAGACCGATTCAGCGGCTGCCGGAGCGGACCGACTGCTGCGCGGTCTGGGAATTTTCCGGACGGTTGCTGTAGTGCTTGACCCGGTCATAGACGCCCCGACCGGAGCCGCGCCGTGTCATCACCAGATGCCAGAGATACAGCTCCTCGACCTCGAACGCCGCCTTGCAGGACAGCAGGTAATAATTCCACATCCGCCGGAAACGCTCGTCGAACGGTTTGGCTGAATCCAGGGCGCGGATCTTCCGCCAGTTGGCGTTGAATCTGTCATACCAGGCCTGCAGGGTCGGCACATAATAATGGCCGTAGTTTTCCCAGTCCTGGATCACAAGGGCATCTTCCGCCGCGCGGGACAACTGACTCATGGCCGGCGCCATGGAATTGCGGAAGATATATTTCTCGATCCATGGGTCCACCACCAGCGTCTCATCCCGGTTGCCGATGGTGTGCAACAGGAACAGGCCCTCGGGCTTCAACATCCGATGGACGACATCCATCAGCTCGCGGTAGTTCTTGAAGCCCACGTGTTCGATCATGCCGACGATGACGATCTTGTCGAACGGCGGCAGGCCCGAGCGCGGCAGGTCCCGGTAGTCCAGCTGGCGGATCGTCACGGGCAGGCCCGCGGTGTAACTGCGCGCGTAGTCGATCTGTTCGCTCGACAGACTGATGCCCGTGACCTCGCAGCCCCGGGTGGTGGCGGCGTATTTCGCGAATCCGCCCCAGCCGCACCCGATATCCAGCACCCGGTCGCCGCGCTCGATCTCCAGCTTGTCGCAGATCATCTCCAGCTTGTTGACCTCGGCCTGCTCCAGATCGCCGGTGCCGTCGAAGAAGCAGCAGGTGTACTGGTTCCAGGGACCAAGGAACAGGGCATACATGCGGTGGTCGAGGTTGTAGTGCTCCTCGGCCACGGCCATGGAGCGTGGCCGGCTTTGCAGATTGGTCAGCCGCGCCTGCAGTACCTTGAACGCCCGGGCAATGCGCAGCAGCGGGCTCCGCCACCTGCGGGCCGCGAGGACCCGATTGAACATCACGTCCAGGGCCTGACAGTCCCAATCACCGTCCAGATAGGACTCGCCGATCCCCAACGATCCCCTCAGGGCGCGGCGATAAAAGCGCTCATTGTTGACGGTGATGTCCCAGGGCCGGCCGCCGCCGATCTCCACCCCGGTGCCGTCGAGCAGATTTTCGATCAGGCTCCTGCCGATGCTCCGAGCTGCCACCATGCCTCTCCCCGCAAGCGTGCGCGGCGCGGGTTCGCCGCGAGCGTCAAGACATTTATATAGACGACGATCCCGGGGGGGCGCAATCGTGCAGCGCAAGACGCGACCGCCTGCGCTGCCGGTTATCTACGTGGACGGGTTCAGCTTCCTTGGGCCGAGAGCTTGCGGGGGATGACCCGGTTTCGGCCCGAGTATTTGGCTTCATAGAGGCGCACGTCCGCTTCGCTGAGCAGAGCGCGCCGGGTCATGCCGGGACGGATGCTGGCGACGCCGGCGCTGAGAGTGACCGTCGCCCCCGGGGCGATCATGGTCCAGTCGATCTCCTCCACAGAGATCCGCAAATCCTCGCACAGATCCCGCGCCGT
>JASFJM010000196.1:0-5030 GCA_050122055.1 Gammaproteobacteria bacterium | reverse complement strand
TCCTGCTGCACAGCTCTACACGGGGGATCTCGGAGGGAACCGCTATTCCTTGTTATACGACCCCTATTCACGCGTGGCATATCTCTATATTCAGAACACCTGAGGGGATCGGGTCAGAGGTTCCCCGGACCGTTCCTCGCTTCCCCACAAAGGCCTGGCGAAGATGCCCATTTCTACGACGACAGAGATTGCCGCTCCCGCCGCGCGGGTGTGGTCGATCCTGATCGATACCGAGGCCTGGCCCATCTGGGGGCCTTCACTGAACCGGGTGGAGTCCAGCGGGCGTTTCATCGCGGTCGGCTCGCGCGGACGGGTGCGGACTGCCCTCGGCATCTGGCTGCCCTTCGAGGTCCTTCAATTCGCCGACGGCCGCTACTGGTCATGGAAGGTCGCCGGGATTCCGGCCACCGGCCACCGGGTCGAGCCGCTCGGGGTTGATGGCTGCCGGTTGAGTTTCGACGTGCCGGTGCTGGCTGCGCCCTATCTGGTGGTGTGCACGGCCGCCTGCAGGCGGATCCGGACTATGGCCGAAGCGGCAGCCTAGGCCAGACCCCTGAGCCGGGGCGGGATATATTCCGGCGCCAGATAGACGACGCCGAGACTGGCGCCTTGATGGACCCGCGGTGCACCCACGGCGGCGGCCCAGCTGACGATGGCGTAGCGGGTGCCCGACTCCACCGGCAGCGCGGTGTGGGCATAGCGATGGTCGGAGGGGAAGGCGACCAGCATGCCTGTCTCCGGCTGGATGGTCAGACCCAGTTCTTCGAATCGCAGCGCGCCGCCGGTAAAGGACTCGTTCAGATAGATCAGCAGGCTGTACTGGCGATCCTCATGCAGCCGCCATTCGCCGGTCTCCTGATCCCACCGTTCCGAATCGTTATGGGTCCCGTAATGGCCGCCGGGGAGGTACTTGAGAATGTCGGGAAACTCGAACCACTCGATCCGGGTCCCGTAGTGGGGCTCGATCCAGTCGAAAAACGCACGGCCGATCAGCGGCACGATCTCATCGGCGATGCCGAAGGTCTTGATGATGGCGGTCACCCGGGTGTCGGCGTCCTGTCTGACCAGGGTGCCGGGATTGCTCTCGTCGGCGCGCAACACCTGGCCCTGCTCACTCGGCTGGGTTTCCGACAAGGCGATCAGTCGATCGCATTGAGTCCTGGATAGAAAACCCGGGATAGTCAGGACGCCGTGCCGGTCGACCAGGCCGTCACCGCCGCCTGCCGGACACAGGGACCGGGCCACTTCCGGCGTCATCATCATGGTCATCGGCTGGACCGGGAACCGATGGATGGCCGGCTTCGCCTGGCCGCAGCAGTGCTTGAACCGTTTCCCGCTGCCGCAGGGGCAAGGGTCATTGCGTCGGGGAGTTGGTCGGGCCGTCATGGCAGAAGCATACCAGCCTGACGGGGCCGTTCCATCCGTGTGATCCGTTCCCCGGGGCGCCTTCAATCGGTCAGGAATGGCAGCGCAGAGGAGTCCGGCATGGTCAGGAAGCTCAACGCTTCCGAGAGGCCCGCCACCAGCACCATGTAAGCGAGCAGGACGCCGGCGGTCTTGCCCACCGTGGCGGTCCAGCTAGCGACGTACACGCGGCGCACCGAGATCAGGAGATAGGCGACCAGATAGACGGCCAACCCGAGCTGAAGGATCAACGCCCACACCAGGCGGTTGGCGGCGTCCTCCAGGGGCAGCAGGAACACGAGGATCAGATAGGCTGCGCTGTGGATGTGGAGGGAGTGGATCAGGTGCTCGAAGTACAGGCGCCGCCAGAACACGGCCTTGAGCAGCAGCGCAAACACCGGTAGGAGCACGAACATCAGCCGGGGCAGATCCTCCGAGACGAACCGCGCCTGTCCCGGCGCATCTGCTTCCAGGCTCTGACCCTCACCCAGCAGCATCCCCCGGCCGACGACCCAGGCCGCGACCACGAAGAACAGCACGCTGACGACCAGGTAAAGGCGTATCGGCGACGAATAGCGTCTGCGATGGCCCGCTAGATATTCGTTGGTCAACACACCGGGTCTGCGGAACAGGGTCCGGAGCGTCCGCATGGCGCGCCCGTCCAGGTCGAAGGCCTCGCGGATCGCCTCGCCGAGCAGCGCCTGCAGGGGGCGGTCCAGGTCCACGTCCCGCTGCCCGCACTGGGGACAAAACGGCCCCTCCAGCGGCGTATCGCAGTTCCTGCAGTGTTTCATCTGAGCTTGGCTGCTCCCCGCCCGATAAGGGCTGGTCGAGAGCGTCATTCTGACTCATACGAACGGACGCGTCCCGGGTTTGATGTAGGCACGGGACACCCACTGGATATGGTCCGTACGCATGGGTGACGGCGAGGCGGTCTCCGGCTGGTCCAGCCAGGACCCTTCGCGTCGCTGCTTTTGGCCATGTCATCGGGCCATGTCGTCGGGCCATGTCGTCGAGCGATAGCAAGTGGTTCCGGTTCATGACGCCGTGAAGGAAGCGCCCGCGGGCCCTTCTGGGTCCGTGCGACCGCTACAGGAACCCGCCCACACTCTGGATCGGCGCCTGATCGCCGCGCCGGGAGACCCACGCCACCAGCGCCCGCCGGGTCGGGTCTTCAGCGAGACCCGGCAGGGCCGCGCTGGCCAAGAACCCGCCGTCCCCTTTGTCCAGTGGTCGGGAGATCAGCTCTAGCAGGACAAAATCATGGCGCAGCGTCCTGCCGCGATTCTCTCCGGCGCGGACCTCGGTCTCCAGACCCATGCCGAGTATCGCTATCTGCACCTCGAGGTCGCCGTGCTCGTCGTCAGGGGGTTCGAAGCGGACGGATACCCGATCGCCGTCCAGGGTGAGACTCAATGCACCTACAGGCGCCGGGTCGAAGCTCGGTGCCTCACCGCGGAACCAGCCACGCCATTCTTCGCCATTATTGAAAAGCCCGGGCGTGTAGACGGTGCTCGCCCGTCCGTCTGCCACGTAGCGCCGTTGCCGGTGGCTGAACGCCGGCCGGGCGAAGCGATCCTCCCAGCCGATGTAGTCCCAGTAGTCCACATGGAACGCCACCGGCACGAAGTCTTTCCACAAGCGGGGATCGGACTTCAGTTCCCGTAGCCATCGATCCGCCGGTGGACAGCTGCTGCAGCCCTCGGAGGTATAGAGTTCCAGCAGCGCAACGCGCCCGGGGCCGCTTTCGAATCTCTTGGACGCGGTATCCGGGTCGGCACCGGCACTGGCGACCGACAAGGCGATCGCACACAGAAATACAACGCCCGGTTTCATGATCCGACCTATGGCAGTGCTGATGGTTAGAAAGACCGCCCGGCCGGGTGCGTTATTACAGATTTATCAACGAGGCTTACAAAAATGGGGCGGAGACCCGCCATTTCCAAACGCGGAAACACCGGTCCCCGACCCCAAAAGGCGCAGGGCCTCCCGATTCTTATGACTCCAGCAGATTCTCCAATCGGTCCAGATCGTTGATCACCCGCCAGCTGCCGCCGCCGGCCTCGACCCGGGCCCGCCACTGGTCCAGGCGGCCGAGATATTCGCGCGGATCCACGTTGTCGCTGCGCAGCTTGGTGACGTTGAGCGCCACCACCTCGAAGCCGTCCAGGGGCAGCTCCAGATTGCGCACATAGCCCTCGAGCAGGTCTTCCTTCAGATCCGAGAAGATAAAGATCACCTTGCGCCCCGGTGCCTTCTCATCAAGAAATTCGATGGCCTGGAGCAGCCCGCCGGTGATGTCCGTGTTCGCCGCCGGACGCACGATCTTGACGAAACGCTGCACCCGTTCGTTGAACTGGCGCTTCTGGCTGTTGACCGTGCTGGGCCGGTCGTCGAATGTGACCTTGGCGATGATGTCCTTTTCGCTGAAGCTGCCGGTGTCGATGCGGGCGACCGCGAATGAGTCGGACGGTCCCAGCTCGGACAGGGTGTAGGTGATGACATTGGCGGCCTTGTCCAGCTCCTCGCTGTAGGTGCCCGAGGTATCCAGCAGCAGGTAGGCACCGACGTTACGCGGCGCGTTATCGCTGCAGCCGCCGAGGCCGATCACAAACCCGATAACAAGAATGAGCCTGTTCATGACGTCACCTCGCTCAAGCCGTCGGAATCCGACCCTTTGGCCGCCGCCTTGCGCTCCATGCGCTCTTCCATCCACAGGGGCATAAAGATCAGCAGGTCATAGGTCCGCTGCAGCAGCGTGCCCAGATGGCGGAACACGTTGCCCAGCACCCGCATGGCCAGGGACAGCACGCGCACCAGGCCGATGCCGACGATGCCCAGCGCCGTGCGCAGGGAGTGGACAAAGGTCTCCAGCGGGATGGCCACGAACACCAGTGCGAACGGCAGGATGAAGCCCATCCCCATCTGGGCCGCAGTCGTGATCCACAAGTGGCTGCCGGTCAGCACGCCGCCGTCCCCGCCCCGGAGCAGCGCAGCGGTGGCAAGCTCGTCCTGGAGCAGGAGCTCACGCATATAGGCAAGACCCGCTTCGACGCTGGCCAGCAGGGTGAGGATAAACAGCGTGATCCAGATCATCCGCACCCGCACCTTGTCCGGCAGTGCGCCGATGACCGGGAACAGCCGGGTGATACGCAGCGACTCCATCAGGAACAGACCCATGGAGATCTCCACCATGATGATCACCAGCGCGGCGATATCCGCGGTGCGGAAGCCGGCGATAAAGCTGGTGCCGCCTACCATCTCGGCCATGGGCCGGGCGATCAGCGTGAAGTTGATGGCCGCGCCGCCCACCGCCACGGCCAGCACCAGGGCCGAGACGAAAAGCTGCACCAGCGAGGACGAGGACAGCAGCTGTACCGCCCGGTCGGTGCCTTTGACGATCTCCTCGTAATCCCGCATGTGCCGGTCGATGGTCCGGGAGCGCTGCAGCAGGCTGTCCACCGTCTTGTTGACCGTGCCCAGCGTCTTCTGGATCACGCGCCACTGGGGCATCATCGCCCGCAGCCGTTCATGCCGCTCGTGGCTGACCAGGCGATACTGCTCGAGCGCCTGCTTGTGGGCCTTCATCAGCGACTTGTGGATCTCGCTGAGGATGTTGCCGACCA
>JASFJM010000195.1:0-5093 GCA_050122055.1 Gammaproteobacteria bacterium | reverse complement strand
CCGCGGTGATCCCCTTGCCGAGGGATGAAACCACGCCGCCGGTCACAAAGACGAAACGGGTCATGATGAGGAATCCGCCTGTTGAGGGGCGCCAGAGCGCCGTACCAAGACGGGAGTTCAAATTACCAGAACACCGGGGCTGTCACAATCATGAGCCGCCGCCGTGGGCGCGTCTTCCCAGCGCAGCCGCCAGCCAGCATGGCCTGGCGCCGCCCGGGCGCCCGGGGCCAGCCAACGGTCGGCGATGGCCAGCAGCCGATTCTGCGCAAACACCAGCGGGACATGACTCCGCCACCAGGGCGCGATGCCGATCTCCTGGAACAGGGTCTTGAGCCGCCGGTGCTGATCGCCACCGGCGGGCTGCGCCTGGTCTCCCGCATGCCGGTAACGGATCTCCATGCCCGCATCCTGGAGCCAGCGCGCATCCACCCCGCCATCCGGATCATGCGTCCAGACGAGACGCCCCATCCCCTGCCCCAGCGGCAGCGGCGTTCTTACCTCCGGCCATGACAGAGGCCGGGGATCCCGTCCGAGCACCTCCAGCTGCCGCTGGCCGAGGACATGGATCCGGTCCCGGTATTTGCGCAGCGATGCCCCGGGCCAGTCCACGCGGGGTCTGGCATCCCGCCGTGCAGGCAGCAGTTGCTCCACCGCCGTCTGCAGCCGATGGCTGTCCGGCAAAGGCAGCTGCTGCCGGCGCAGCCACAGCCGCAGCAGGTTGCGCTGACGCGCCGGATTCAGGGTCGCCAGGACCACGGCATCGAGGCCGTCGTCGACGGCCACCACGGCCAGGTCTGCCTGCCCCAGATCCTCGAGCAGATGGTGGGCCTCGGCGCAGAGAGCCGCGCTTCGGCCGATGCTCGCGGCCGCACCGGGCCATCGCTCGAGGAGCTGGGGCAGGACCTTCAGGCGCAGGAAATTGCGGCCGGGGGCCGGGTCCCGGTTGCTCGGATCCTCCTGCCAGGCCAATCCACGCCCCCGGGCCCAGGCCTCCAGTTCAGCGCGGGTGAAACCCAGCAGCGGCCGGATCAGCCAGCCATCCGCCAGGCGCCTGTATTTCGGCATCGCCGCCAGCCCCGCCGGACCTGAACCCCGCAACAACTGGAGCAGGACCGTCTCCATCTGGTCGTCACCGTGGTGCGCAGTCAGCAGGCATTCATCGTGACCGAGACCAGCCGCCAGAGCCTCGTACCGGACCGCGCGGGCTGCCGCCTCCAGGCTGTCGCCCCGCTCTCGCGGCACGTCGACGCGGACGGTCTGCAACGCCACGCCCAGCGTCCGGCAAACCGACTCGCAGGCCCCGGCCCAGGCGCCTGAATCCGGGTGCAGACCATGGTCCACGTGGCGGGCGCGCAGCGGGCCCACGGCGCCCTCGGCGCGCAGTTCTGCCAGAGCGGCGAGTAACACCACCGAATCGATGCCGCCGCTCAGGGCGACGCACAGGGGCGTGGCAGGGGAAACCGGGGGCAGATCCAGCAGGGCCTCGGCCAGGCGCGGCACCGAGAAACTCACGGGTCGGCCTCTCTATTCCTCCCTGAACCGCCCGAAGGAGGCGAACCGTTGGTAACGCGCCGCCAGCAGGTCATCCAGGGAGTAGCGCCGCAGGGCGTCCAGATTGCTGACCAGGGCGTTGCGCATGGACTGTGCCATGGCATCCACGTCCCGATGGGCGCCGCCCAGCGGCTCGCGCAGGACTTCATCCACCAGGCCCAGGCTCTTCAGCCGGTCGGCGGTCACGCCCATGGCGTCGGCAGCCTCCTCCGCCTTGTCCGGGCTCTTCCACAGGATAGAAGCGCAGCCTTCGGGCGAGATCACGGAATAGATGCTGTACTCCAGCATGATCAGCCGGTCGCCCAGACCGATCGCCAGGGCACCGCCGGACCCTCCCTCCCCGATGACCACGCTGATGATCGGCACCCGCAGGCGCGACATCTCGAACAGGTTGCGGGCGATGGCCTCACTCTGGCCGCGTTCCTCGGCGCCGACCCCGGGATAGGCACCCGGGGTGTCGATAAAGGTAATCACCGGGAGTCCGAAGCGGTCCGCCATGCGCATCAGGCGCAGGGCCTTGCGATAGCCCTCGGGCCGCGGCATACCGAAATTGCGCCGCACTTTCTCCTTGGTGTCCCGGCCCTTCTGCTGGCCGATGACGACCATGGGTTCGCCCTCGAGCCGGGCCACGCCGCCGACGATCGCGGGATCATCCGCGTAACAGCGATCGCCGTGGAACTCCTCGAATGCGGTGAACAGCCGCTCGATGTAATCCAGGCTGTAGGGCCGGCCCGGATGGCGCGCCAGTTGCGCGATCTGCCAGGCGCTGAGACTGGAGAAGATACTCCGGGTCAGGGATTCGCTCTTGCTCTTGAGCCGGGCGATCTCCTCGTTGAGATTGACCACCGAGTCGTCGCCGACGTAGCGCAGCTCGTCGATCTTGGCCTCGAGCTCCGCGATCGGCTGCTCGAAATCGAGGAAGTTCATGTTCATCAGCGATCCCCACCGCGCCCGAGCGCAAACACTAGCGAGCGCGGCAATGGCTGGCAAGCATCAGCCATCGAGCCGGCGCGAGTAGACCAGCCGGACATTCTCGCCACCGACGAGCCGTCCCAGCCGCTGCAGCAATTCTCCGGTCGGGCGGACCTGCCAGTCGTCACCCAGATTGAGCCGCGCCGCAGCCCCGCTGCCCTCATAGACCACGGCCACCGGGCAACGGCCCTGGCGGAAGGGCTGCAAGGCACCGCGCAGCTGCTCCACGAATTGTTCGCCGCCGCCGTTGACCTGCCACCGGATCAGCAGCCGCGCCGCCCGCTGCTCCCTCGCTTCGTCGATGTCGACTACACGGCGGACGTTGATCCGCCAGGCGTCGATAAAATCATCGAAGCGCAGGCCGCCCTCCACGACGAGGATGGCATCCGGCGCGATGACGTTGCGGAATTCCTGGAAGGTCTCATCGAACAGGGTGGCCTCGATCCGCCCGCTTCGATCGTCCAGCACCAGGCTGACCCGGTTACCCCGGCGCCGCATGCTGACCACAAGGCCGGCGATCACCACCTCGCGGCGGCTGTTGCCGTACTGACGGTCGGCTTCCCGCTCGGCCCCGACCACATCTGCGATCCGCGCGCTGGTCAGCTGGGGCAGGTCCTCCTTGTAAGCGTCGATAGGATGCCCGGTGAGATACAGGCCCAGGGTCTCCTTTTCCGCTGCCAGCCGTTCGGCGTCACTCCAATCCGGCAGCGTCTCCATCGGCAGGGAATCCTGATCACCCGGGTCGCCCGTCTCACTGGGGCCGCTGGCCGCGGGCATCCCGAACATATCCTCCTGACCGGCCGCCTGGGCCTGGGCGTGCTGATCCGCGCGGCGCATCGCGAGCGGCAGCTGATGCATGAGCGTGGCGCGGTTCGGACCCAGGCTGTCCAGCGCTCCGGAGCGGATGAGCGCCTCCAGCACCCGCCGGTTGGACCGCTGGAGATCGGCTCGGGCGCACAGATCCAGCAGATCGGTGAACGGACCATGGGCCTCGCATTCGTCGATCAGACTCTGCACCGCACCCTGGCCCACGCCCTTGATCGCACCCAGGCCGTAGCGCAGCGATCGCGGTCCGGAGACGCTGAAAACATACTGCGAGCTGTTGATGTCCGGCGGCTGGACATCGAGCCCCATCCGCGCGCACTCGTCGATGAGGGTGACGATCTTGTCCGTGTGATCCATATCCGCGGACAGCACCGCCGACATGAACGCCGCCGGATAGTGGGCCTTCAGCCATGCTGTCTGGTACGACAACATCGCATAGGCCGCCGAGTGACTCTTGTTGAATCCGTATCCGGCGAATTTCTCCATCAGATCGAAGATGTAGGTGGCGAGCCCTCCCTCGATCTCCCGTTCGGTCGCGCCATCCACAAAGATCGAGCGCTGCTTCGCCATCTCTTCCGGCTTCTTCTTCCCCATGGCCCGCCGCAACAGATCCGCCGCGCCCAGGGTGTAGCCGGCCAGGTCCTGAGCGATCTGCATCACCTGTTCCTGGTACAGGATGACGCCGTACGTGGGCTTGAGGATGGGCTCGAGGCTCGGATGGAAATAGTCGATGGGCTCCTGATTCCGGCCGTGCTTGCGGTTGATGAAGTCGTCCACCATGCCGGACTGGAGCGGTCCCGGCCGGAACAGCGCCACCAGCGCGACGATATCGTCGAAACAGTCCGGTTGCAGGCGCTTGATCAGGTCTTTCATGCCCCGTGATTCGAGCTGGAAGACGGCGGTCGTGGCACAGGACTTCAACAGCTTGAAGGTCTCCGGATCGTCCATGGGGATATCGACGATATCCATGGGCGCTTCCGCCGCCTCCTGACGGATCCGGTTCACCCGGCGCATGGCCCGGTCGATGATGGTGAGCGTGCGCAGGCCGAGGAAATCGAACTTGACCAGACCCACCGACTCCACGTCGTCCTTGTCGAACTGGCTGACTTGGCTGCCGCCGGGCTCTTCGAAATAGAGCGGCGTAAATTCGGTCAGTGGCCCCGGCGCGATCACCACCCCGCCGGCGTGCTTGCCGGCGTTGCGCGCCAGCCCCTCGAGCTGGCGGGCCAGGTCGATCAGCGAACGCACTTCCTCTTCGGATTTGTAGAGCCGCTTGAGCTCCTCGTCGGTCTCCAGGGCCTTGTCCAGGGTCATCCCGACCTCGAACGGGATCAACTTGGCCACCTTATCGACGAAACCGTAGGGGTGGCCGAGGATCCGGCCCACGTCGCGCACCACGGCACGCGCCGCCATGGTGCCGAAGGTGATGATCTGCGAGACGCTTTCGCGACCGTAGCGCTGGGCGACATAGTCGATCACCCGGTCGCGACCCTCCATGCAAAAATCGATATCAAAATCGGGCATGGAGATCCGCTCTGGATTGAGAAATCGCTCGAAAAGAAGATCGTAAGCGATTGGATCTAAATCAGTTATACCAAGGACGTAAGCGACCAGGGATCCCGCCCCGGAGCCCCGTCCCGGGCCTACGGGGATGCCGTTCTCCCGGGCCCAGCGGATAAAGTCGGCGACGATCAGGAAATATCCCGGGAACCCCATGCCGCAGATGACCTCGATCTCCCGCTCCA
>JASFJM010000194.1:0-5098 GCA_050122055.1 Gammaproteobacteria bacterium | reverse complement strand
GCAGGTCGAGCCTAAGACACCGACTGTCGCCATCGAAGGACGAGCACCATTCGACGTCGGTCAGCACCCGCCCCGAGTCGGTCCGCACGACCAGGTAACGGAGCTGCCATACATCGATATTGACGAGGAGATCATCGATGCTGCCGGCGACGTCATCGCAACCGGCAATCGACCGTCCAAGCACGCTTGCGGCGTCAATCGGCGGCGAGTGGGAGGGACCACTAATCTGGTGATCGCCGTGGGAGAGCAGCACTTCACCGGCGACATCAAAGAAAAGCTCGCGGCGCTCGTCGTCAATCGAGCGGAAGAACCGGACGGGAACCCGAACCGGCTCGCGGTCATTACCACGTTCTGCGACGATCACGTTCCGAATCTTCCAGTCTGCCGGATCGAAGAGGAGCCCGGCGAGCTTGCCGAGCGGTCCGCCCTCGGTGATGACTGTGAACTGCAGGAGATCCCGTAGCTGGCGTAGATGGTGACTGGTCATACCGATTCCCCGGATGATCGAGACGTTCAGGATTGCAGGGCCTGTGTTTCGGGCGGTGGGCCCGGGACGTAGTCTTCGAGTTTCGGAAAGTCCTCGAGGTCCCGCCCCGCGATTGCCTGGAGGTAGGAGTTCACCCAGTGGTAGATGTCATAACGTCTGATCTGACGTCTTAGGCGCCGCATTCGCGCCATGGTGGACGCTGGGTCCATCTTCATCGCCTCGTAAATTCTGTGCGCGGTGCCCTCGGCGTCGTAGGGGTTAATCAACAGCGCACCCTTTTGCAGTTCGGCCGCCGCACCCGCGAATTCACTCAGCATCAGGATACCGTCGTTGTCCGGATGGCAGGCGCAGTACTCCTTGGCGACCAGATTCATGCCGTCTTTCAGCGCGGTGATCAGCATGATTTCCGCCCGACGGTAATAGGCCATCAATTCAGTGGGCGAGAGTGAATGATAGTAGTAATGGATCGGGATCCAGCCGGGGCGCGACCAGGCCCCGTTGATCTCACTCGTCAGCTGTTCGAGCTGGATGCGCAGGCGATGGTACTCGGGGATATTCTCGCGACTCGGAACGACGTGCAGACTCAGAAAACACCTCTCGTGGAGCTCCGGATATCGCTCCAGCGCGAGCCGGAAGGCACGCAGCTTGTCCAGCAGACCCTTCGTGTAATCGAGTCGATCGACGCTGAGGATCATCTGGCGGTCCCCGTGTGTCTGCCGCAGCCGACCCAGTTCCTCGACCACGGCTTCGCTGGTAGCGAGCCCCTCGTAGTGATAGAAGTCGATGCTGATCGGGAAGCTGCCGACCCGGAGGCTACGCGGTCGCCGGTCCCCGGCCTCGCCGCCCAGAGGCGTGGCCTCCAGGCGCTGGACATGGCCTTTACCCTTGATCTTGACCTTGTAGAGCGCTCGCAGACAGCGCTGGAAGTTCCGACAGTCCCGCATGGTCTGGAATCCGATCAGGTCGTACTCCAGCAGCCCGCTCAGGATATCCATCCGCCACGGCAGCTTCAGGAAAAGATCGGGCGGCGGGAACGGGATGTGCAGGAAAAAACCGATCCGGTTGGATATCTTCAGACTGCGCAGCCCGGCAGCGACGCCGATCAGGTGATAATCGTGCACCCAGATGAGGTCGCTGGGCTGATGGATCTCGGCGATCTTCTTGATGAACTTCCTGTTGACCGCCCGATAAGTTTCCCAATGCTCTGGCCGGAAATGGCAGTCCACCGGCAGGTCGTGGAACAGCGGCCAGATGATCTGGTTGGAGAAGCCCTCGTAGAAGCCCTTGATCTCCGCATCACTGAGATACACGCCCTCCAGCCCGTAACCGACATCTTCGGACAGCTCCTTGAGGTAGGGTACAAGCGGGGCTTCGTTGTCGCGCACGCCGGGCCAGCCGACCCAGATCCCGCCCCGATCCCGCAGGACAGGCATGAGCGCGCTGACCAGCCCCCCGCTACCCGTTCTGCTGGACCAGTCGCCCGTATCGTTGTTCTTTTTGAAGACGACCGGCAGACGATTCGAGACGACGATGAGCCGGTCGGGTGCGCGCGCTTTCGCGATGGAAGTGACGTTTTCCATAAAGTCCGCAACCTGCACTCTGAGTATATACCCTCGACCGGACTCCTTCAGCGGCAGTCCTCGCATGACCGGAGACGCCATCTCCGCTGCACGCCCGGGAAGCCCGGCTCTGCTCGGAGAACAGGGGAGTCAGAGCAAAAAAAATCTCCGCGACTACGTCCGCCCGTGGGCGAAGATCCCGGTTCCGGACCCTATTCCCCGGCCAGTCCTCGGGTCGCGGCCTGGGCTCGGACAAAGTTCACCTGCTCCGAGTCCTCGCCGTATTTCTCGATAAACTTCTGCAGATTCTGAGGATGGACCCGGACCACACCCTGGCACACACCTATGCGGGCAATGTCAGTGGCAGCGTCCTCCGGTATCTCCACGCCGTCACATAACAGGACGCGCGCGTACCAGAAGTCGATGTCCTTACCGAGGCCCGTCGATTCGCTGGCCGCCAATGCCGCAAGCTCCTGTTCCACGGTGTTTCGATCCGCAAAACAATCGTAGTGACCGGGATGGGGGACGATCGCGCGATCCTCTTCATAAAGGCAGACCGTCGCTACGAATTCTTCGCCTTCGATCTGATCGATCCGGCCCCACTTTATCTTCTGCATGCTGTTGGTGAAGAGAACCGCGGTGTGCTCTGAATTGACGTCGAGCCATGGAAGAAGGGCGTAGCGCTCTTGCTCGATCCAATCCAGAAAAACCTCCTCGTCGTAACTCTCAGCGGTATAGACCGGAATGATCTCCTCGCCGCGAGAGCCCGTGGGCATTGGTATGCCCTTCTTGAAGACCGGCCCGCCGGTCTGATAGCTCACCGCATTGAAACCCACGATCACGGCGGGGATGACGGGGAGCACGAGCCAGGACCGCGCGGGAGCCGAATCACCTTTCGTCAAAGCATAGACGCCGACCCAAAACGCATCGGTGACCACGAACAACAGGAACGGATTGCCGTCCAGCCTGAACGGTGAGCCATGAGGCGCGTAGTCAGTGAATAGCCAGGCGTTGAGGCGGTCGAATTCCAGCATCAGGGAGAGCGCCGCGACCAGCACGCCGAACGCCAGCACCGGCAGATAACGCGGTGCGGGCCCGAAGGGCCGAGGCCCGGAACGGGCCGAGCATATCGAACTGCAGTCAGTAATATCGATTCTGCCCCTGTTCCGGACGCGAAACGCACGGCATCGCGGGGCCGACGAGATTTGTGACTGGAAGGATGGTGGCCAGGGGCAGAGTCGAACTGCCGACACGCGGATTTTCAGTCCGCTGCTCTACCAACTGAGCTACCTGGCCATCAGGGAAGGACGCGTATTAAAGCCCCTGCTCCAGGCTCCGTCAAGGCAGCCCGGCCGGCACGCGGGAATCAGGCCGTTTTTGAATCCCGCGGGTCAGACCGGTACCCTAGGGCAGCCGTGGCCATCCAATCCCCAATCGGGCCGGACTCCCAACCCGACGCCACGGCGGCCGGGAGGATCGGCCTTGGGCAGCGATATCGGGCGATCCGGCAATTCAGCCTGGACCTGGCCAAAACCCTGGCCGACGAGGACATGGTCGTCCAGACCATGCCCGATGTCAGCCCGACAAAGTGGCATCTGGCCCATGTCAGCTGGTTCTTCGAGCGCTTTGTCCTGTGTGAGCACCTGGACAGCTACCGGCCGTTCGACGAGCGCTACGATTTCCTGTTCAACAGTTATTACTACACGGCCGGCCAGATGCATGCCCGCCCCCGCCGCGGGCTGCTCTCCCGGCCCACCGTGGCGGATGTTCGCGCCTACCGGGCCCATGTGGACGAGCACATGGCCCGGCTTCTCGTCGCGGCGCCCGGCGATGAAGTGCAATTCCTGGTCGCCCTGGGATTGCAGCACGAACAGCAGCATCAGGAACTCATCCTCACCGACATCAAGCACGTGTTCGCGGCCAACCCCATGGAGCCCGAGTTCCGTGCGGCCGCGGACTCGCCTCCCGCAGCGGCGGGACCGCTGAATTTCATCGGATTCCCCGGCGGAGTCGTCGAGATCGGCAGCGACGGCGCGGATTTCTGTTTCGACAACGAGACGCCGCGCCACCGGGTCTGGCTGGAGGACTTCCAGATCGCGACCCGGCCAGTGAGCAACGCCGAATTCCGGGAATTCGTCCGGGAAGGCGGCTATCGGGCGCCCGAGCTGTGGCTTTCCGACGGCTGGGCCACCATCCAGCAGGAAGCCTGGCAGCATCCGCTCTATTGGGACCGGGAACTGGAGACCGAATTCACCCTCGCCGGCCGCCGGCCCATCGATCCCGAAGCCCCGGTCTGCCATCTGAGCTATTTCGAAGCCGACGCCTTTGCGCGCTGGGCCGGCGCCAGGCTTCCCTCCGAGGCGGAATGGGAAGTGGTCGCCAGCGAGTTTCCCGTGACCGGCAACTTCGCCGACGATGGCGTCCTCCATCCCCGCCCGGCCGGTGGTACCGGTCCGAGACAGTTCTACGGCGACGTCTGGGAATGGACCGCCAGCGCCTATGGGCCCTATCCCGGCTTCCGCCCCCTGGCCGGCTCGCTGGGCGAGTACAACGGCAAATTCATGTGCAGCCAGATGGTGCTTCGCGGTGGTTCCTGTGCCACGCCCGCCGGTCACGTCCGGCCCACTTACCGTAACTTCTTCTATCCCCACCAACGCTGGCAGTTCACCGGCCTGAGACTGGCCAAGGACGCCTGATGCAGCATGCGACCAAGGCAGCCGCCCGAGTGCGGCTGCTCGATCTTCATCCGCCGGACGCGGACTTCGCCCACGACGTGATGGCGGGATTGACGGACGATCCCAAATGGCTGTCGCCCATGTGGTTCTATGACGCCGAGGGCTCGCGTCTTTTCGACCAGATTACCGGACTGCCCGAGTATTACCCCACCCGGGCGGAGCTGGCGATCATGGATCGCTTTATGCCGGAGATCGCCGAACGCATCGGCCCGCGCGCCTGCGTAATCGAGTTCGGCTCCGGGTCCGGCCTCAAGACCCGCCAACTGCTGCGGGGGCTCGAGCGACCGGCCGCCTATGTGCCGGTGGAGATCTCGAAG
>JASFJM010000193.1:0-5112 GCA_050122055.1 Gammaproteobacteria bacterium | reverse complement strand
GCCTGCCGCATCCCGGCGCCATGGGACCTGGCAAGCCGATCGGAGCTGGCGAAGAAACGCTTGAGCTGCTTGAAAACGACTCGATCGGGCATGAAGGAGACGGGGAACCAGGTCGTGATCCAGGTCGCCATCAACGCCAGCTGCAGCATGATCGCGAAATTGACCGGGAACAACAGATTGTAGCTCTGGCTGTTGCTGACCGAAATGATCATCGGGAAGAAGGAGAGGGCGGCCATGCGGGATAGGGCCTGCTGCGGCTTGGAAAGCAGCACGGACACCAGGAATACGGCAATGAAGATCCCCGCGCCGAGACCGGCGAAGCTGCTTAGGTGCGGCATGACCAGCAGGTAGAACACGCCGCCCACGGCCGAACCCATGAGGAAAGGAACGATTAACGTGCGCACCGGCACCTGGGGCATCACCGCGAGCTGGATCCCGAGGGCGGCGGCGACCGGGATGACACCCGGTGGCATGGGGAGGTCCGGCACGTAAATGCAGGCGAGCAGGATGATCCAGACGGTGGCGAAGGCTCGCACCGCGTAGGCCAGGCGATCCGGGTCAGGGGTCCAGGGCGGCGCTGCCTCCCGGGCAGGGCGCTCCGGCTTCGAGCCGGACGGGATACCGTGGATTTCGGCGGCGCAGTCATGTAACGACCGGGTGAGCCGGTCGATCTGCTGCAGGAGGTCCTGGGCCCGGTCCGCCGCGGCGCGATCGAAAGGGTTCAGCGAACTCACGGCATCCCCCGCCAGGACGGGTGCCCTGCCCTCCGGCTCCGTCAGGGGCGCCTCGCCGTCGAGCATTCCCGTGACCGAAGCAAGCCTTGCGTCGAGCTCCCTGGCAAACGCCTCCATACCGGGCATCAGCCGGCCGAGATCGAGTTTCTCCAGTTCCCCGAAACCGTGGCGCCAGCGCTCCAGCGCCTCGTTCAGCGCCGCCGCCTCGCCCGCGAAGCGCCGCCAGAGCCGGCGGGCGTCCCAGACATCGAGACTGTCCAACTCGGCGCCGTCGATGACCTCCGGCAGGCCCGCCGCGCCCGCAGACGCCTGGGCGCGTAGCTTGGTGACCCCGGGATCCTCGGGATCACCCCGCAGCACCGCGAAGCCGTGACCGAGCAGGCGGCGGTGCATGTCCATGAGGCTGCCCGCGGACTGCCTGAGGACGGGCGAGCGCCTCTGCGGCCACAGCAGCATGGCCACGACGGTGTAGCTGACCACCCCCAGCGTCGTCTGCTGGAGGCGCAGTATGACGATCTCGAAGGAGGCCGCGCCTTCGGGACCGCCGGCCAGGGCGAGCAGGGCCATCACGTACCCGCCGATGAACCAGACATACCACCGGGTGGAATGGCCCATCATGTAGGCGCAGAAACCGATGTAGGCGGTGGCGCTGAGAAGGTGCGCCCAGCGGTCCTGCGGGAACAGACCGTTGAGCAGCAGCACGACGCTGCCCGCGAGCAAGGTCCCGAGGATGCGCAGCAGCCCCTTGTTGACCGATTCGCCTGTCGTGGACAGGCTGCACAGGGCAACGGCGAGTCCGGCCCAGGCCGGCCGTTCCCAGCCCATCGACAGCGAGATGTAGAAGGCGATCACCATGGCGAGCGCCACCCGCAGGGCGTGACGCACGGTTTCCGAGGACCACCAGGCCGCCGCCCTCCGGGCCGCAGACATGGCGCTGCCCCCCTTGCTCTGTCCGGCCGTCAGCGTGGTCATCCCGGATCCGGATTCTGCTTTTCGGGCTCGCGGCGCTGCCGGAGCTGCGCGGCGACAAGCGTTCCCCGACCACGGATTTTGTAGGGTCCGGCTCGATGCATCAGATGCCCACGAACAATGTGCCGATCAAGACGGTGTAGATCACGATCATGGACAGGAACGCCAGAGGCGGGTTGGCCAGGTAGCGGCCCAGCCGGCGGCGATTCATCCAGCGGGCGGTAAGGCTGGCGGCGGTCAGCCCCAGGAGGAAGGCCAGCAGCATCGGCGGCAGATACACCCCCCCGATCGAAAGTTCGCTGGGTATCGGGAACATGCTCAAGGCCCCCGATGGCGCGCCTGGCGCGCGGATCGATGGCCGGCGCTCGCCCGTTGCGCTCTACTCTTCAAAGGTCTTGTCCCAGTACTTCGTCCGCTCGCGCATCTCGTCACGGGTGTCCTCCGGAATGAGGTCGGCGGGATCGGCGCTGGTACGGGCCTCCCAGCCACCGCCCAGAGAGCGGTAGACGTCTACCAGATTCGCCGCCACGGAGCCTTCGGCGGTGGCCAGCTCGTCCTGCTGGGACGCCAGTGCCTCCAGGGTCGAGAGGACGGTGTTGAAGTCCACGAGTCCGTCCTCGTACTGCACCGTGGAGATCTCGACCGAGCGCTGCGCCGCGTCCGCAGCGGCCCGGAAATCCAGGAGCTGCTCACGGGAACGGAGGAAGGCCACGATCGAGTTTTCGACCTCGGCCTGCACCGAGAGGACCGTCTGCCGGTAATCCTCCAGCAGCTGCTGGAAGGTGGCGTCCTGGAGCCGGATGTTGCTCCGCAGCCGCCCGTAATTGAAGAGGCTCCAGCGGAAGCCGCCCGCCAGGTTGTAACGGAAGGTGTCGTCGGTAAACAGGTCGCCCGCGTCGTTCTCACCGAAGGTCGTCACCGACGTGCCGATGGAACCGTTGATGGAAAACTGGGGATACAGCTCGGTGATGGCGAAGCCGATCTGCGCGCTCTGGGCGGCAAGCTGCCGCTCCGCGACGCGGATGTCGGGGCGGCGTCGGATGAGGTCCTGGGGCATGCCCACGGCGATGTCCGGATCGACTGCGGGCACCGGCCGCGGCTCGCCGAGCAGGGGGCCAAGATCCTGGGGCGGCCGGCCGAGCAGCACCGCCAGCGCATTGCTGAACTGACGAAGAGCGATCTCCAGCGAGTAGACGGCGGCCCGCGTATTGTGGAGCAGCGTCAGGGCCTGCTCCACGTCCAGCGCGCTGACCGCGCCCGCGTCCAGCTTGGCCCGGGAGATGCGCACGCTCTCTTCCTGCAGTCGCACGTTGTAGCGGGCCACCTCCAGCCGCCGCTCGGTGGTGCGGATCGACAGGTAGCTCTGGGCGACCTGAGCGATCAGGGACACCTTCACGCCGTCGTAGCCGGCCAGGCTGGCGTCCAGCAAGGCGGAGGCCGTCTCCACCTGGCGCCGGAAACGGCCCCAGATGTCCGCCTCCCAGCTGACGTTGAAGCCGAAGTCATAGACGTCGTCAGACCGGCCCTGCGCCCGCTCGATCCCGGCCGAGCCGGCGAGGTCCTGTTCCTGCGGATACTGGTTGCCCACCGCGATCGCCAGCTGCTGGCGAGCCTGCATCACCCGCAGCCCGGCCGAGCGCAGCGTCAGGTTGTCGGCCAGGGAGATCTCGATCAGCTGGTCAAGCACCGGGTCCCGGAATGCAGTTCGCCACCAATCCGGCGCCAGCGGCGACGTCGCATCGAGGCGCGGATCCTCGTAGTCGAGCCAGTCGGATTCCAGCGGGGCATCCGGTTCTTGGTATTCGGGCCCGACCATCACGCAGCCCGGCCCGGACAGCACCACCGCCAGAGCCGCCAATATCCAGATCGCGCGACCCATGGGCTTGCCTACTGGAGGGCCTTCGGCGCGGACACTGCGTCACGGCCGCTTTGCTCGCCGGCCGTTCCGGTGCGCACCAGCACCGAAGCCGTGGTGCCGACCCTTAGTTCGACGCCTTCCGGTACGTTCGTGAGATGGATCTGGATCGGAATCCGCTGGGCCAGCCGGATCCACTCGAAGGTCGGGCTGACATTGGGCAGCAGATCTACGCCGGTGCTGCCGTCCTGTTGCGCAATACCCCAGCCGAGACTGCCCACATATCCCTCGAGAGGCCGGTCGGGGTAGGTCATGAGCGTGACGACTGCCTCGTCCCCGGCGCGGATGTCGCCGATGGCGTTCTCGCGGAAGAAGCCCTCGACCCGATAGGTCGAGACGTCCACCAGGGCGAGCGCAGGCTGGTTCGCGACGGCCTGGGTCCCCAGCCGCAGCGTCAGATTGGTGACGTAGCCGTCCACGGGCGCTCTGACCTCGCTGAACTCCAGATTGAGCTCGGCCTGTCGCAGGGCGGCGACGGCGGCGCGTACCTGGGGGTTGGCCTCACCGATCGCGCCCAGCCTGGCCTCCGCTTCCGCCAGGCTCGCCTCCGATTCGAGCAGATTGGAGCGGACCTGGAGGAGCTGGGCCTCGGCGCTGCGCTTCTGCTGGAGGGAAACGAGATAGGTGGCCTCCGCCCGCTCCAGGGCCCGCTTGGAAGTGGCCTTCTGGGGCAGCAGCTCCCTCTGGCGCTCCAACTCCGCCTTGTCCTGCGCGATGGTGGCGTCATAGCCGGCGATCTGGCTTTCGGCCCGCGCGATGTTACCCCGCGCCACCTCCACCGACGCCCTGGCGGCCTCCACCTGTTTCTCCAGGGCCCGCACCGAATCCCCGGTCTCGTCAAGCTGGGCGCGGGCCCGGTCGCGGTCCGCCTCGAAGGTGCGCGGGTCTATCCGGAACAGGAGATCGCCGGCCTGCACGAACTGGTTGTCCCGGATCGGCAGCTCGACGATCGGCCCGGTCACCCGTGGCGTAATCTGGATGATGTCCGCACGGATCTGGCCGTCCCGGGTCCAGGGGTTGAGCACGTAGTCCCGGTATTTGAACAAAACGAGACCCACCGCAACGAGAACCACGAGCCCGGTGATGAGGTACTTGCGATCGGGTTTCACAGGTCAGACTCCGAACAGCATGGACTGATGGCGACGGCGACGCTGACAAACGGGACCGTTCCGGCGGCCGGAGCCAGCGGCCATCCTGACTGGTATGCCAGCGCTCTTGCTCTGATCATTGGACGCATACGCTTACCGGTTGCGACGTTGGCCAGGGTCGAGGAGTTCTTCGCCAGCCCCGAGAAACGGACCGCATTGTAACCCAGCGTCCGGCGGCGTCATCAACCGGGAGCAGAATCAGGCGATCCCCGGGAGAAAGGCCAAGGGCTGGCGGGTGTTTGATAGCCACCTTGCCCATCACGGAACCGAGCTGGTCGCGTCTTCCGGCTCGATCTTTATCTGGTCCGGTGGGCGTGGTCAGCGCTGTTCCCCGGCATCCGGAAAG
>JASFJM010000192.1:0-5147 GCA_050122055.1 Gammaproteobacteria bacterium | reverse complement strand
CGGTCATCTGGTTGACGGATTCAACGGCATGCTCGAACAGATCTCGGAGCGTGACGCCCATCTGGCCAGGCACCGCGCCGAGTTGGAGAACCTGGTCACGGAACGTACCGATAATCTGGCGCGGGCCAACAAGAAGCTGCGCACGGCTATCGAGGGAGCGACCCGGGCCAAGGAAGAAGCCGAGTCCGCCAGCCGGGCCAAGAGTGAGTTCCTCGCCCGCATGAGCCACGAGATCCGCACGCCCATGAACGGTGTGCTCGGGATGACGGAACTGCTCATGTCGACCGACCTGCGGGGCCGCCAGAAGGACTTCGCCCGGACCATACAGAATTCGGCCGAAGCCCTGCTCGGGATCATCAACGACATCCTGGATTTCTCCAAGATCGAAGCTGGCAAGATGGTACTCGAACAGACCGACTTCGAACTGCGTGATCTGGTGGAGGAGACGGTCGGCCTGGTCGCCCACCGTGCACATGAAAAAGGAGTCGAGATCGCCACGGTCCTGCCGCCGGGGTTCGCGCCAGTGCTCCTCGGAGATCCGCTGCGGCTGCGTCAGATTCTGATCAATCTGGTCGGTAATGCAATCAAATTTACCGACCATGGGGAAATCACCGTACGGGTCGAGGATGTCCGTTCCACTCAGCGGACCGTGGCGTTGCGTGTCACGGTCAGCGACACCGGCGCCGGGATCGCCGACGACCATCGCGAGATGATCTTCGAGTCCTTCGCCCAGGAGGACGGCTCCGCCAGCCGCCGTTTCGGCGGTACCGGTCTCGGCCTCGCCATCTGCAAGCAGCTGATCGAGCTGATGGGCGGTGAGATCGGCGTCGAAAGCCGGCTCGGCAAGGGGTCGGATTTCTGGTTCAGCCTCGAACTGGAACGCGGGCTACTCGACACCAGCGGTGACGCCGGAGGCATCCCTCAACTCAAGGGTGTGCGGGCCCTCCTGGTAGACGATCACGCCACGAATCTCGAGATTCTCGAAGCCCACTGCCATAGCTGGGGCATGGAGACGACCCGCGCCGCATCGGTCGCCGAGGCTCGAAGCGCACTCGGTCAGGGGCATCATCCCTTCGACCTGGCGATCCTGGACATGAATCTGCCCGATGGTAACGGACTGGAACTCGCGGACGAGATCAGACAGGTACATGGCGAGGATGATCTGAAGATCGTGGTGCTCAGCTCCGCCGCCCGGGATGTGGAGCCGGCCAGGAGGCAAGAGCTGGGGATCCACGCCTGTCTGCCCAAACCCCTGCGCGGCTCGGCGCTGCACCAGACCCTCGGATCCCTGTTTCCCGAGTCACCGGTCAGCATGTTGCCGACTGATGAACCGACAGATGCAGAAGCGGGGCTGCACGGTCTCGACGTACTCCTGGTTGAAGACAATCCGGTCAATCTGGAGGTCGGGCTGGGCATGCTCGAAAAGCTCGGGTGTGCGATCACGACGGCCGGCAACGGCAAGGAAGCACTCCAGGCTATGCAGGATCGCCGCTTCGATGTGGTGCTCATGGATTGTCAGATGCCCGAGATGGACGGCTTCGATGCAACCCGCGAACGCCGCAGGATAGAACGCGAAGACCGGCTCGAGCCGGCCGTGATCGTCGCGCTGACGGCGAACGCCGTGGCCGGAGACCGGGAGCGATGCCTGGCCGCGGGCATGGACGATTACCTGGCCAAGCCCTTCACTCTGGACCAGATCGGCGAGATGCTGCATCGATGGGGCGCGCCCGGCCCGGAGCTGGCCAACTCAGCAACGGCCTGAACTCCACGTAGACAACGTCCTGCTTTCGCTTGACCGGCCCTCATTTGCTCAAACCCGTCCTGGCCAGATATCGTCTCTTGCCTATGCCAATTCCAATCAAGCTCGGTACCTATCCCCTGGCCATGCTGACGGTGCTGATCGTTCTGACCGGGGGCTGTCACGGTGGCGCCCCGATTTCATCGACGCCCTCGGGCTGCAGCGACCTGGCTGCGGCGGAGGCGGTCTTCGTCTCCCATCTGTTCGCTCACAACGCATCGACGATCGGACATCGAGCCGCTGCCGTTTTCGTGGAGATGCCCGGCGGGGCTGATCCCGCCGGCGGATTTCTCGCTCGGGTCACTGACGTTCCGGCAAGACTGGCGCCCGCCAGCGAGGCGGCGATGGACGACACCGGCCGGGTCCGTGATCCGGTCACCGGAGATCCTGCCCTGCTCATCCGGATCATCGAGGCCCGTCTGAGCGGACCGGCCCGGGCGGAGATTCGGGGCGGTTACCAAGAAGCACCGCTCAGCGCGTCCCAGGCTACTTACGAATTGCGCTGCGAGACGGGGTCCTGGCAAGTGATCGGGCACGGGCCCAAGAAGATTTCCTGACAAGCCCTCTCACGGGCGTGATCCGGTCGGGCTGCCGCCACCGGTTCACCCGTTGACCCAAGTGTGACCGGCGTCACAAATTCAGTCTGCGGAGGGAAATCCGGGTCGCCAGGCGCGAAATGATGCATTGCGCCCCGGGACCTTTTTTGGTCTAGTCATGGTCCACACATCCTGAGCCTTCCCCCCGGCAGGATATACAGATGACAGATACACGCCCGCGAGCGGGTTTGGCAGGCCTGTTTGGCACCTTGCTACTGGTCTTGGCACCGGCCGACTCCGACGCCATCGGAGCCCCGGAACCTGCCGGCGACATCCGCATTCTGAACCACGCCAATCTCAGAGGATTCGAGTGGGACAGAGCGGTCGGTCAGGCATCGGCAGACCGTTCCGCCAAGGCGTCGGGTCAGGAATACCTGGGCTTCCAGGCCTTTGGACGGGGATTCCGCCTTACGCTGCAGGATAACCTCTCGCTTGTGGCTCCATCGGCCCGCAAGGCCGAGTCCGATGGCGGCACGCAGTACCGGCTGTTCAAGGGTCAACTGGAGGGTCAGGCAGGTTCATGGGCCCGACTCACACTGATCGGTGACCAGCTACAGGGGGTGATCTGGGACGGAGAGACCCTTTACTCGCTGGCTCCGGCGTCCCAAGTGGCCGGGGAGCTGGTACAGCCAGCGGACCCGGCGGCGGATCACGTGCTCTATCGTCTGGATGATCTGCTGGTCAGCCCCGGTTCGATGAGCTGTGGCGTCGCCATAGAACAGAAGGCGGATGCCTCGGCCGCGGCGGCCTACGAGAAGCTGGTGGCCGAGCTTCAGCAGAGCTTTGATCCGGCGTCGCTGGGCGCGACGCTCGAACTCGAGCTGTCGGCGGTGGGTGACGGAGCCTTCGTCGACAGCTTCGGTGCGGACAGCGAGGCGGCGCTACTGAGCCGTTTCAACATCGTCGATGGCATTTTCAGCGAACAGGTCGGCGTCCAGATCCGTGTGACCGAAATACAGCTGTTCCAGCCGGGAGACCCTACCCTTTCGGCAACAGAAGCCGGTGCGCTGCTGGATCAGCTCACGGATCTCCGTGGTTCGAGTCCCGCTCTCCAGGCGACCGGCGTGACCCATCTTTTTACCGGCACCGATCTCGACGGCATCACCGTCGGCATCGCTTATCTCGATGCCCTGTGCAACAGCCGATTCGGCACCGGTCTATCAGAGGCGCGGCGCAATCAGACCGCCGACGCCCTGATCGCCACCCATGAGATCGGTCACAACTTCGGCGCGCCCCACGACGGCGATCCGGACGAGGCCTGCGCGAGCACGCCCGAGACATTCATCATGGCGCCCAGCGGCACAGGCAGTAACCAGTTTTCCGCCTGCAGCATCGAGCAGATGCAGCCGGCGATCAACTCCGCCTCATGCCTGACCGCGCTCAGCACGGTCGATGTGAGCGTGAGCCACTCACCGACGGCCAGCACCGGCCTCGTGACCCAACCGATCGCTCAGACTGTCCGGGTCGTCAACGGCGGCACCAATCCAGCCACAAATGTATTACTTGACATAGATATACCTGCCAATCTTGATCTTGTTTCGAGTTTACCGTCAGGGGGAAGCTGCGCGCCGGCGGCCGGGGGCCTGAGCTGCAGTTTCGGGACCCTGCAACCGGCGGCCGAAGCTACCGTATCCCTGAGTCTCAGATCGGATAGCCCCGGCAGCTATTTCCTCGATTCCTCGGTTCAGGCCGACGGCGACGATACGCCGGGCAACAATACCGCCACGGGCCGGGTCACGATCCAGGTCGCCGTGGATCTGGCGGTCAGCTTCAGCGGCGGCAGCGTCAATCTGACAGAAAACAGCACGGCCAGCGCTGCCCTCACCGTCGCCAACAGCAACGTGGGTCCGGCCTCGTCCATCGCGTTGACGGTGGACTCGCCTGTGGGCCTGGCGATCTCTGCCGCAAACCCGTCAGCCGGTTCTTGTACCGTGACCCCCAGCCGTGTGAGCTGCCAGATACCCAACCTCGCGGCCGGCGCCAGTGCCAATGTGAGCATCGGCGTCAGCGCGGACCAGGCCGGTACCTACAGCCTGACTGCAAGCGTAAACGCCGCCGAGTCCGACCTGGATGCCAGCGATAATTCGACCTCCAAGAGCTACAACGTCAGCCAGCAGGCCCCCGGCGATGGAGGGGGCGGTGGTGGTGGCGGGGGCGCGACGAGTCCCGCCTGGCTGATACTCGGTGCGATGGCAGTGGCGCTGAGACGCAGGCGAGCCGCCTGACGCTCAGACCAGCATTTTCCGAGCGCCGTCCACGACCTGTTCGGCACGCTTGCTCTTCTCCTCCGGCGTGGAACTCGAGTCCGGGACGGCCTGGCCGCGCTGGACGGCCGGCCGGCGGCCCACCGCCTCCAGCCAACGGCTGAGATGATCCAGCCCCTCGATGCTCACGCCCGACCATTCGTGGTTGCGCGCCCATGACCAGTTGGCGATATCCGCTATGGAGTAGTCGCCGGCCAGGTATTCCACCTCGCCCAGACGCCGGTCCAGAACCTCCAGCAGGCGGCGGGATTCACGCTGATAGCGGTCGATGGCATAGGGGATCTTCTCTTCGGCATAACGATAGAACACGTTCGCCTGGCCCATCATCGGCCCCAATCCGCCCATCTGGAACATCAGCCATTGCATGACCAGAGACTCGTTGTCCGGGTCCGTACCGCCCAGACGGCCCGCCTTGCGCGCCAGATACACCAGGATGGCGCCGGATTCGAACACGGCAAAGTCGTTATGGTCGTGGTCGATGATGGCAGG
>JASFJM010000191.1:0-5152 GCA_050122055.1 Gammaproteobacteria bacterium | reverse complement strand
GACGGCTTCCCCGGGCGGGCCGGTAACGGGCCATGCTTCGGCCTCGGTCACCACCGGAAGGGCGGCGGCGGGGAGGGCGGGCGGCGGCAGGGCCCGCCCCCGGAAGCTGACGATTCCTGTCGTCCGCGGGTAGAGCAGCGCCCGGAAGGTCCACCGCAGATGGCTCGCCCCCATGGCTCGCTTGCCCAGGGCCGATTCCTCTTCGAAGCTGGCTCCGCCATCCGCCGACAGGGTGAAATCCGTACCCGGACCGCTAGCGCTGCCCGGCACATAGGCCAGGCCCGGCGGCAGCGGAAACTCGAGGCTGAGCCCGGCGGCCGGCGTCGTTGTCGGGTTGAAAAAACTCAGGGTGTAGAGCCGCTCTTCCCCTGGCAGGGGTGCGGTGCCGGCCCGCGCCGGCACCATGCGTTCGGCCCCGTCGGTGGCGATCAGTCGCGCGCTGGTGATACCGCGCAACTGCAGCTCCGATGCGTGGGCCAAGGGCGCGTTCGAGACGGAGATTCCGAGCAAAAAGACGAGGGGTCTGAGCATGGACCGGGATAGTTAGCCTGAGCCGGGCCCGTCGAGGCAAGTCTGGTCCGGCGATGACGGCGGCCGGGGATCGAATTTTCCGGTGCAAGTTGACTTCCCGGTGAAATCGGCTATATTTGGTGCATCGCAACATATTGCAGTGCACAACTACCCTTGAGGGAATGACATGATGACCAAGATCGAAAAGCTGGCTCGCGACGTGCGGGCCGAGTACGGCGCCTTTGCTGACCGCGCCATCCAGCGCCTGCGCGCCGCCACCCTCGACACCGCCGACATGATCGAGAACTCGCGCAAGCCTGTCCGTAAGTTCACCGAAGCCGGTCTGCGGATCAACCGCATCTCCAGCAAGGGTGTGGAGAAGCTGGTGAAGCAGCAGGCGACCTTTGTCGACAGCGCCATCGAAGGCGGCGCCCATCGGCTCGAGCTGGCCGCCCGGGCGGACAGCCTGCGCGCCCTCCTCGGCGATCAGATCTCCGTGCTGCCGAATGCCCGCCACTGGGCGGTGCTGAACGCGCGCAAGACCATCGAGATCGTCAAGGGCACTGGCGACGAGATCGGTGACGTGCTGCGCACCTCGGTGGCCGCGCCGGCGCCTGCCCGCAAGGCCGCCAAGAAGACCACCCGCAAAGCCAAGACCAAGACCCGCCGGGCCGCGCCGAAGAAGAAGGCCGCCAGAAAGTCGACCAGCCGCAAGTCTGCCGCCAGGAAGACCGTGGCCAGGAAGCCGGCCCGCAAGAAGGCGAGCAAGGTTAAGGCCGCGCCGACCAAGGCTGCTGCCTGAAAGGCGAAGCCGGAACCCTTGACGGTTCAAAGGGCCCTCTTCTGAGGGTCCTTTTTTTTGCTTTTTCGACAATAGCGAGGGCGCTGAAAGATCGACCGGTTGCTGCCCCTCGCTGACCTTCCAGCCCCGAGCGCGATATGGGACGCGGCCCGCGGGACCGCGATCTCTTCATCGCGGGCGAAGCAGTGTCCCCGGAAACGTGCGATCGACCCTGTTGACTGGGGCGTTCTATTGAGAGTGATGGACAGCCCGGTGGCCGGCGCGCCTAGCCGCGCGTCTTCTTCTTGCGCCGGGGCTTCTTGCTCACTTTTTTCTCGGTGCTCGCCGAACCCGCCGCCAGGGCGCGTCGGAGCAGCCGCTGCCACTCTTCCACGGACAGGAGCCCGGACGGCACGAACCCCCGCAGGATGGCCATCGGGTCCAGCCCTTCGGCGCCGCCGCGCAATTTGTGGCTCAAGGCATCGAGCGCTTCCTGTTGCAGGCCGGTGACGTCGGGCAGACCAAGGAACTCGCGCAGCTCTGTGGGCTCCACCTCGACTTCGACACGTATCTTCATGGGACGCTCCCGCTGGAATCCTTGTTCCCTGTAAAGCATAGCCGCGCGCCGGATGTCCGGCGACAACGGCGCAGCGGAGCCCGGGTCAGTCTTCGATGATGTAGCGGATGGCCTGGGCGGATGTGGGCTGGACCACGCGGCCGAGACCGATGACGCCTTCGCCGGTGAGTTGCAGGCTGTCGCGGCGGACGAACAACTCTTCCCGGTGGCGGGTGATGACAAAAGTGCCGTTGGTGGACTGATCGATGAGCATGAACTTGTCGCGGTTCATCTCGATCTTGCAGTGGATGCGCGAGATCAGGTTGCCCTTGACCACCAGGTCGTTGTCGTCGGCCCGTCCGATGGTGATGTGCTGCTGGTCGGCGGTCAGCAACACTTCCTGACCCTGGTAGAGCACTCGCAGCCGCGAGGTCTTGCGGCGCTGCTCGCTGGCCCAGGTGATGGTGGGCAGCATGCTGGTGACGTCTTCCTTCTGCCACAGCACCTCGAACAGGGCGATCTCCCCGGACTTGCCCTTGACGTGGGCCAGGTCGATCTGGCGCACCGAGGCACGCCACTCGGCGGAGAGTTCATCCACCATGTTGGAGGTGGTGACGATCTGCCGGGCCTTGGCCTGGCTGGTCATCCGGTTTGCGGTGTGGACGGTGGCGCCGAACACGTCCCGCTCGCCGGGCAGGACTTTGCCGTAGTCGCAGCCGACCCGGATCGCCAGGGAAACGCCCTCGCCGGCCGAGACGTCCCCCTTGCCGATGGAGGACTGCATCTCCCGGGCGGCGTTGAGGGCATCGTCCGCGGTCGGGAAAGTGGCCATCACCTCATCGCCGATGGTCTTGATCACGCTACCCTGATTCTGCTCGGTGGCGTTCTTCATGATGTCCAGGCAACGGGCGATGGTATCGCGCGCCTTCAGGTCGCCGAGGACTTCGTACAATTCCGTGCTGCCGACGACGTCGGCGAACAGGACGGCTACCTCAATCTCACTGGACATTGGGACAAACAGAATTCTGTTGTGATCGCCGGGGGGACAGCGGTGGAGGCAGAATAATCTCCGCGGCAGGTCTAATCAACAAGCTTGTGACCATCGGATTCAGCGCAACGCCGCCACGTAAGCGATCCAGGCGGGGTCATTCTCCCCCTCTGCAGCCGCGGCATACTCGCCGCTGCCCTCTCCATCTTCGTCGGTCCCTTCCCAAAAAACTTGAGTTTTTGCGAATCCGGCCTCGTCCAGCAGGTCGATCAACTCCGGCAGCGTCCAGAATCGCCAGTGATAGCTGAAGGCCCTCTTGATCTTGGAGCCGTCCGGGAAGCGGAAGTGTATGTAGCAGACATAATCGCCGCTGATCGGCTCATAGCTGGCCTGCTGCCAGACGTAGGTGAAGCCCTCGTTCTTGGTCTTCTCGCGGCTTTCCTCGTAGGCTCCGGCACCGCCGAATACGTCTATGAAAAACACGCCGTCCTCGGCCAGGCCCTGACGCACCGAGCGGAAATAATCCAGCAGCACTTTGCGCTGCTTGAAATACCAGTAGCTGAAATTGAACGCCACGATGACGTCAGCCGGGTCGGTCTCGACGGTCCGCACGTCCGCCTCGATCAGCCTTACCCGACTGCGGGCAGCAGGTTTCAGTTTCGCCAGATGGTGGTCCCGCCCCCATTTCAGCACCTCGGGGTTGATGTCCACACCCACCGCCCGATGCCGGGGGTCCACATCGACCCATCGGCATGCGGCGTTGGCGGTGCCGCAGAAGTCCTCACGCAGACTAACCGGCGCTCGGCCGCGCAGCTCCGAGAAAGCCTCCTGAAGGAACTCCACCTCATGTTCCACGTTCTGCACCGACGCTTCGTAGAGGGCGTGGATATCGGCGCGGGACGCCATGGTCCCTGCCGCCGACTTGCGTCGGGTCTTGCGTTTCTTTCGCGCCATCTAAGGCTCACTCGGATTCCGGCCCGGAGACGGGCGCGGGTCATTGTATAGCAAAGATCGGGGCATCGAATGATCCCGGGAGAGGCCTGGAGGCATCGCCCCAATACGCCGCAGCCACCTCGCCACGACCCTGTCGCCGGCCCCCGGGCTGAGTCCGCCGCCGATCTGGTAAAGTCTGGCCCGACCGCACACCCCGAGGACGCCGCGATGAGACCGTTCGAGGACTGGATTTCCGGCATGCGCCGGGTCCTGGCCACCACCTTCATGACCTCCATTGCGCTGATGTTGCTGCCGGCAGCGCTGCCGGCGCAGTCAGGCACAGTGGCCGACGGCACCCGCCCGATCGATGCCGAACCCTTCCCGTATCCGGCCGATCTGCTCGCCGAAGCAGCCGCTCTGCGCGACCGCGCCCTGGCCGACAGCAACCCCTTCGCTACGGTGGCGTCCCTGAGCACCGAGGTCGGCCCGCGTCTCGCGGGATCCGATGGGGACCGGGCCGCCGTGGCCTGGGCGCTCGGCTTCCTCCAGGATCTGGCATTGGACCGTGTCGCCGCCCAGGGCGTGCTGGTGCCCCGCTGGGAACGGGGTGAGGCCCATGTCCGGATCCTGTCCCCGTCACCGCAGACCCTGGCCGCGGTCGCCCTCGGCGGCAGCATCGGCACTGCGGAGAGCGGACTGGAAGCCCCGGTGATGCGGGTGCCTGATCTCGACGCCCTGCGGGCGCTGACGTCAGACCAGGTCGCCGGACACGTGGTGTTTATCGACCATCGGATCGAGCGCGGCCCGGATGGCGCCAGCTACAGCGCGGCTGTGCCGGGACGCACTGACGGACCGTCCGTGGCGGCGGAACTCGGCGCCGTGGGTCTGGTTGTCCGATCCCTGGGCACCGACAGCAACCGGCTGGCCCACACGGGGCGGCTGACCTATCGGGACGGAGTGGCCCGAATCCCTGCCGTGGCGATCTCGGGTCCCGACGCCGATATGCTCGTACGCCAGCTCGAGGGAGACGACGCCGTCATCCTCCAGCTCAGGCTGTCCGCCCGGAGTCTCGGGGTCGCCCGCTCGGCCAATGTCATCGGCGAGATACGTGGCGCCAGCCGGCCCGAGGAGATCGTCATACTCGGCAGCCACCTGGACGCCTGGGACCTGGGTACCGGCGCGCTGGACAACGGCACCGGCGTCGCCATCGTCACCGAGACCGCGCGCCTGATCGCCGCCATGCCCCGACGACCGGCGCGCACCGTGCGGATGGTGTTGTTCGCGGACGAAGAGCTGCGCCTCAGCGGCGCCCGGGCCTACGCAAACCGCTCGGCCGAAGGCGGAGAGCAGCATGTGCTGGGTATGGAAGCCGACGGCGGCAGCG
>JASFJM010000190.1:0-5157 GCA_050122055.1 Gammaproteobacteria bacterium | reverse complement strand
CTGTGCCAGGCGGTAAAGGCACTGAAGGATCACGGCGCGACCAAGGTCGTGGCCTATATCACCCATGCGGTGCTGTCGGGACCGGCGGTGTCCAGGATCAACGAGTCATTGCTGGACGAGCTGGTCGTCACCGACACCATCCCGCTGAGTGAGGAAGCCCGGGCCAGCAGCAAGATCCGCCAGCTCACCACCGCCGAGCTGCTGGCCGAGACCATGCGCCGGATCAGCGACGAGGAGTCGGTCAGTTCGCTGTACGTGGATTAGACGATTTTTTTTGTGGGTCGGCCATGGTGGCCGACCGGGTTCCGGCAAGCCTGGTCGCGGGCTTGCCGGGTGTGACTAGAGACGGAGAAACGTAATCATGAGCCAGAAATTCAACCTCCTGGCAGAGGACAGGACCGACCAGGGCAAGGGTGCGAGCCGCCGCCTGCGTCGGGCCGGCAAGGTCCCTGCCATCCTTTACGGCGCCGAGCGCGATCCGCGGCCGATCAGCCTGGATCACACGGCCCTGCTGCACAATCTGGACAACGAGTCCTTCTACAGCAGCATCCTGAACATCACCGTGGGCGACAAGTCCCAGCCCTGCGTGCTGAAGGATCTGCAGCGGCACCCGGCGAAGCGGCAGATCATGCATGTGGATCTGCAGCGGGTGCTGGAGGACGTCGAGATCCGCATCCGGGTGCCGATCCATTTCGTCAACGAGGACAAGGCCTACGGCGTCAAGCAGGAGGGTGGCGTGGTCGCCCATCTGTACAACGAGATCGAGGTCAGCTGTCTGCCCAGGAACCTGCCCGAGTACATCGAGATCGATATCGCCGAGCTCAAGCTGGACGAGATGATCATGCTGTCCCAGGTCAAGGTCCCGCAGGACGTGGCGATCGTCGAGTTGCTCCAGGGCGAGGACAATGACAAGCCGGTGGTCGCCATCCAGCGCGTCAAGGCCGTGGTGATCGAGGAAGAAGAAGCCGAAGGCGAGGAAGAAGTGGCTCCGGGCGAAGTGCCTGTGGCCGGCGAGGAGGCCGAGGAGCAGGACAAGGGCAAGGAGTCCGAGGGCTAGTCCGGCCGCCTCAACTCATCGAGGGGGCCGTCCCCGGGGCGGCCCCCGCTTTGTCTCATGACAGAACATGCCCCAATTCAGATCGTGGTCGGCCTCGGCAATCCCGGGGATCGCTACGAGCAGACCCGTCACAACGCCGGCTTCTGGTTTGTGGACCGGCTGGCCCATGAATATGGCGGCATCTTCCGCGAGGACCGACGCCATCAGGGCGAGGTCGCCCGGGTCCGGGTCCATGACGCCGATCTGCTGTTGCTCAAGCCGAATACCTTTATGAATCGGAGCGGCGCGTCCGTGCGCAGCCTCTCGGCCTATCTGAAGATCCCGCCCGAGTGCGTGCTGGTCGCCCACGACGAACTGGATCTGCCGTTCGGGACGGTGCGCCTGAAGCGCGGCGGCGGTCCCGGCGGCCACAACGGCCTCAAGGATGTCATCGCCCATCTCGGCCGCGAGTTCTACCGCCTGCGCATCGGCATCGGCCATCCCCGCGAGCAGGCGGACGTCATCGACTATGTGCTGAACCGGCCCCGGGCCGAAGAGAAGACCCGGATCACGGAAGCCATCGAGACGGCCGCCGAGGTGTTGCCGGTGATGCTGGCCGAAGGCGAGCAACGGGCGATGAACAAGCTGCATCGTCCGGCGAAGCCGCCGGCCGGTGATGACGACGCCGTCGCCGGTAGCTGAACGGGAGCCGATCATGGGAATCAGAGTCGGGATCGTCGGATTGCCCAACGTCGGCAAGTCCACCCTGTTCAACGCCATGACTGCCGCGGAGATCGCGGCGGAGAATTACCCGTTCTGCACCATCGATCCGAACATCGGCGTCGTGGAAGTGCCGGACCCGCGGCTGCGGCACATCGCCGAGATCGTCAAGCCCCAGCGCGTGGTGCCCACCACGATCGAGTTCGTCGACATCGCGGGACTGGTCAAGGGCGCTTCCCAGGGCGAAGGGCTGGGCAACCAGTTTCTGGCCAACATCCGCGAGACCGACGCCATCGCCCACGTGGTGCGTTGTTTTGACAGCGGGGACGTGGTCCACGTCGAAGGCCAGATCAACCCGGTCGCCGATATCGAAGTGATCAACCTGGAACTGGTGCTGGCCGACTTCGAGACCGTGACCCGCAATCTGGAGAAAGCGGTCCGCAACGCCAAGACCGGCGCCAAGGAAGCGATAGCCTGGCGGGAATTGCTGGGCAAAGTCGGCGATCACCTGGATCATGGGCTGCCGGTGCGCGGGCTGGACCTGACGCCGGAGGAGCGTGAGAGTCTGCGCGTACTGCACCTGCTGACCATGAAGCCCACTGTATATATCGCCAACGTCGCCGAAGATGGCTTCGCCGACAATCCTTACCTGGACCAGGTCAGCGCGCTGGCCGGAGAGGAGGGCGCCGAAGTGGTGCCGGTGTGCGCCGCCATCGAGGCCGAGATCGCCAGACTGGAAGAGGCCGACAAGACCGAGTTCCTGGACGCCATGCAGCTGTCCGAGCCCGGGTTGAACCGGGTGATCCGGGCCGGCTACCGGCTGCTGCATCTGCAGACCTTCTTTACCGCCGGCGAGAAGGAAGTCCGCGCCTGGACCGTCCGGATCGGTGCCACCGCGCCCAAGGCGGCGCGGGAGATCCATACGGACTTCGAGCGTGGCTTTATCCGCGCCGAGGTGACCGGATACGAGGATTTCATCGCTTGCGGCGGCGAACAGGGGGCCCGCGAGGCCGGCAAACTCCGTGTGGAAGGCAAGGAATACGTGGTCAGGGACGGCGACGTCATGCATTTCCGATTCAACGTCTGAAGCAATGCATCGAGGACCGGGGGCGGGTGTCGTCGCTTGACAGCCCCGAGCCCGGCTAGCAGAATTCCGCGTTCTTCAGGGCCCGCCCGGGCCACCGTGTGGTGATGTAGCTCAGCTGGTTAGAGCGACGCACTCATAATGCGTAGGTCGGTGGTTCAAGTCCACCCATCACCACCAATTAATTCAAGCACTTGCGCGTTACCTGGCGGAGTTCAGGACTGTCAGGGCGGGAGTCTTGCGGGACCTGGTAGTGCCGCGCGCCGCTTCGACCAATTCAATTACCTCAGCAGGACTGGAGTGGGTCGTGATCAGCCTGCTCCTGTGCCGAAACCCGTCCTGTCTATCCTGAGAACCCACCCCAGCTGATCCTGCTGGACCTGATGATGCCGGTGATGGATGGTTTCGATTTTCTGACCGCCTTGAGAGAGCGACCGGCGTGTCGGCAAATTCCGGTGATCGTGGTCACCGCAAAAGACCTGACCGCCGATGACCAGGCCCGGCTTCACGGCCGGGTCGCAGAGGTGGTGGAGAAGAATGCGTATACCAGCGAGCAACTGTCGCAACGGCTGCGCGAGGCCATCGCTGCATGCGGCGGCGATGCAGGACCCTGGTTTTCAAGCCCGGGTGATCCAGCGGCGAGGAAGGTCCGAATGACGTCGCAAGAAGCGAAGCCGGGCGTGTCTCGTTTCCTTTGAGGACAGATTCGGAACCTCCCTTCTCCGCCGGACTCTCCAAACAGCTGCTTCAGGCAAGCTGTCGTTCTGCCATCAGCCCCTCGAGCATGCCATTGCGCGGCGCCAGCATGTAAGCGCCGGGCTGGTCCCTCACGCCGCGATCAGAGCGCGTCGACCGAGATCGTCCAGCTATCCGGAATTCACCCCATAGGTAAAAGCCTGATGGGAATCTTCCCCATAGAATAATCCCCCGGCTGCGGCCAAAGTGACGGTTATCTCGTGGCGACCGGGGCCGTGGGCATGGCGGAGGTGAAGACAACCGCAGGATCGATCCTTAACGGATCGGGCCCGCGGCCATGCCGTGATCCGGCCTGGGCGCTGACTGCGGACCCACGCCAAGCCGCCGTGGCCTGTGCCTGCCCGGCAACCGCGAGATCCATCTGTTCCTGCACTCCCGACCACCGCCATTCTGATGTCGCCGCACAAAAAAATGCGCGCCCGGCGCCATATCCGCGGATGACGATGGCGAGTCGCGGGAAGCCGATGGCTATTCATGTCCGTTTGTTGGGAGTAAGCCATGATAAGACACAATGACAAACTAGCCGCGCTAAGTTGGGGCCTCGCGGCCGCCATTGCGCTGGCCACCGCCGCACCTTCGACGATGGCCGATGAAATCACACACTCGGTCTCTCACACGTTCTCGGTGGGCGACGTCCAGGGCGGTTTCGACGGCTCCACTTATGCCGACGATCCGACCATCATCTGTGGACTGGGCGCGACGCCATGCCCTGTGGGCGGGCCGATCCCCGGTCCTGACAAGAGCGGCATCATGCTCTATCCGGTCGATTCGGAGTTCGGCTTCTACGTCAGCGACTTTGTCGGTGCCGCGCAAAAGATCCGGGATGACGACTATCTGGAAGGCTTGGTCGGCGATATCTACGAGAACGGCCAGTTGGTAGGACTGAGGGTCTCCAACGTGTCCACCGACACCTTCAAGGTGCCGTCCAATATGGGTACCTGGTGTGCCGGCCTCGGTGGCACCAGCATCAAATGCTCCACCGAACATTACACGGTGATGGAACACGTCAAGACCTGTAATGAGACCATCCCCTACCGTTATGCAGATCCCCTGACCGGGGCCCAGGGCCCGCTGCTGGATCCCGCCAAGGGTGTTCCGCTGACCGACCCGGATACCGGCGAGGTGATGACCTGCGCCGAGGGCAAGCTGGACAACAATCTGATGGTGGTCGAGGATGGCGTACCCACCGTGCCGCTGGATGGCACCATACTGCCGGCCAACGAATCCACGGTCCGGGATGACATCGCCATCGGGCCCGACTACGGCCTGACCTTCAAGGACGACGGCAAGGCGCTCTATCGCTTCGGCAATTTGATCAAGCGCCCGAACGATATCCGCATCTATGCGAAGATGCCGTTACCCCAGGAGTGGAAGGACAACCCGAACACCGATTACCCGGTGTTGTCGGCGACTCTGGTGGTGGAGCACCTGATCACCAACAACCCTAATGACCAGCTGCGTCCGGAAGACATGGAGAACGAAGGCGCCACCGGCCGTCTGCCGCTGTATGCAGACGTGGGCGGCGTGCGTGTTTCCACCCGGGACTGCTATGAGGGAGACG
>JASFJM010000189.1:0-5226 GCA_050122055.1 Gammaproteobacteria bacterium | reverse complement strand
GGTGAGCTCGAAGCTGCCCAGGCGGGCCAGCCTCTGGGACATGCTCAGGTTCGCCTCGCTGCGGGCGAGGTCCGCCGCCGCGGCCCGGCGCCGGGCGATGTTGCGCACGATGATGATAAAGGAACCGGGGTTGCCGCCGCGGGTCTGGCCCACCGACAGCTCCACCGGGACGCTGCTGCCGTCACTGCGGCGGGCGGCGAATTCCCCGGTCTCCTCGTTCAGACCGGCCTCCAGCGTCTCCAGCAGCGAGCGGGTGCTCAGGCGCGTCTGGTCATCACCGTCGCCGATGTCGATCAATCTGGAGAAGCTGCTGCCCAGGATCGCCGATTCCGAATGGCCGAACAGGCGTTCGGCGGCGGCGTTGAAGACCTCGATCCGGCCGCTCGCGTCAGTGATGACGATGCCGTCCGGCGATGCATCCAGCAGGGCCTCGAATCGCGCCTCGGCCTCCTGTGCCTTTTGCAGGATATTGGCGGCCGTCGCGGGTGTCTTCTTGACCGGTTCCATCGATCCGCTGGTCTCCGAATGGTTTTGTCACAGCCGCTTGCGGGGCGCATCCCGATACGATCCGGGAGGCGCGGAGGCCAAGGATACCGCCCGCCGTGCTGCGGGCCCAAGCGCCGGGCCGGCTAGCCCTGTTGCAGATTGACCATGTGTCCGTCGAGGATCGCCGCCAGACCGCGGAAAGCCGGGACCTCCTCGGTCACCAGATAGGTGGGGATGGCCGCCATATACTCGGCATAGCGGCCCTTCTGTTCGAACTTGCGCCGGAAATCCGAGGCTGCGAATGCGTGTTGCAGTTTGGGCGTGATGCCGCCGGCGATATAGACCCCACCGAGCGCGCCCAGGGTCAGGGCCAGATTGCCGGCGGTGATACCGAGGAAGGAAAAAAAGTGAGCCAGCGCGGATCTGGCGACCTCGTCGCCCTCTTCGGCCAGCCGTGTCACCTGTTCCGGGGTGACCTGTTCCGCGGGCTGCCCGGACAGGCTGCGCAGGGCGAGATAGAGGTTGCACAGGCCAAATCCGGAGACAAGCCGCTCGGCCGAGACGTGCCCCTGCTGCTGACGGATCAGCGAGATCACCGTCGCTTCCCGGTCGTTGCTCGGGGCCAGGGTCACATGACCGCCCTCGCCGGTGATCGCGGCCCAGCCTCCACCCGCCGGCAGCAATCCCGACACGCCCAGTCCGGTGCCGGGTCCGAGCACGCCCAGGGCATGGCCGGAGCGGGCGCTGCCGCCGCCGATCTGCTGACGACGATCTTCCGGCAGATCGGGCAGGGCCATGGCGACCGCGGTGAAGTCGTTGACCATCACCAGCTGTTCCAGCTCCAGCTCCTGCTGCAGGCCCGTGCGCGAGAAGCGCCAGCCCCGGTTGGTCAGTTCGACTTCGTCTTCCTGGACCGGCGCCGCGACGGCCAGCGCCGCCGCCGACGGGCGCAGTTCCCGGGGCAGGTCATCCAGATAGGCTCGCAGCACTGGCCCGAGGCCGTCGAAGCGCCGGTTCTTGAAGCGGCGTACGAGATGCGGCTCTTCGCCCGGCGCCTGCAGGGCACAGCGGGTGTTGGTGCCGCCGAGGTCGACCAGGAGGCGCATGGACACGGATCACCTGTGCAGGTTCGAAACCAGGGGCGATTGTGTCAGCCCGCGAGCGAGCGGTCGAGTCAGGCGGCGCGCCAGTCCCGACCCAGGAAGTCGTGGATGCTGGTGACGGGCAGGGGCGGGCTGACCAGATTGCCCTGGCCCAGGTCACAGCCTCGCTCTGCGAGGAAGCGGAGTTGCTCGTTGACTTCCAGCCCTTCCGCCACGACCTTCAGGTCCAGGTCCTCCGCCAGCCGCAGCGTGGCGTCGACCAGGGCGATGTCCTCCGGGTCGGCCGGCAGACTCATGACCAGGCTGCGATCGATCTTGATCAGCGACAGGGGCAGGTGACGGATGGTTTGCAGCGCCATCATCCCGGTGCCGAAATCGTCCAGCGCCAGCCGCACCCCGGTCCGGGCCAGCACGCTGAGGTTCTCACGGACTGCCCGGGGTTCGGTCAACAGGGTGGCCTCGTTGACCTCCAGGATCAGGTTTGCCGGATCCAGGTCTGCGTTGGTGAGGATGCGCTCGATGACGTCGACGATGCGGCGATGACCGAGCTGGGCGGCGGACAGGTTGACCGTAACCGAGAGCTCCGGCCGGCTGAGTACCCGCTGCCAGTCCCGGACCTGCAGGCAGGCGCTGGCAAGCACCCATTCGCCGACGCCATTCATCATCCCGGTGGCTTCCAGGATCGGCACGAACTCCATCGGCCGGACCAGTCCGTGCTCCGGGTGATTCCATCGCAACAGGACCTCCAGGGCCTCGATCCGGCCGTTGCCCAGATCCGCGATGGGCTGGAATTCCAGTTCGAAGTGCTCCTGCTCCACGGCCTCGCGCAGATCCCGCTCCAGCTCGGCGCGCCGGGACATTTCCGCGTGTACGGAGCGGGAATAGAAATGATAGGTGTCGCGGCCGCTCTCCTTGGCTCGCCGCATGGCGACCTCGGCCGTCTTGATCAGGCTGCCGGCGTCGTCGCCGCACTCCGGGAAAGTGGAGATCCCGATACTGGCCGTCACCGGGATCTGGTGCTCGCCCACGGCGAACGCCGGTCCCAGGACTTCCCGGATCTTGTCCGCCAGGCTGGCGGCGTGTTCATCGTGGCCGAGGTCCTCGAACATGACCACGAACTCGTCACCGCCTATCCGCGCCAGGAAGTCGCCGGCGCGGAGACCGTCCGCCAGCCGCCGCGCCACGTCCTTGAGCAACAGGTCACCGGTCTCGTAGCTGAAGCGGTCGTTGATCTGCTTGAGCCCGTCCAGGTTCAGCAGCAGGACGGCCAGACGCGAATGGCTGCGGTCGGCCCTGGCGATGGCCTTGTGCAGGGTCTCGACGAAGAAGGCCCGGTTCGGGATGTTGGTCTGGCCGTCGTGCAGCGCCAGGTGCGTGAGTTCCTGCTCGACCTTCCTGCGGGCGGTGACATCCCGGAACGAGACGATGCCGCCCTTGATCTGGCCGTTGGCGTCCTTGAGCGGCCGCGAATTGACGCTCAGGAAACGACCGGCGGGCGCGTCCGCATTCCGGTGGAAGATCTCCTGCTCGCTGACGCTTTCTCCCCGCAGCGCCCGCGCCATCGGTCTCGCCGTGTCGGGGATGCGGGTGACGGTATCGGCCTCGTACATGCCGAAGATGTCCGTGGCCAGGGACGACACCGAGCCCAGCCCGAGCAGTTCTCTGGCGGCCGGATTGACCAGCAGCAGCTTCTCCTGGCGATCGGCGACGATCACCCCTTCGGTCAGATTCTTGAGTATCGAATGGAGCATGGATTCCGATTCCAGCAGTTCGCGCAGGGTAGCCGCGCGGTCGATGGCGTAACGCAGCGCGCGCCCGAGGCGGTCAGCGTCCAGTTCCGAGCGCCAGAGCACGTCCTGTACGCCGGTGGCGAGGAGTTCCGCCGCCTGGTCCTCGCTGTCCTCGTCCGTCACGGCGACGATGGGCAGGTCGCAATTCAGTTCCAGCAATCGGATGGCGATCTGGGTCATGCTGGTATCGCCCAGACTGCCGGCCAGCAGCACCGCGTCGATGGCGCTGGTCCCCAGACGTTTCATCAGTTCTTCGGTGTCCGGCGCCCGCTCCAGCCGGAAGTCGTGCCCGCGGTCTTCGGCGAGGATCCGTTCCAGGCTCTCCGACCCGTCCTCGTTCTCCGTAACGAGAAGCACCTGATACTCTTGTGCGCGCATTGAATGGGGCATCCCGGCCTCGATCATTTGACATATTAGCCGGGTTCCTCGCCGCAGGCATCCGTGGCGGGTTTCTCGCCACCGGGTTTAAACCCCCGGGGCATGGCAGACATCTATAAGGACAGGGAAACGATGAGCGGTTCCGCCGGACGAGGAACACAATTGGGATGCAGATGGCGGCCGTGGTCACCGTGACCGAACCCGATTCCGGACCCGTAGCCGAGGTCTCGGAAGCCCTGCTGGTCAGACGGGCGAAGTCTGGCGATCTGGCGGCGTTCGAGGCCCTTTACCGGCTGCATGAGCGACGCGTCTATGCGCTGTGTCTGCGGATGACCGGGAGCCGGGACCGGGCCGAGGACTGCATGCAGGAGGCCTTCGTTCAGGCCTGGCGGCGGCTGGCCGATTTCCAGGGCCGCAGCGCCTTCGGCACCTGGCTGCACCGGATCGCGGTCAACCAGGCGCTGAGCTTCCATCGGAAGGAAGGGCGGCGGCCGGATTTCCTCGAGATCGTGGATGAGCGCACGACCGCCGGGGAGGACCGCCCCGGGCCCCGGGACGCGGGGCTGGTGATGGATCTGGAGCAGGCGGTAGCGAGCCTGCCGGAGGGAGCGAGACACGTGTTTGTGCTGAATGCCGTCCACGGCTACAGCCACATCGAGACCGCCGAGATGCTGGGCGTGGCGGTCGGGACCTGCAAGGCGCAGCTGCACCGCGCGCGGCGCCTGCTGGCGGAGAGACTGGATAAATGAGCGGACATGACCGGCCCGACGGAGGGCCTGAAAACCTGGACCAGACCAGATGGGACGAAGCTGCGGCGGCGTTGCCGCGGGAGATCGCCCCGGAGCGTGATCTGTGGCCCCGGATCGCGGCCCGGATCAGCGAGGAATCCGGCCCATCAGCGAACCGCCGCTGGCGGCTGGCCGGGGCGCTGGCGGCAGCGGTGGCGCTGGTGGCTTTCTCTTCACTGGCCACACTGTGGATCAGTGGCGATGACAGGGATCCCGAGCTCAGCCATGTGGTGCCGCCCGGTGGAGCGGTCCCGTCGATGATGGCCTTCGGCCCGGATCACGAACTGGGGCCGAAGTACCGTCTGGCCCGCAACGCCCTGACCATGGATCTGGAGGTGCGCCTGCAGGCCCTGCCTCCTGCGACCCGCGAGATCGTGGAACGCAACCTGGGGCAGATCCGTGGCGCCGTGGCCGAGATCAACGCGGCGCTGGCCGAGGATCCGGACAATGCCCTGCTGCAGCAACTGCTGATGGCCACCTATCAGGATGAACTGGACGTGCTGACCGAAGTTAATCGAATGGCGACGAGTATGCCGACGAGGACAGAGATATGAGGACGATGATTGCAGCGCTGGCCATGACGGCTTTTGTGCCGCTGGCCTGGGCCGGGACCGAGATCGACGAGCGTGCCGACGCTCATCCCCGGGGCCAGGTGGAAGTGTCCAACGTCAGCGGCTCGGT
>JASFJM010000188.1:0-5237 GCA_050122055.1 Gammaproteobacteria bacterium | reverse complement strand
CCGGGGCTCTGCGAGCGCATCGTCGAGAACTTCGAGGCCGACCCGGAGCAACAGTTCCGGCGTGGTCGGCAGCGCACCTGGATCGAGTACCTGATCACCCGGAACGAGCGACCGGAGTGGCGGGATATCGAGCGGCAGGTGATCGACAGCATGGTCCGTCATCTTGCTGACTACGCCACACATCCGGCCGCGACCATGCTGGCAAAGAAGGCGCCCCGGGCATTCGAACATCTGAAGATCAAGAAGTACCTGGCCGGCAATCCGGAGCCGCACCATTTCCCGCTGCACGTGGATGTTTTCGATCACAAGACTTCGGTCCGGACCGTGGCCTTTCTCTGGTATCTCAATACGGTGGAAGAGGGCGGCGAGACCGTGTTCCCGGTGCTGGGGAAGCGCGTCGCGCCGCGGGCCGGCCGCCTGTTGATGATGCCGCCGAACTGGATGTTCGAGCACATCGGTGAGGCCCCTGTTTCGGGGGACAAATATATCCTCACCAGTTATCTGAATTTCCGGGATCCGGAAGACGATTTCCGCTTCTCCTATCCCTTGAGATGAGCGAAGCCGACCAGGCAGGTGCGCGGCCGCCGGAAGCCGTTCTCCGGCAGGCGGAGACCCTGCTCCGGCATCGCGACCCCGCCGCCGCTGAGTCATTGTTGCGGCCGCTGCTGGCGGCGAATCCCGGGTTGGCGCCGGGCTGGAACGCCCTGGGCCGGGCCCTCAATAATCTCGGCCGGGTGCCGGAATCCGAACAGGCCTTCTCAAAGGCCGCGCAGCTGTCTCCCGACTATCTCGACGCCTGGCTCAATCTCGCCCACGTCCGCCGCCGCCAGGGTCGCCTGGTCGAGGCCGAGACCGCCTGCGGCCGGGCCATGGAGCTCGCCCGGCCCGATACGCCCGAGGATTTCCGGGCGCGACGTCTGCTGGCCAGCGTCTGTCTGCTCGAGGGGCGGGCCGATGCGGCGGTTGATCTGCTTGGCTCGGTGCTCGTCGCCAGTCCCGACGACCCCGCCGTGCTGCATGAGTTCGGGGACGCATTACGCGGCCAACAGCGTCTGGAGGAGGCCCTGGAGGTTTACCTCCGTTGTCTGCAGATCGCGCCCGACGATCATGACGCCCGGGCCGCGCTCGGCATCGTCCAGCACGGGCTGGATCAGCATGACGCCGCCGCCGCCAGTTTCCGGCAGGTGCTCGCCCGGGAGCCGGGCCATACGGTGGCCAGGGAGGGATTGATCTGGACGCTGGAGATCCAGAGGGATTTCGAAGGTGCGCTGGGGCTGCTCCAGCCGATCCTTTCGGCTGGCTCCCCGCCAGCCTGGGCCGTGATCACCGCCGGACGCCTGCTGCGCCGGCTGGGCCGGCACGAGCGGGCGCTGACCATGCTGGAGACTGCCGACATGGATGGCTGCAGCGCGGAGGACCGCGCCACCATCCATGCCACCCGGGGCGAGATATTGGACGACGCCGGCCGCTTCCGGGAAGCCTTCGAACAGTTCCGCCGGGCCAATGCCTGTCTGCCCGGCGGATTCGATCCCCAGGGTTACCGGCAGACGATCGACCGGCTCGCCGCCTTCTTTACCGCCGAGCGCATGGACTCGCTGCCGCGCTCCGGTGTATCCAGCGATGCCCCCGTGTTTATCGTCGGCATGCCGCGCTCGGGGACTTCGCTGATAGAGCAGATCCTGGGCAGCCATCCGCGCGTCGAGGCCGGCGGCGAGCGCACCGAGATCTACCGGATGCCACGCCGGCTCGCACACGGCCATGTGGCCGCGAGGTGGCCGGAGTGCCTGCTCGAAGTTAAAGAAGAGACGCTCGAGCAGCTCGCGGACAATTATCTGCAGAGCGCGCCGGGCTGGGCGCGGGCGCCGGCCCGGATCACGGACAAGCTTCCGGCCAATTACCTCAACCTCGGCTTGATCCAGCTGCTGCTGCCCGCTGCGCGGGTCATCTGGTGCCGGCGGGATCCCATGGACACCGGTCTGTCCTGTTTCCAGCAGAATTTCCGCAGCGAGGGCATGGATTTCGCCCGGGATCTCGGTCATATCGGTCTGCAGCAGCAGGGCTGCCGTCGGCTGATGGAACACTGGCAGCGGGAGCTGTCGCTGCCGATACACGCGGTGGATTACGAGCAGCTGATCGAGGATCCTGAGGGCCAGGTCCGCCAGCTATTGGCGTTCGCCGGTCTGGACTGGGACGAGGCCTGTCTGAATTTCCACCGCAGCCGGCGGGTGATCCGGACCGCGAGCTATGAACAGGTACGCCAGCCGATCTACAAGAGCAGCATCGGGCGCTGGCGCCACTACGAGCCCTGGCTGGCGCCGCTGGCGGCCGCGCTGGAGGCGCCCTGGATCAGCCCAGGCGAACCTGCAGGTCACTGAACGGCATGGCGGTGGCCTCGATCTCCGCTGCCCATGCAAGGCCGGCTTCGATCTCGTCACCGTAGGTCTGCCGGGCAGACGCCAGTTCCGCCCGACGCTGTTCTGACCCGTATCGTCGCTCCGGGTCCTTGGCGCTGCGTCCGCCCTGGCCGGAAAGGGCAGACGCCAGGGTGGCCGGTTCCTGGCGCTGGCCGAGGAATCGGCAGATGTCTTCCAGCCCGGCTTCGGGCGCCTCCAGGAAACGGTCGAAATCCAGCAGCCGGACGCGGCCGTCGAGAGCCGGGTCGTCCAGCGCCCTTGCCAGTTCGCGGGCATGGAGCAGCCAGCTCATGGCGGCCAGCTGGGCCGGGGCATACTCGTCCACCGATCCCGCCGCGCCAGGCACCAGTCGCCGGAAGTCTCTGATCCGGAAATCCTGCGCGAACAGCCGGGTTTCCCGTCGGGTTTCCGATCGCAACATGGTGGTCAGATAGGTCTCCAGGCTCACGTACAGCAACAGCGCACGCTCCTGGCCGGTAAAACCGAGCAGGCGCGGGATCAGGTTGCCGGCATGGCTGGTGGGTTTGATCAGGGCAGTCTGATCCGGCCGCCAGGTCCTGCCCAGCAGGGCCAGGGCCACCTCGAACAGGGTTTCCCAACGTTCCAGCGAGATGGGGAAGCCCGGTTCGTGGAGCCGGCGGAGGCTCCGGGACAGACCCATCAGCAGGGGCGGTTCCCGCAGCGCCAGCCATCCCGGAAGCGCCCCCAGCAGACGGGACAGGAAGGTCGATCCGCAGTGCCCTGTGTGAAAGATGTAATGGATCGGCCGGCGCTCGATGCCGCTCCGGGCGGCCAGCTTCAGCAGCGCCTCCAGATCCACGGCCAGATCGCGGGGCCCCGCGCGCCGGATCCGGTTGTCGAGGAAGCTGGAGGCCCGGTAGCTGGCCTCGTCCATGGGCGAAAAGACGGCCGTGCCCTGAATCGGATCCAGGTCTCTCAGGAACCAGGCCGGACTGCTGGCGAGATCCCCCAGCGGGCCGCCGGGGCCTCCAGTATCCGGATCGGGGCCATTCATGGGGCGGCAGGGTAGCACAGGCCGGGGCCGCCGCCGTGCTATGCTTTCGCGCCCTCGAACGCGCATGTGCCTGGATGAGAAACCCACTGTTCTACAGACTGTTGCGGACCGCGGCCCGATCCCTGGCGGTGTTCGCCGTCATCCTGCCCTGGAGCCTGTCCGCGAGCGCGGACGAGGGTCTGTTGGTCGATGTCACCGACAGCGCCGGGCTCGGGTTCCATCACTTCAACGGGATGAGCGGCGAACTCTTTTTTCCGGAGATGATGGGTTCCGGCGCCGGTTTGCTGGACTACGACGGCGATGGGGATCTGGACGTCTATCTGGTCCAGGGCCACATGCTGGGCGGCAAGCCCCTGTCGGACGCCACCTTCGAGCCCCGGCATCCCGTGCCGCTGACAGATCGCCTGTTCCGTAACGAAAGCACGACCGGCCGACTCAAGTTCGTGGATGTCACCGAGGCCTCGGGGATCGCGGCCAGCGGTTACGGGATGGGCGTCGCCGTGGGCGACTATGACAACGACGGCCGCCCCGATCTCTACGTCAGCAACTTCGGCAACAACCAGCTCTGGCGCAACCGGGGCGACGGCCGGTTCGAGGACGTGACCGCTGCCGCCGGTGTCGACGATCCCCGCTGGAGCGTCAGCGTCGCCTGGGTCGATTTCGACCGGGACGGCTGGCTGGATCTGTACGTGGGCAACTACGTGGATTTCTCCTTCGAGAACGCCAAGCCGTGCCGGTCATCCACCAGCGCGCGGGACTATTGCTCGCCCCTGGTCTACGAGCCGCTGGTGGACAGCCTCTTCCGGAACAGGGGCGACGGCACCTTCGAGGACGTCAGCCTGCGGGCCGGTATCCGCGGCGACTTCGGTGGCGCCCTCGGCGTGATCGCCGCCGACTTCAACGGTGACGGCTGGCAGGATATCTACGTGGCCAACGATGGTGTGCCCAATCAGCTCTGGATCAACGGCCGGGACGGCCGCTTTGCCAACGATGCCATCCTCGCCGGCGCCGGCGTCAACATGGATGGGAGTCCCGAAGCGAGCATGGGCGTCGACGCCGCCGACTTTGATGGCGACGGTGACGAAGACCTGTTCATGACCCACCTGGCCCGGGAGACCAATACCCTCTACGTCAACGACGGCCAGGGCTGGTTCGAGGATCGCACCGTGACCATGGGACTCGCCGGACCCAGTTTCCCGATGACCGGATTCGGCACCGGCTGGATCGACTACGACAACGACGGCTGGCTCGACCTGCTGGTGGTCAACGGCGCAGTCACCGCCATCGAAGCCCAGATGTTGGCCGGCGACCCGCTGCCCCTGCGCCAGCCCAACCAGTTGTTCCGCAATCTCGGCGAAAGCCGGTTCGTCGATGTCTCCAGTGAGGCCGGCAGCGCCATCCTCACGCCCCGGGTCAGCCGCGGCGCCGCCTTCGGCGATCTGGACAACGACGGCGATACCGATGTGATCGTCTCCAATAACGCGGGACCGGCCCGGGTGCTGGAGAACCGCGTCGGCGCTCGTAATCAATGGCTAGGTCTGCGTCTGCTGACCGGAGACCCGGGCCGCGATGCGATCGGGGCGCGGGTCGCGTTGAGCGGGGAACCCTCACTCTGGCGTCGCGTCCGTACGGATGGCAGCTACGCCTCTGCCAGCGATCCCAGGATCCTGTTCGGCCTGGGTGATGGGGCTGCGGCGAAACGTTCGGTCCGGGTGCTCTGGCCGGACGGCAGCGAGGAACGCTTCGAGGGATTGCAGGGCGGCAGTTACCACACGCTGCGTCAGGGCGACGGTGTGGCACCTGACCCG
>JASFJM010000187.1:0-5268 GCA_050122055.1 Gammaproteobacteria bacterium | reverse complement strand
ATGACCAGCGCCCCCACCATGGCGATGATGGGGTGCACCATTCGTTCCCAGCTTTCCCGGCTGATGCGCGCGATGACGCCCCGGTCCACCCGGTAGATCAGGAATGCCAGCCCCGAGATGAGGAAGAATGGGATCAGCGCGGGCACATAGAGGGTCTTGTAGGACCAGCTTCCGTCCGCGCCGGCTATGCCCAGGACGTTGTTGACCGAGACAACCAGAGCCGGGCTGACGGAAAATTCACCCAGGGGGCCGAGGGAAGCGGTCCAGGCCGGCTCCGTCCGGTTGAGCAGGCCCTTGATGCCGAGCTGCTGGATGCGCGTGACCAGCAGGATCAGCAGCGTGCCCCAGAGCGGGAAAAGCGCCCTGAACAGCTGACCCGGAGCCACCGAACGATGGGGCCGTTCGTCGGCGGACCGCGCGAGCCCGATCCCGGCATGGGCGAGGAATGCCGACAGCCCGAGACCCACGGCACCGCCGAACAGCGCCGGGAATTCGTAGTTGTAGCGGGCGAGGAGCACATAGGGGACAGTGCAGCTGAGTATCGACAGGAACACGAAACCCAGATTCCGGCGGATCTCGTCCCAGCCGATGACAAAGCGCAGTGCCAGGATCGGCACGAACAAGGCGGCGATCCCGTGGAACAGGGCCGTTCTGAATCCGATCGCCAGCATCTCCGATTCGCTCAGACCGATCTGTCCGAATCCGAACCAGGTGGGCGTGCCGACGGCGCCGAAGGAGACCGGCACCGAGTTCATCACCAGCGCCAGCATGGCGATGCGCACCGGTGGGAAGCCGAGGCCGACCAGCAGTGGCGCCGCCAGCGCGGCCGGCGTGCCGAAGCCGCTGGCGCCCTCGATCAGGAATGAAAACGCCCAGCCGATGATCATCAACTGGGCGGTGCGGTTGTCAGTGATCTCGTTGAGCCAGCGCCGGATGATGTCCATGCTGCCGGACAACTCCATGGTCTTGAACAGGAAGATCGCGCCCCAGATGATGGTGATCGGCGTCAGGGATTCCAGCACGCCGAGGATCACGGTGGCATTGGCGGCGCGCACGGGGGTGTCGAAATACAGCAGTTTGACCAGCCACAGCAGGATCGCGACCAGCGGCAGGGCCACGTGGGAGGCCAGGGCCCGCGGCTTGGTCAGCATCCAGATCAGAAGCAGGATCGGGGAGACGGCGATCAGAAAATCCATCGACGGGTCCGGCGGCACATTTCGACCCCCGGATTATGCGCGATGCCTGCGATCCACGCAGGGAGGCCCGAGTCGCCCGAATCTGAAAGCGTGATTCGTCTCACGGTCACCGGTGGCGCCAGGGCCGTAAACTCCGTGCCAGGTTTGTTATGTAAAGCATCGGCATCGGCCGATGTCTGCCGGAGGGCCAATATGAACATCCGGATCCTTGGGACCGTCGCCGCGGTATTGATGCTGCAGGCGTGCGCGACCATGAACGAAGACGAGTGCCTGGTGAGCGACTGGCGCACGGTCGGCTATGAAGACGGCGCCGCCGGCTACTCGGCCGACCGCATCGGCAGCTATCGCAAGGCCTGCGCCAAGCACGGCGTGGCGCCGGACCTGCAGGCCTATCGGCAGGGCCGTGAGGAGGGTCTGAGGCAATTCTGCCAGCCCGACAACGGTTTCAATCTCGGCGCCCGCGGGGGTGCCTACAAAGGTGCCTGCCCGGCCGATCTGGCGACGGATTTCACCGACGCCTACCAGGCCGGCAAACAGCTCTACACACTCCAGAGCCGCGTGAACACTGCGGCCAGCCAGATCGCATACCGGCATCGCCAGCTGGACAGCGTCGAGGACCAGCTGCGGGCCAAGGAACTGGGTGTGATCAGCGACGACGCGACCATCCAGGAACGTGCCCAGATGCTGCTGGAAGCCAAGGAGCTCAACGAGAAACGCGGTCAGCTCGAGGCCGAGATCGTGGAGCTGGAGCGACAGAAGGCCATCTACGAGCGGGATCTGGACCGCTATCGCCTGACCGTGGCGTACAACAACTGAGTTCCACCGTCCGGCACAGATACCGAAGGGGCCCCGTCCGGGGCCCCTGTCGTTTGCGGGCCCGGCAACCGGCGCGCCGATTCAATCCGTCCGCCGGTCCATGACGATGGCGGGCGCGGGCTGCTATCCTCGGTAAAGATCCCGACCAGGTGCCATGCATGAGTCCGCCCGCCCACACCCACAGCAAGCTGATCGGATATCTGTTGTGGATATTCGGTTTCTTCGGTTCCCATCGTTTCTATTACGGCCGGCCCATATCCGGCACGATCTGGTTTTTCACCCTGGGGCTGCTGCTGATCGGCTGGATCATCGATCTGTTCCTGATCCCCGGCATGAACGAGGACGCCAGCTATCGTTTCGAAGACGGTCCGGTGGACTACAACGTAAGCTGGATCCTGCTGACGTTTCTCGGGTTCTTCGGTATCCACCGTTTCTATATGGGCAAGTGGATCACGGGCATCATCTGGTTGCTGACCGGCGGCCTGTTCCTGGTCGGATATCTCTATGACTACTGGACCCTGAACGACCAGGTCAGTGAACTGAATCGCCGGGGTCCGGTCTAGGTAAACGAGGTGATGGCCGAGCCCTGCCGAATCAGGAATCACCGATCCCGCGGAGACCGGAAATGAGTCAACAGCCCTGTCCGTCCCCGGCCTGTGCCCAGGCCGAGGGGGCCATCGCCAGGATCATCGAGCCACGCACCCGGGATCTGGGCGGATTCTCGGTCCGGCGGGTACTGCCCGCGCCGGGGCAGAGGGCGGTCGGACCGTTCGTCTTCTTCGATGAAATGGGGCCCGCCACCTTCGACCCTGGTCACGGTATCGATGTCCGTCCGCACCCCCATATCGGCCTGGCCACGCTGACCTATCTGTTCGAAGGCGAGATCATGCACCGGGACAGCCTCGGCGTGGTCCAGCCGATCCGACCGGGTGCCGTGAACTGGATGACGGCGGGCCGGGGCATCGTGCACTCCGAGCGCACCGGTGACGAGGAGCGGGCCCGGACATCGAGGCTGCACGGGATACAGAGCTGGATCGCGTTGCCTCGGGAGCAGGAAGAGGTCGAGCCGGCCTTTTTCCATCATGGAGCCGGGTCTCTGCCGGTGCTGGAACGGGATGGCGCCACCCTGAGATTGATCGTCGGCGAGGCCTTCGGTGAGCGCTCGCCCGTGGCTGCCCTCAGCCCGATGTTCTATCTGGCGGCGGAGCTGACGGAAGGAGCACGGCTGCCGCTGCCGGCAGATCTGGGTGAGCGAGCCGTCTATGTGGTCTCGGGATCGGTGACGGTCGCCGGTATCGGATATGAGTCCGGCAGGATGCTGATCGCGGCCGACGGTGTGGATGTCGAGATCACCGCAGCGGCGGACAGCCGGCTGATGCTGCTCGGCGGCGCGCCGCTGGATGGGCCACGCCACCTGTGGTGGAACCTCCTCTCCACCCGGCCCGAACGTATCGAACAGGCCAGGCAGGACTGGAAGGAAGGCCGCTTCGATCCGGTGCCCGGAGAGACGGAGTTCATCCCGCTGCCGGAGGATTAGCCCCGGCCCCGGTCCGAGGATCAGTCGCGACCGGAGAGGCGCGATCGGGCGATCGCTTTCTTGCGCCGGCGGATCGTCATGGGATGCTCCACCCGGCGCAGCTTGTCGGTCATGTGGTTGAGCGCGTACCAGGGGTGGCGCAGCAGCATGCGCGGTCCCGCATAGCGCATGATCTTGCGGGCCTGTTCCCGCTGGGCCCGTTTGTAGCAATGGATCGGACAGCTAGCGCAGACCGGCTTGCGCTGTCCGTAGGGACACTTCTGCAGCCGTTGCTGAGCATATTCAAGGAATCGGAGACAGCGCAGGCATGGCCGGTGGGGTTCCCCGGGGTGATGATCCCGGCAGTAGATCTCGACCATGCAGGTCAGGGTCCGGTACTCCCGGCCCAGCCGTCGGTTGAGTTGCGTCATGGCGGCAAGACTATCTGCTGGTCCGGTCCTGTTCATTGATCGACGTCATCTTCCGTCGGCGGCCCGGAGTGCAGGGCCTGTGGCCTGATCTGCCGCTGCAAATCCGCGACCGCCTTCTGCAGGATCGCGACGACTTCCTCCAGCTCCCGCAGGCGCGCCTCGTGGGACGGATCCGGCGCGTTCGGTACCGGGGTAGCCCGGACGGCCGGTTCCGGATCGGCACTCACGGTGCCGCTGGAGACCGGTCCGCAAAATAGATGTGCGAAGCGGGATTCCCGCTTTCCGGGCTCGCGGGCCAGTTGGGTGACGAACGGGCCGTCCTCGCGCTGCATGAGTCCCCTGAGGGTCGCCTCGACCTCACCGGCATCGTTGAAGCTGCAGTGACGATGGGTGCGGCTACGCAGCTCTCCGGCGGTCTGAGGTCCGCGCAGGAGCAGGACGCAGACCAATCCCAGTTCCTGGTCGGAGAATTTCAGCGAGCCGAATTCGCTGTTGCAGAAGCGATGCTGATACTTGGGTACACGGCTGCCGAATCCGGATTTTTCCATTACCAGGTGCTTTTTCCCCAGGCCGTCGAGGACCGACTGCACCTCGGCTTCCTCCAGCTTGAGCACCGGATCACGGTTGCTCTTCTGATTGCATCCGTTGCGAAGGGCATTCAGGGAGAGGGGATACTGGTCCGGCGTGGTCACGGCCTTCTCGATCAACACGCCGATGACCCTGGCTTCGAGGTCGGTCAGCTGGATCCTCATTGGCGGGCTCCTGGAAATCGTTACAGCGGGTGATTATCGCCGCAAATCACCGCGAGGGGTGATCTGAAGTCCGGCGATCGAATCCGCCCCGGCTGGAGCGTCCAGGTCGGGGTGCTGACCCATCGGAGCCCGCGGCCCCGCCGTGGCCTGTCCCAGGCGGACAGATAGGATCGGTGGCCCCGAAGTGTTAGACTCGTGGACTGCGGCACCCATGAGGGTGCCGTGAATCGGCGGGAGAGGGTGAGCGCCGAGCACCGGGGACGACCCCGGCGACCCTCAGTGCGAGCCGATCAGCGACAGAAAGGCCCGAGCGGGCCTTTTTTAGTTGGCGGCGTCAGAGCCAGGAATTTGCCGTTGCGGCAAGTCTCTGTCAGCAGGTTTGTGTGTTTGCCTGCTGGCAGCGTTTTTTCGAACAACACACGTTTTTGAACGAGTAAATGTATGAATATCTATGTTGGAAATCTGGCCTATAGCGTGACCGAAGACGATCTCCGCTCGGCTTTTTCGGAGTTCGGGTCTGTCACCAGTGTCAATGTCATCACTGACAAGTTCTCGGG
>JASFJM010000186.1:0-5292 GCA_050122055.1 Gammaproteobacteria bacterium | reverse complement strand
CCCCGAGCCACACCCCGATTCAATGGAGATCTCGATGACCAGATTGGCCGCCATCGTCCTTGTCCTTTTCGCCCTCACCGGCTGTGGCAGGGAAGAGACCCAGGCTCCCGTACCGGCCGCCGAGGACGGGACGGCTGTGGAGATGACAGAGGAGACGACCGGGGAGACCACCGTCGAGGAAGCGGCGCCGACGCAGCCCATGGTCGATGAGACCATCCCTGAAGAAACCATGGTGGACGAGGAGGTCGTCCTTGACGAAGACGTGGCCCCGGTGGTCGCCAAGCCTCAGATCCCCAAAGCGCTGGAACGCTATCAGGAAGGCCGCCATTACACGACCCTGCCGGTCGCCCAGCCGACGCGGGCCGGGCCGGGCCAGGTCGAGGTGGCCGAGGTGTTCTGGTACGGCTGCCCTCACTGTTACACCCTGGAGCCGTTTATCCAGGAGTGGCGTCTCAACGGCATGCCCGACGACACCATCTTCGTGCAGATCCCGGCTGCGCTCAACGCGAACTGGCAGGTCCACGCCCGGGTGTTCTACACCGCGGAGGCCCTCGGCATCCTCGAGGAAGTCCACCCCGCCATCTTCCGGGAGATCCACGTCAACCGGAACATGCTCGACACCCGGGAGCGCCTGATCGAGTTCTTCGCCCGCTTCGACGTCTCCGAGCAGGATTTCCTGGCCGCCTGGGATTCCTTCGCGGTGCAGACCAACCTGCGCCGGGCCGATGCCCAGGTCCGGCGCTTCCGCCTCAGTGGCGTCCCGGCTGTCGTGGTCAATGGCAAATACGTGACCGGCGCCGATCTGGCGGGCGGCAACCAGCAGTTGCTCGACGTGATCAACTTCCTGGTGGCCAAGGAAAAGCGGGGCGGCTGACCGCCAGCCCACTCGAGAGCGGGCATCGGCCCGGACCACGGACGACCCATGACCTGCATTCGGCCTGGGCCTGGTCTCATCTGAGACCAGGCGCGGGGAAGCCGGAGGACCCATGAATCAGCCAGCCAGCCCCGGGAGGATTGCCGTCGTCGGCGGCGGCCTGAGCGGGCTGGCCACGGCCTGGAGGCTGGGTCAGGCCGGGGCCGACGTGACGGTGATCGAGAAGTCCGCCCGCACCGGCGGCGTCATCCGCACCGAGCGGAAACACGGCTTCCTGTGCGAGGCCGGACCCAATTCCATGCTGATGAAGAGCCAGCAGGCAGAGGACTTCCTCCACGATCTGGGTCTGACCGGCGACATCGTCGACGCCAATCCCATCGCCAACAAGCGTTTCCTGGTCAGGAACGGCCGCGTGCTGCCCCTGCCCATGTCCATGGGCGGCGGCATCACGACACCGCTCTACACCCTGGGCGGGAAATTCCGGCTGCTGGCCGAGCCCTTTATCAAGCCGGCCCCGGCCGACGAGGACCAGAGCGTCGCCGGATTCGTCAGCCGGCGCATGGGGCGCCAGTTCCTCGACTACGGCATCGCGGCCCTGGTCTCGGGCATCTTCGCCGGCGATCCGGACAAGCTGTCCATCCGTTACGCGTTCCCGAAAGTATGGAATCTGGAGGCCCGATACGGCTCCCTGATCGGCGGCGCCGTCAAGCTGCGGAAGGAACGCAAACGGCGCGGTGAAGTCGCCTACAAGCCGCGCATGATGTCCTTCCCTGACGGCACCGAGACCCTGACCCGGCGGCTCGCGGAAACGGCGCGGGCGGATATCCGCACCAGCGCCGAGCCCACATCGTTGGCGCGCTCGGAAACGGGCTGGGAGATCCGCTGGCGCGAGCCGGGAGGAGAACAGACCGGAGATTTCGACGAGCTGGTCATCTCGGTGCCGGCTCATACGAATCACGAATTGCCGTGGCAGGAGGCCATCGCCGCGGACATGGCGCAGATACCGGCGCTCTATTATCCGCCGGTCACCACCCTGGTCCTGGGCTATCGCCGCGAGCAGGTGGAGCATCCGCTGGACGGATTCGGGGTGCTGATCCCGCTGGTGGAAAAGCGCCGCGTGCTCGGCGCCATCTTCTCGTCCACCATCTTCCCCGGCCGCGCGCCGGAAGGACACGTGGCGCTGATGATCTTTATGGGCGGCGCCACCATGCCGGATTGCGCCCGATCCAGCGAATCGGAGGCGGTGGCCCTGGCCACCGGCCAGCTCGCCGATCTGCTGGGGATCCGCGGCGAGCCGGTGTTTACCAGCGCCACCCATTGGCCGCTGGCGATCCCCCAATACAACGTGGGACATGGCGAATTCCTCGCCGCCCTGGAGCGCATGGAGCAGCGCTGGCAGGGACTGCACTTCTGCGCCAATTATCGCGGCGGCCCTGGCCTGTCGGATTGCCTCGACAGCGCCCGGGCCACCGCCGAGAGTATCCTCAGCAGATGAAGACGTTAAGAAACAGATCCGGCAACCGTGTCGGCCGCCTGGCCGGACGCTTGCTGCTGACGCTCGTCACGGCGCTGACCGGCGCCTGCGTGGACCCGCCCGAGGGGGTCGAACCGGTCACCGGATTCAACCCCGACCGTTATCTCGGCAAATGGTACGAGATCGCCCGCCTCGACCATTCTTTCGAGCGGGGGCTGACCCGCGTCACGGCCGAATACAGCCTGCGGGACGACGGCGGCATCGAGGTGATCAACCGGGGCTACGACACCAGGAACGGAGAGTGGACCCAGGCCGAAGGCAAGGCCTTCTTTGTCCGCAGCCGCGACGAGGGTTATCTCAAAGTCTCATTCTTCGGCCCGTTCTATGGCGCCTATGTCGTGTTCGGACTTGACCGGGACGACTATCAGTATTCCTATGTGGCGGGACCGGATCGGTCCTACCTGTGGCTGCTGGCCCGCACGCCGACCGTGGAGCAGGCAATCCTGGACGGATTCCTGAAAAGAGCCGGCGAGCTGGGATTCGAGACCGACAAGCTGATCTACGTGGATCAGACCGACGGATCCTGACGATCCCCGCGGCCCGGGGGACTCCCCCAGACCGTCTCCTTAGGCATGGCCCCCGGTTGTCTGGCAAACTCGATGCCAGGACGGTTTGTGACACGGGAGGGAAAGATGCCTCGTTACCGACTGGCCCTTTTCTTCGGTATCGCAGCGTTCGCGATCTGTGGGCATGGATTCGCCCATGGCGTCCACGAAGACGAGGACATGGAACGATCGGTCGCCCAGCTGCGCCATGCCGAGGGCAGATGGGATGTGGTGACCGAGTTTCTTGACGAGGACGGCACCGTCAGCCGCTCCGTCAACGGCTCATACGAATTCCGCTGGGTGGTGCCCGACCGCGTACTGTCAGGGCGCAGCGAGATCCCGGAGCTGCGGCAGGTCGTCGGCCTGCTCTTCTACATCGACGAGGCCGAGCGGGAAATCGAGATGGTGTCTGTCGGTGCCGACGGCAAGCTGTGGGTCATGAGCGGGGCACTGGGCGGCGAGCAACGAACCTCGCAGGAGTTCCAGACGGCCGATGGTAAGACGGCGCGGCTCCGGTTTACGCGATTCAACGTCAGCGCTGACGCGTTCGAATCCAGGATGGATTTCTCGGAGGACGGTGGCGAGACCTGGATCCCGGGCAACCATCAGGTGTTCCGGCGCGCCGAAGATCCCGACAGTCCGTGAGCAGGGCCGAGCGCAATGACATCGACATTCGGGACCTGGATATCAGCATGCATGAGGTGGCCCTCCCGATCCCGCCGGCGTTGGATCCGTCCTTCCGCAAGTCTCGATAAGGCACAAGATCGGTGATCCGCCCCGCCAAAACTTCTGATCATCCCGCCATGGAGGCGGTCTTTTGCGCCTCGGTGAGGGCCTTGTGCGCAGAGGCCTACGGCCAGGAGATCATCGACGCCTGGATCGGGCCGCCGCGGCTGGAGCGCTTCGTCAAAGGGCAACAACGCGGCAACGAATATTACGTGCTGATCCGCGATGGACAGGTGGCGGGCTTCGGCGCGCTCAAGTTGGAAGATCAGCTCCTGGAGGCCCTTTTTATCGATCCGTCCCTGGCGGGACAGGGTCTCGGCCGGGCGCTGCTGGAGTTCATGGCCGGCGTGGCCCAAGATGCCGGCTGCCCGAAACTCAGAGTCAGTTCGTCGCTCAATGCCGTGGGCTTTTATCGCGCCAACGGATTCTCAGAGACCGGCCGCGGGGACCTGGTCCTCGACGGCGGTGTGGCCCTGGGATCGGTGTTTATGGAACGCCCGCTCCCGCCATGACGGGAGACAGCAGACCGTGGACGATCCGGATCCGGCCCGCACCGGATGTCGCGTGGGCCTTCCATCATCGCCATGGAATTCGGGAACGATCAGGCTGCCGTTTGCTCGAAAAAGATCCGGGAGCGGAAATTTGCAGGGATCCGGAGTGATCCTCCATGGTCAGGACACCGGGAATCACACCATGAAAAAGCTGATAATTCTTAGCCTGTCTCACCTGCTGTTTGCCGCCGTGGGTTTCGCCGCCGGCATCTACGCCTTGCCGATCCTCACCGCACCGGCGGCACCGTCGGCGTCTGAAGTGGCGGCGACTATGGAGAGCGCGATTCTGACCGGGGAGTTCCGGCGCGATCTGGCGGGCAGCGATCTCCTCCATTGGGGCGAGGGGACGGTATCCGTGGGACCGCGCTTTATCTCGCTGCAGGGCAGGATCGCACCGGGCCCGGATTACAAACTCTATCTGGCACCGGAATTTGTCGAGACCGAGGCGGAATTCGAATCCCTGAAACCCCGGATGGTCCAGGTCGGCGACGTCAAGACCTTCGACAATTTCATCGTGCCCGTGCCCCAGGACATCGATCCGACCCGATTCAATACCGTGATCGTCTGGTGCGAGTCCTTTGGCGAGTTCATCACCGCGGCACGCTACCAGGGCTCAGCCGAGCCCGCGCAGTAAGGCGACGGCATTTGAAGATTTCCACGATCTGGTACCGGTGGCTTCAGGTCTCCGTCGGGGTCCTGATGATATTCGGCATCAGCATGGTGCTGACGCCGGGCTGGATACTCAAATTTTTCAGCCTGATGGTCTATGGCTCCCCCGGCGCCATGGAAACCGGGTTTTCCAGTGGCGCGAACGACTATATCGTCCTGGTCCACGGCGTCCTTGGCACGGTCATGTTCGGCTGGGGCCTGACCATGTTCCTGGTCCTTCATGGACCGTTCCGGCGTGGTGAAAAAGAAGGCTGGAACATGTTGGCGCTGCCGCTGGCCGCCTGGTTCATCCCCGATACGGCGTTCTCCCTGTACACAGGCTTCTGGCAGAACGCCGTACTCAATACCGCATTCGCCACCCTCTTTGCGATCCCGCTGATCGCGACCCGCAGC
>JASFJM010000185.1:0-5352 GCA_050122055.1 Gammaproteobacteria bacterium | reverse complement strand
CCGCCTGACCAAGGGCCTGGACGGCCTGGCTAAGAGCCGCAAGGTCCGGGTGGTCCACGGCAAGGCCGGCTTCGTCTCGGATCATCATCTGCAGGTCGAAAGCGAGCAGGGCAAACAGGTCATCGCCTTCGAGCAATGCATCATCGCCGCGGGATCCCAGCCCTTCATGCTCCCGGACCTGCCCGACGATCCCCGCATCGTCGATTCCACCGGCGCGCTGGAGCTGGGGGGACTGCCCAAGCGCATGCTGGTGGTGGGCGGCGGCATCATCGGACTCGAGATGGCCTGTGTCTACGACGCGCTGGGGGTCAAAGTCTCGTTGGTGGAGTTGACCAGGACCCTGATGCCCGGTTGCGACAAGGACCTGGTCCGACCGCTGCAAAAACGCATCTCCAGACGCTATGAATCCATCATGCTCGGTACCCGGGTCACGGGTATGAAGGCCATGAAGAGCGGTATCAAGGTGAGCTTCGAGGGCGACCAGGCGCCGGACAAGCCACAGACCTACGGCAAGGTGCTGGTAGCGGTAGGCCGAACGCCCAATGGAGACCGCATCGGCGCCGACAGGGCCGGCGTGCACGTGGACGAGCGGGGTTATATCCCCGTGGACAAACAGATGCGCACCAACGTGCCCCACATCTTCGCCATCGGCGACATCGTCGGTCAGCCCATGCTGGCCCACAAGGCCAGCCACGAGGCCAAGGTGGCGGCGGAGACTGCCGCGGGACACAAGGTGGCGTTCGACGCCCGGGTCATCCCGTCTGTGGCCTATACCGATCCGGAAGTGGCCTGGGTCGGCCCGACCGAGGAGGAGGCCAAGGCCGAGGGCATCAAATACGCGGTGGGCAAATTCCCCTGGGCGGCCAGCGGCCGCTCGCTGGCCATCGGCCGGGACGAAGGCTTTACCAAGCTGTTGTTCGATCCGGACACGGGCCGGGTGCTTGGGGCCGGCATCGTCGGCACCAACGCCGGGGACCTGATCGCTGAAGCCGGTCTCGCCATCGAGATGGGCTGCGAAGCCGCCGACATCGGTCTGACTATCCATCCCCATCCGACCCTGTCGGAGAGCGTGGCCATGGCGGCCGAAGCGTTCGAGGGGACCCTCACCGAGTTGTATATCCCCAAACGCAGGTAGTGTCGCTGCCGGTGGACGAACTCATCGTCCAGGCCCGGGCTGGGCCGGTCGCGGCCAGACCGATGGTGAGAACCAAAAGGCAACGGACCGTCCGGGCATGCCCCGATAAAAAGCCCGGACGCCGAGAACGGCGGTCCGGGCTTGCGGGCGTTGGATTACGCCGTAATCGGGTCGGCGAGATCACTCGTCGCCGAACACCCCCAGCAGATGCAGCAGGCTGGTGAACAGATTGAACAGCGCCACGTAAAGGGTCACCGTGGCCATGATGTAGTTGGTCTCGCCGCCGTTGACGATGTTGCTGGTCTCGAACAGGATCAGCCCGCACATCAGCATCACGAACATGGCTGACACCGCCAGGGCCAGCATCGGCAGCTGCAGGAAGACGGCGCCCAGCCCCAGGAGGAAGCCGACCAGGATGCCGGCCATCAGGAAGCCGCCCATAAAGCTGAAGTCACGCTTGCTGGTCAGCGCGTAGGCGGACAATCCGAGGAAGATCGCGCCGGTGGAGCCCAGCGCCATCATCACCAGTTGTGAGCCGTTCGGAAGGGACAGGTAGGCGTTGAGGATCGGCCCGAGCGTCAGACCCATGAAGCCGGTCAGGGCGAACACGCTGACCAGACCCCACACACTGTTGCGCAGCTTGGTAGTCAGGAACAACAACCCGAAATAGCCGACCAGGGTGATGATCAGACCGGGATGCGGCATGTTCGTCGCCATCGCCAGACCGGCGGTGCCGGCGCTGAACAGCACGGTCATCGACAACAGCATATATGTATTGCTGACGACCTTGTTGGTTGCGACAGTCCGGGTTTGTGCGCGATCGATAGTGGTCGCTCTAACTTCCATTTCCATCCCTCATATTGCCCACGGCACGGTGAATCGACTCTTCGCGAGTCCGGCGGAGTCCCGACGGCTCACGGCATGAACGACAATGTTACCAGAGCAGTTTGACCGGATCGTAACCCGGATTGTTCCCCATTTTTTCCGCCGCGTTCAACACGGTAAAGCCCAGATACAAAAATATATATATCAACAGCTTGCAGTCTATTATTCAATCAAGGTCTTATATAAAGCCAGGGTCTCGCCAATGGTGTCACGCACATTGAAATGACAGTCGATGCGCTGCCGGCCCTTGCGGCCCATTGCCTCGGCCTCCGTCGGATGCTCGCACAGATACTGGATCGCGCGAGCGAGGGCCGGGGCGTCCCCGGGCGGCACGACAAAACCCGTTTCTCCGTCCACCACCAGCTCGGCGGAACCGCCGGTGTCGGTCACGACCGTGGGCACGCCGTAGACCATGGCCTCGATCACGGTCTTCGGCAAACCCTCGCGCTTGGTGGAGGCGAGGATCGAGGCCTGGCAGGCGGCGATGAGTGCGCAGGCATCCGGCCTGAACCCGGCCACATGGATCCGTTCGCCCATGGGGCTGTCTTCGATCAATGTCCGCAGTTTCCGCTTGTCCATATCGGCCCCCACCAGCAGCAGGTGGATCGGCAAGTGCGGGGACAGGTGACGGGTAGCCTCGATCAGCACATCGATCCCCTTGCGGGGCCGGTAGTTGGCCACGGCGCCGACGACGAACGCGCCGGCGGGGATGCCGAACTCGGACAGGTCCGCCGGTGCATCCCGGTACCAGGCCAGGTCATGGCCCTTGTAGATGGTGATGACGCTTTCAGGATCGGTGCGCAACGCGCGCAGGTCGTCGCGGACGGCGTTGGCCACCGCCACCACGCGATCGATGCGGGGATTCAGGTGAGTGAGCCAGCAGACCGGATCATAGCGATGGATATTGCCGGTCTGACCACGGTAGCTGACGACCTTGACCGGCAGCTTGCGGGCAGCCATCACGCCATTGGCGACGGCCTTGTTGTTGAACAGGTGAAGGATGTCGTGTTTGCCCGCGATCAGGGCGTCGCGGATGACATCGACCGCGCGCCGGTCGAATTTGTGTTTCGGCACAAAGTCGATCACGCGGATGCCGGCATCTTCCATGGCCGGACGGTAGACCGAGTCCCCCTGGGTCATGATCTCGCATTCGACGCCGGCCCGGGCCAGGCCCAGCAGGGTCTCGGCCTCCGGCCGGATGCTGTTGAGCGTGTCTTTGTGGGAGGTGATCCAGAGCGCTTTCATCGATCGCTGATTTCTTCTGCTTACACCAATTCCCCGAACCATCACGGAGCGGCCATCACTGATTGGGGTGGAGCCTAGGCTACTCGGCGTATTGCGCGCGGGCAACGGGAGCCCGGTGCGGTGGCGAGGGGAGGCGGCCGCGATCCGCCGCGCGTCGATCAGAAGCGCCAGGTGAAGCCGATAGAGGGCAGCGTGGGCAGATAGTCTCGGGTCTGCAGCTCCAGATCCGGCGGCATCAGGCCTTCCTCGTCTTCTTCCAGCTCGTACTCGACGCAACAATCGTTGTTGCGGTCAAAGATGTTGGTCACCTCGAGGAAGGCGATGAGGGTGCTGTTCGGTAACGTGAATTCCCGGGCGACCCGGGCGTCGACAGTGAAATAATCGTTCAGGTTTTCGTCATTACGCCGGCCGGTGGCCGCCAGACCGATGGGTTCCGCCTGGATCAGTTCGACTTCGGTGGTCGGCCAGCCGCTGCGGTAATTGCCGGCCACGGACACGCTCCAGCCACCGGATTCCCAGTTGAAGCCTCCCGAGTAAGCCTCCCGCTGGTCCCACGCCCTGGGGATGTCTTCCCCGAACAAGCGGTCCTCCACCCGGGCCCAGCTGTAACTGAGCCACCATCCGAAGGGACCTCGATGACGACGGACCAGGGATGCCTCCACGCCATAGGCGGTGGCGTCGTCCGGCGCGACCTCGATGCGGTCGGGGGTCAGTTCCGGCAGCAGCACCCGGTTGTAGAGCAGGTTCTCGAAGCGTGGGCGCAGCCGGTCGAAGTCCTTCCAGTAGGCTTCCAGCCGCAGGTCCATACCCAAAAACTGGCGCTGCTCGATACTCGCCACCAGGTGGTCGACGCGCTGGGCATCGAAGTAGCGGGTCACGCCATCCGAGATCTGCAATTCATCGATCCCCTGGGTCTGGTAGTGGCGGCCCCAGCCGGCCCGCAGCGTCGTGTTGTCCCCGATGTCGTACACCAGGCCGACCCGGGGACTCAACAGGTCCTCGTCGTCCTCGGTCAGGGTCTGGCGGTCCCAACGCAGCCCCAGTTCGGCGGTAAGCGAGTCGGTCAGCCGCCAGCGCGACTCTCCGTACAACCAGTAGTTGCCCCCGTCGCGGTCCAGGTTGAAATCGCGGTTGCGCGCCGGCTCGGTCGGGGCCCCGGGAGTGAGAAAAAGCAGGTCGAACACGGCCTCGTCCGTGTAATCGTAGTCGCCCTCGGACCAGGCGAGTCCGCCGCCCGCGCCCAGCTGCAGCCGGTCATTGACTCGCAGCCGCCAGTTGCTCTCAAGTCCCTCTATGTTGAAGGTGCGGTCGTCATCCAGAGAGCCGGTACTGATCCCATCTTTCTCGACCGTGCCTTTCCGATTGCTGGAGATATAGGTGTGAGACAGGATGGTCCACCCGCGGAGGTCCGGGGTGGGCTCGTGATCGAGGCGCACCCAGTAGTAGACATCACGGTAGCTGGCGTCGGCCTCTTCCTCGCTGTCCGTATCGGAAAGAGAGATATCGTCATCAAAGAACAGGACGTTCCCGGTGACCCGCAGCGTGTTGGTGGCCTGAACACCGAATCGGGTGTAGATATCGAAGTAGCTGGGATCACCGATGTCGGGATCGATCACGTCCAGCACCAGATCCAGGTTGCCGCGCCGGGCCGAGACCGCCCAGTCCACACGCCCGTCATCCGACGCGCCCGCGGTCATGACCGAAGAATTGAACAGACTCTGGGAAATCTCGTGTTCGCGTCCCACCGGCGGCTCCAGGGAGTGGATGTCGATGACGCCGCTCATGCGATCGCCGAAGCCGATGGGGGCGGTGCCGGTGTAGACGTCCATGCCGCGGATGATGGCCGGGTCGATGGCGCTGAACACACTCTGGAAGTCTTTGAGATGGAAGGGGTTGCGCAGCCGCATGCCATCGAACAGGACCAGATTTTCGTCGATATCGCCGCCGCGCAGATGGGACTTGGCGGACCAGCCGTTGGTGGCGGCCCCCGGCAGCCTGGCGATCGAGCGCAGCGGGTCATCGCCCAGGTCAGGCAGCTGGTCGATCTGGTCGACCGGCAGGAAAAAGCTCGATGTCACCCCTCGCCG
>JASFJM010000184.1:0-5372 GCA_050122055.1 Gammaproteobacteria bacterium | reverse complement strand
AGCCTGCCTCCTGGTCACAGGTGCTCGATGCCTGGCGGGAGGCACCCGAGTTCCGCGAATGTTTCATCCACACCCTGGCCGCCGCGCCCTGGCCCGCTTTCTACTGGGAGACGCCCGCGGTGACCGGCGCGAGCACGGCTGACCCATTCGAATTCGTGCTGGTCGACAGCCCGCTGCTGGCCGATGTGGCGCCCGAGCCGGAGGCTTTTGCGGAACACTTCGGCGATCCGGCGAACCGCGATGAGGTCAGCGTGTTTCCCAATCTGGGCGGTGACGCCGTGCTGGTCGCCCCCTGCCCGTCCGGACCGCTGCCGGCCTACGCCCATCTGGCGGCGTTCTGCCGGGGCGCGCCAGCACGCCAGCAGCACGCGCTCTGGCGGCGTGTGGGCACGGCGATGACGACGCGGCTGCGGAGGCGGGATCCGGTATGGCTGAGCACCGCCGGTCAAGGCGTATTCTGGCTGCACGTGCGGCTCGACGACCGGCCGAAGTACTACAGCTACGGACCGTACAGGAGAGCCCCGTCGACCTGATGCAGCCGACGGCGACCGGCTTACCAAGCGCCTATAATGGCCGAGGATTCTCACCCCGACGGACTGCTCATGGGTACAACCCCGAAATCCCGCAGCTTTAGCCTCCATCCCCAGCTAATCGAGGACTGTCATCGGCTCGGCCAGATGAAATTCTGCCATCTGCTGCTGCACCGGAATGCCCTGGTACCCTGGTTCATCCTGGTCCCCGAGACCGAAGTCAGCGATCTGCTGGACCTGCCCCCGGTGCTCCGCAGCAAGGCCCTGGACGACGCGACGCGTGTATCCCGGTTCATCAAGAAGGAACTGGGCTGGCCCAAGGTCAACTTCGGCGCTATCGGCAATCTGGTGCCACAACTCCATCTGCATGTGATAGGCAGACGCGAGTCGGACCCCTGCTGGCCGCTGCCCGTCTGGGGACATCTGAAGGATGCGGCATCTTATTCCGACCAGCAGGTCGAAGAGATCAGACAGGCATTCGGGTCCCTGGACTGAAACGTCTACTCAGGGCGATCCGGTCCGGCGCTGCCTGGACTGATCTGCATGCCCACCAGCCGCGCGACCAGCACGGTGAGATACAGGGGCCCGATCAGCGCCTCGAACGCTGCGAGCCCACGGGCGATCGGCAACACGGGCGTGATATCGCCATAGCCCAGGGTCGTCAGCGTCACCATGCTGTAGTAGTAGAAATCGGCGCCCAGATCGGCCTCCGGGCCCGACAGGGAGAAAGCGCCTGGGATATACAAATCCACGAATGCGAACAGATACGCGAAGACGATGCCGATCAGGAGATACACGGCCACCGAACCGGCGATGATCTGACCATCCACATTCGTGCTCTGCAGCAGGATCCTCTTCAGCAGGACCAAGGCCACGTAGCCGAAGAAAACCGTGCCTGTCGCAAAGTAGGCCATCGCCCAGGTCACCTCCCCGGTGGTGGCCATGAGCACATGGGTGGCGACGAACGACACGGCCAGGAACAGGAGAATTATCTGTCTGGCTCGAGATCCCCGCGCCGCAATAATGGCAGCGAGCGCAGTGGCCATGCTCAATAAACCGACCACCAGGGCGTCCCATGCCCGGCCACTGAACAGCGGCCCGATAAAGGCCAGCAGGAACAAGGTGATCAATAATCCGCTGTAGCCGAAGCGCCTGGCGAGAGCGTCTGTATTCAGCATGTCCTGGTCGCCTTCTATTTCGGGGTTATCCGCAGGATAGCAGCCGGCAATTATTTCTTCATCGCCGTCCCGGGACCATCACGGTGGTCGCGACAGGGGCTCCGGAAGACCACGCCGTCCGGCCTCTCCCGTTAGGACTGACCCGCGTTCTGCAGCCGACGATGCTCGCGCAGATGCAGAGACAGGTCCACCGCCACCTTGAGCACCACGAAGATCACCAGCCCGGCCGCCGGCTGGCCGGTCTCCCTCAACAGTATCCCGCCGCCCAGCAACGATACGTGCAGGATCATGATGCGTGGATAGGGCAGGGTCATGGCCTTGCGCGCATCGAGTTCCAGATATTCCCGGCGGAGGATGTAATTATCGACAAAGGAGTAGAGATGGGAGACGAACAACGCCGCCAGAGCGATGACGATGCCGTTTTCGGCGGCCAGATCGATCCAGAATCCCGGGCGCACGAGCTGGTCCATCTCGTAATCTCCGCCACTGAACAGGTCCAGCAGCAGGAAACCGTGCCCCAGGGTGAACAGCCCGTAGTGGAACAGGAAGAAGAACGGCAATATCCACCGGGTCTCGAAGCTTCGGTCCTTCCTCGCCGTCGCGATGCGGATAAACGAGAAGATGCCGATAAACACATTCTCGAACCAGAACTGGAGCATCAGCGCGAGCACGTCCCAGTCCAGGAACAAGACCCCGAACAGGGGCACGAAATTGGCGGCGATCAGGGCCAGACCTGACGAGCCGATGCGCTGTTTCCAACCGGGTCCGAACATGGGGGATGCGGTCGATGCCCTCCGGCATCTGACTCCTGGCCTGATCAGGCCGTGATCATAGCCTACAGACATCGGAGCCAAGAAAAGAACTGAAGGCCCCGGCGGTCGCGGGCCCCCGGTCGAATGGTCTGCAGTTACATGAAGGCCCGGGATGCGGACCCGCTTACAGATTCGACCTTCACAAGCGGGTGCATATCGTCTTTTGAGCCGCGAACCGACCGTTCGCCAGGTGGAGCCCGGCGCCCGGAGGCAGCGGCGAGGATCCCGGACTAGGGTCCTATCCCGATCCGCACCGGCCGGCGCCTCGCGCCCTGATCACCAGCCGTACTGTCGAAACGACCCGGGATCACCGCCTGACAACTCCGGCAGCGGCCGTTTGCGTCCAGGCCCCATCCACCGATGTGATAGGCGGCTCTTTCTATCGCCCGGGCGCCACAGACATGGCACCAGGTGCTGGATCCTTCGGGATCGTAGACGTTGCCGGTGTAGGCATAGCGCACACCGTTGTCCATGGCGATGCGCCGGGCACGGCTGAGGGTGGCCGGCGGTGTCGCCGGCACATCCATCATCTTCCAGTCCGGATGGAAAGCGGTGAAATGCATAGGGACATCGGGCCCCAGGTGGGCGACCACCCAGCGGGTCATGGCCTCCAGCTCCCGGTCGGAATCGTTCTGGCCCGGGATGATCAGCGTGGTCAGCTCCAGCCAGGTGTCGGTCTCGGCCTTGATGTACTCCAGCGTCTCCAGAACCGGCGCCAGATGGGCGCCGCAGATCTTGTAATAAAACAGGTCGGTGAAGGCCTTGAGGTCCACGTTGGCCGCGTCCATGGCGGCGAAGAACTCCTTGCGCGGCTCCGGGTCGATATACCCGGCGGTGACGGCCACCGTCTTGATGCCCCGCTCGCGGCAGGCGGCCGCCACATCCACGGCGTATTCGAGGAAGATCACCGGGTCGTTGTAGGTAAAGGCCACGCTCCGGCAGCCGGTCTCCTCCGCCACCTCCGCCAGCCGCTCGGGACTGGCCTTGTCTGCCAGGGTGTCCATCTCCCGGGACTTGGTCATGTCCCAGTTCTGGCAGAACTTGCAGGCCAGATTGCAGCCTGCAGTGCCGAACGAGAGCACCGCGCTGCCGGGATAGAAATGGTTGAGGGGCTTCTTCTCGATGGGATCCACGCAGAATCCCGAGGAGCGGCCGTAGCTGACCAGCTTGACCTCATCCTCCAGGCGCTGGCGCACATAGCACAGGCCCCGCTGGCCCTCGCGCAGACGGCAATGCCGGGGGCACAGGTCGCACTGAATCCGGCCGTCGTCGAGGACGTGCCAGAAACGGGTTGAGACGATAGTGCTGTCCATACCTTGCTAGTTGGGGTCGGAACCCCTATATCTCAATTATAGTTGGCTGATTGGCGGAGCCAGACTCCGCGTTGCCTATGCTGTCTACACGCCATAGCGCAGTGGCCGGGCTGTTCTATCCGGAGAGTCCGGAACCTCTGCGCCGGGAACTCGATGACCTGCTCGCCGCCAGCGATCCGGCTCCTGCCGGTCCGGCGCCCAAAGCCCTGATCGTCCCCCACGCAGGCTACGTCTACTCCGGTCCGGTGGCCGCCCGTGCCTATCGCAGGCTGGAACCGGTCCGGGAGTCCATCCACCGGGTGGTGCTGCTGGGGCCGGCGCACCGGGTCTGGCTCGAAGGGATGGCTGTGCCCCCGCAAAGCGCCTTCGCGACCCCGCTGGGGCGGGTGCCCCTGGACCGGGATGCCATCGAACGCATCACCGGCATGCCCGGGGTCCAGGTCTCGGATACCGCCCACGCCAAGGAGCATAGTCTGGAGGTGCAATTGCCCTTCCTGCAGACGGTGCTGGACGATTTCGCCCTGGTGCCCATCGCCGTGGGCCGGTGCCCGGCCGGGCAGGTCGGCGCCGTCATCGACGCGCTGTGGGGCGGCCCGGAGACGCTGATCGTGGTCAGTTCGGACCTGTCCCACTTCCTCGATTACGAAGAGGCCCGGGAGATCGACGGCCGGACCCGGGACAAGATCCTCGGACGCCGTGCCGATCTGTGTGACCAGGAGGCCTGCGGGGCCCGGGCCATCAACGGACTGATGTGCTCGAAAGCAGCCCGGGCGCTCTCCATCGAAGCGGTGGACCTGCGGAATTCCGGTGACACCGCCGGCGACCGCAAGCGGGTCGTGGGCTATGGCAGCTTTGTCCTCAGCTGAACTCGGCATCGCCGAACAGGACCAGCTGCTCGATCTGGCCAGGGAATCCATCGCTCAGGGACTCACCAGCGGTCAGCCACCGAGTTATTCCGCGGACCAATTCACCGGCGCCCTGGCGCGGCCGGGAGCGAGTTTCGTGACCCTGCGTCGCGAAAACGCCCTGCGCGGATGCGTCGGCTCCCTCGAAGCCAAACGGCCGCTGGCCGAAGACGTGGGGATCGCGGCCTTCAACGCCGCGTTCCGCGACATCCGTTTTCCGCGCCTGAGTGCATCTGAACTGGGGCAGGTGCGGATCGAGATTTCGGTGCTCTCACCGATGGTGCCGCTGGAGGTCCGCGATCAGGATGAACTGCTGCGGCGGCTGAGGCCGCTGATCGACGGTCTGTTGCTGGAGGAAGGGAGCGCGCGCGCCACATTCCTGCCAAAAGTCTGGGAGCAACTTCCGGAGCCAGTCGATTTCTTGAGCGCCCTCAAGCGTAAAGCCGGACTCCCACCCGACTACTGGTCAACGACTCTACGAGTCAGCCGTTATCAGACCCTTTCGTTTGAGGAACGCGGCCCGGCGACTATGCCCGCTGTCGGCGGCTGAGCAGCGGCCAGCCGGCTCCTGGGGCCGCATTCCTCAGGAGCCGCCGTTGCATCCGGCGTTCGCGGCGATGGGCTGAGATGGCGC
>JASFJM010000183.1:0-5385 GCA_050122055.1 Gammaproteobacteria bacterium | reverse complement strand
GCATTACGGTTACCGGATCCACGGCCGCTACGCGCCCCATCACGGCCATCGTTTCAACGAAAACAAGCTGTTGATCGACCCCTACGCCCGCCGGATCACCGATACGTTTGAATGGCGTCCGGAGATTTTTGGTTATACGCCGGAGGAGGGGCATGCCTGGCAGAAGGACGCGAGGGACAGCGCGCCCTGGGTGCCCCGGTCCGTGGTCGTCGACCGGCGTTTCGACTGGCAGGGCGTGGATCGTCCCGCCGTGCCATGGAACCGGAGCGTGGTCTACGAGATGCACGTCAAGGGTTTCACCCGGCTGCATCCGGAGGTCCCGGAGGCCCTGCGCGGGACCTACCTGGGTCTGGCTCAGCCGGCAGTGCTCGATTACCTGCAGGGGCTGGGGGTGACGGCGGTGGAACTGATGCCCTGTCAGGCGTTTCTCAGCGAGAGCCGGTTGCTGGAACTGGGTCTGAGCAATTATTGGGGATACAACCCCATCGCCATGTTCGCGCCCCATCCCGGGTTCGCCGTGGACGATCCGGTGGATGAATTCCGGCAGATGGTCAGGGCCATGCACCGGGCCGGTATCGAGGTCATCCTCGACGTGGTCTTCAACCACACCGCCGAAGGGGGGGCCGGCGGCCCCATGCTGAGTTTCCGGGGTATCGACAATCATGCCTACTATCTGCTCGATCAGGGCGATCTCAGCTCCTATGTGAACTTCAGCGGCTGCGGCAACACCCTGGACGTTTCGAAGCCGGCCACCCTGCGGCTGGTGACGGATTGCCTGCGCTACTGGGTCAGCGAAATGCAGGTGGACGGTTTCCGGTTCGATCTGGCGCCGAGCCTGGCCCGGCGGGGCGCGGTGTTCGAGCGCGACGGCGCATTCTTCGCTTCGCTCTACCAGGACCCGGTCCTCGGTCAGGTAAAGCTGATCGCGGAGCCCTGGGATGTGGGACCGGCCGGCTACCGCCTGGGACACTTCCCGCCGCCCTGGGCGGAGTGGAACGACCGTTACCGTGATACGGTCCGGCAGTTCTGGCGCGGCGACTCTGGCAAGGTCCCGGAATTCGCCGAACGCATCGCCGGTTCCAGCGATTTCTTTCGCACGCCCGGCCGCCACCCCGTCGCCAGCGTCAACTACGTGGCCTGCCACGACGGATTCACCCTCGCCGATGTGGTCAGTTACAACCACAAGCACAACCGGGCCAACGGCGAAGAAAACCGGGATGGTTCCAGTCATGGTTCCAGCTGGAATTGCGGGCAGGAAGGGCCGAGCCGGATACCGCGCATCCGCCGGCTGCGCAGCCAGCAGATGCGCAACATGCTGGCTACGCTGCTCCTCTCCCAGGGCGTACCGATGCTGCAGGCCGGAGACGAATTCGGGCGCACCCAGCGCGGCAACAACAATGCCTACTGCCAGGACAACGAGATCTCCTGGCTGGACTGGGATCTGTCGGACGAAGATCTGTCCATGCGGGATTTCGTCCGCCGCCTGATCCGGCTGCGGCTCGATCATCCGGTTTTCCGTCGCGAGGCGTTTCTCGAGGGCGCCGCTCACCCCGAATCGGCGCTAAAGGACGTCACCTGGCTGCGGGAGGACGGCCAGGAGATGGCCGAGACCGACTGGCGGCAGATCTCCCGTCAGAGCCTGGGCGTATTGCTGGACCGCACTGGCGTCGATCTGAGCCGACGCCGTCAGCACGAGACCGGGCCAGGCGACAGCTTCCTGATGTTGTTCAATGCCGCCGACGAGGCGACGGAGTTCACCGTCCCGGCCCCCATCACCAGCGAGATCTGGGAGGTCGTATTCGACACCCGGGAGGAAGGGGCGACCGTGCCGGCCCATAGTTTCCGCGCGGGCAACCAGTATGTGCTGGAGGCCCGGACGATGGCGCTGCTGGCTGATCGCGGCTGAAAATCCTCTTGCCGGTCGGCGCCCCGGGGTACGGGAAAACCGAAGTACCTCAGCCGGGGGAATGTCGCTATGCTCGGCCAGTCGCCGTTTTGGGCTCTGTTTTCGTGGGCAAGACATAATGGCGGCGTACCCGCCACCGTAGGGGCGGCGGGTACAAGAAAATAGAAGAAATCGGTGACCGCTTCGGTATCCAGCACCGACACCGGATCGCCAGGAGGAGAGCCCTTGTTGCGACGGAAGGTTCCCGCGTACCCCACGCACGGAGCATTGACGACTCCGAGTCCGACGCACCCGATACCGGCCCCGGCCGGCCCGACAATTCTTACCTGCACGACGCGTGATCCGGGCGGCCGCCACTGCCCCGTCCGCCTCACCGATCGGAGATAACCCATGACAGCTGCATCCAGCCTCAAGCGGTTTGCTATTCTCATCGCCACGGCCTCACTGGTCCTCGGCGCCTGTACTCCGGATACGGACGGCGGCAGCGGGCCGGCAGTGGTCCAGCAACAGCCCGTCACGACCACGACCGGCTTCGACTTTATCCAGCTGGGTTCCTTCAGCGTCGGCGACTCGCCGACCAACGCCGTGTTCTCCGGCGGCGTGGCCACGGGTGGCGCATGGGTGATCCGCGACGGCGATACGGGTGTGGTCACCTTCTCGAGCCCGACCCGGGATACGAGTCTGACCATCGAGGGGCTGACCCCGGTGGTCAGCGCGGCCTTGTTCGCCAAGGCCGGTCTGCCCCGACGTCTGTCGAAGACCACCTGCGGTGTCACTGACCAGGGCAATGACAACAGCGAAGCCCTGGGTCAGAACATGTTCATGCGCGGCGGCTTCAACGACTGGGGCAACCCGTCGCCCACCGATGAATTCCTGTTCGTCAATTTCGGCGACGGCATCTATCAGGCCGAGTTCGAGATGGTCGCGGGGGAATATAACTACAAGGTCGGCTCCGCCGGCTGGGAGGTCGAGCGGGCCACCTCTCCGGACGACGTGCTGGAGGTGGGCGATACCCAGCCTCTGGTGGACCCGGGTCCGGGTGGGCCCGAGGGTGTGCTCATCGTGCCCGAAGACGGCTGTTTCAATTTCAGCATCGATTTCAGCGACGTCGAGAATGCCACCATGACCATGACTCAGGTGGATCTGGGCGGTGGCGGCCCGCCTGGAGGGGGTAAGGAAGAATGCGGCCTCGCCGATCAGGGTAACGACAACGCAGAAGCCTTCGGCAACGAGATGTTTATGCGGGGTGGCTTCAACGACTGGGGTAACCCGTCGCCCACAAGCGAGTTCCTGTTTATCAATTTCGGCGGCGGCATCTATCAGTCCGAGTTCGAGATGACGGCGGGGGAGTACAACTACAAAGTGGGCTCCGCCGGCTGGGAGGTGGAGCGCGCCACGGTGCCCGATGACGTGCTCGAGCCCGGGGACACCCAGGCGCTGGTAGACCCGGGACCGGGTGGTCCGGAAGGCGTGCTCAATGTGCCCACCGACGGCTGCTACAACTTCACGGCCGACTGGAATGACATCGAAGCGGCCAGCATCACCATGACCGAGGTCGAGCTCGGTGGCGGGGGGCCGATCGATCCCGGTTTGCCGGCCACCACCGACGTGACGGCTATCAACACGGACGGGAGTCCCGAAGAGGTGCTGATCGAGGGCGCCGGTCCGACCACCGTCTCCTTCGAACGCGGGGGCCGCGATTCTCCCGTCCGGACCATCGAGATCTTTGCCGGTAACGGCGACGTGGCCGTGACCGACATGAGCTGGGTGGCCAACCCGGCGGACTTTCCGACCCTGACGACGGCCACGGTGTCGTATCACCGGGCCGACGGCAACTACGCCGATACCTTTATCGTGGTCGGCGGCGAAAGCTACGCCTGCGTGCCCGATGGCGGCTTCGGCTGCTCGGCCGATGTGCCGGCACCGGCGGGGGGCATCCTGACCTTCACCGTCACCCAGGGCGGCGTGCCGGATCCCACCGGCACCTTCCTGGCGCCGGTATTCGAGGACCCCGCGGACGGCAACAATATCTACGCCTTCTCGGGCAATCCCGAGGCCATCAATGACGGCACCGAGGCGGCGGTCCCGGGCAGCGATGAGATCATCCTCTATTACGACAGGGAAGACGGCGATTACACCGGCTGGAATATGCACCTGTTCCCGATCGAGCCGAGTGGTGCCTCCTGGACCATCTTCGACGGCGCCGAGGAATGCACGGTGGAGGGGACCGATGCCATCGGCACCTATTTCCGCATCACCCTGCCGCCGAATCCCTGTTACGACAACAACCCGGAGCCGGCTGACGCCTTCCCGGACAACCTGGGGCTGGTGATCCATCTCGGCAGCGCCAAGGCGCCGGACGGGGATATCAGTATCCGTGTCGCCGTCGACGGCAACATCCTGTTCGTCAGTGACAGCAGCCCGGATATCAGCAGTGCACCGCCCTCCGAAGGGGCCTCGCTGTCCGGCCGTGCCGCCCACTGGGTGGACACCGGCACCCTGCTGTGGAACGCCGGTGGCGATGTCACCACGGTAGAGCTGCTGTGGTCGGCCGATGCCTCCATCGCGGTCCGCGGTGGCGTGATCTCCGGCAACTACGAATCGGTAGAGCTGACGCCGGGGACCAACCCGCAGCCCGCCAACCAGCTCCATCTGTCGGGCTATGACGCCTACGCCATGCCGGCATCAGTGACCGGCAATGCGAAGGAGATCGCGCGCTATCAGCTGGTGGCCCTGGGACGCGATGGTTTCGGCATCCCGGTGACCGCGACCTATGTGCAGACGCCGGGCCTGCTGGACGATCTGTACGCGGCTGCGGCCACCCAGGTTGAACTGGGCGTGAGCTGGTCCGGCGCGACGCCGACCATCAGGGTCTGGGCCCCCACGGCCTATCCGGATACCGGGGTGACCCTGAATCTCTATTCGGCGCCGGGCCAGCTTGTGGATCAGGTGGCCATGACCCTGGATGCGGCCAGCGGCGTGTGGAGCGCCACCGGCGATGCCACCTGGGACCGGATGTACTACGACTTCACGCTGGAGGTCTATACCTACGCCGAGTCGGATCTGGTGACCAATACGGTGACCGATCCCTATTCGATCAGCCTGAGCGCCAACAGTGCCCACAGCCAGATCGTCAATCTCGACGACCTGGATCTGCAGCCCCCCGGCTGGGATGCCCTGGTGCTGCCGGCCTATGGCGAGCCCGAGGACATCGCCGTCTACGAGCTTCATATGCGGGATTACAGCGTGTCCGATGCGACGGTGCCCGAGGCCGACCGCGGCAAATACACCGCGTTCGCCCTGGACAACACCGATGGTCATGCCCATCTGACCGGCCTGGCCGGCGCGGGCCTGACCCATCTGCATCTGCTGCCGAGCTTCGATATCGCCACCATCGAGGAGATCCGGGCCAACCGGGTGGAGCTGGATGACCTGGTGGATGACCTGTGCGCGGCCAATCCGGCGGCGGCCGGCCTGTG
>JASFJM010000182.1:0-5403 GCA_050122055.1 Gammaproteobacteria bacterium | reverse complement strand
GTTCGAGCTGGTCAGCCCCCTGGGAAAGGGATCCCAGGGCTCTGTCTATCTGGCGAAGGACCCCACGCTGGATCGGTTCGTGGCGATAAAGATCCTCACCACATCCGACCAGGAGCTCCAGGCCACCGGCGACAACGGGGCGCCGCTCGAGGCCCTCATCGCGAGCAAACTGAACCACCCCAATATCGTGCCCATCTATGACGCCGGTGAATGCCCGGTCGGTCCCTATCTGGTATTCGAATACGTGGAGGGCAAGACGCTGGCCCACGTGCTGAAGGAGCGCGGCCCCTATTCGGTCGAAGAAGCCGTGCCGCTGTTCTCCTCCATCCTCAAGGCCCTCGCGACCGCGCACGCGGCTGAGATCCTGCATCTGGACCTCAGCCCCAGAAACATCCTGATCGATCGGGACAATACGCCGCGGGTCATGGATTTCGGCCTGTCCCGGTTCGCCACCGTGCCGACGTCTGATACTGAGGTTGCCAAGGGTACGCTGCGCTACATGGCGCCCGAACACTTCCTCGGGATGCCGCTCGGGACCTGGACCGACGTGTTCGCACTGGGCAGCACCTTCTACGAACTGGTCACCGGCCATCGAGCCATGCAGGGGGGATCGATCGAGGAGATACAGCTGAAGATCGTCTCCGGGTCGGTCGACCTGGCCGTCCTCGGATCGGATCCCCACGGCGAGGCATTCGCCCGGTTCCTTGCCGGAGCGCTCGAGAAGAACCCGATGGGCCGCTATGCCGATTGCTCGACGATGAACGAGGCGTTCGATCTGTTCCTGACGGAAACCGGGCTGGGTGAGAAGGCCGCATCAGACGGCCCGAATCACGGCACCATCGACTTCCTGATGCGGCGGATGCAGCGGAAGAAGGATTTTCCGACCATCTCCAGCACGCTGGCGGATATCAACCGCCTGACCGGCGACAATTCGAGCGCCTCGCCCGACAAACTGGCCAATGTGATCCTCCGGGATCTGGCCCTGACCAGCAAACTGCTGAAACTGGTCAACTCGGCGTTCTACGGCAGCCGCACCACCGAGATCACCAGCATCTCCCATGCGGTGGTGGTGCTGGGTCTGGACACGGTGAGGATGACCGCCAACACGCTGACCCTGTTCGGACACCTCAAGGGCGACTCCGCCTTGTTGAAGGATTCGATGATCAAGTCCTTCCTGGCCGGCCTGATCGCCCGTCACCTGGCCCAGCGCGCCGACCTGCCAGACGCCGAAGAGGCGTTCATCTGCGGGATGTGCCAGAACCTGGGCGAGAACCTGGTCATCTACTACTTCGCCGAGGAATATGACGAGATCGTCAGACAGCGCCTGCTGCACAAGCTGGACAAGACCGCCGCCTCCCGTGGCGTGCTGGGGGTGAGCTATGCCGAGCTGGGCGCCGCCGTGGCCAGGACATGGAGCCTGCCCCGCTCGATCATCGACGCCATCAGGGGACTGCCACCCGGCCCCGTGGGCGTGCCTGTGGATGACGACCAGCGGACCCGGGATGTGGCGATCTTCGCCAATCGAGTCTGCGACCTGTTCGTCGATCGCCCCCAGGATCAGCTGACCGATGCCGTCCACGACCTGTTGCAGGAATTCGAGCTCAGCATCGAACTGGACTACGTCTACCTGCTGAGATTGATCCACGGCGGGTTCGAGAAGCTCAAACAGTACTCGAAGATCATCGAGATCGACGTCTCCAGGAGCGCCTATTGCCGCTCGGTGAGCGACTGGGTGGACGACCGGATGCTCGCGCTGAAGGCGGAGCGCGCCGCGAGCTGACTGCCGCGGTTTCGCCCGAGCCCGGAACGTCATAAGACACGGAACTTGCCGTCTCTCAGGCCACCCGCCGGGATTCCGGATTCCGATCGCCGCGGCCTGATTCGAGACGGCCGCCGGGTCGGGACGGTCTTACGCTCAACTCGATCTCGCAATCCAGGAGATGAAGTAGCGCGACGACCTGATCGATGCTCTTCCGATAGTTGTCGGTGTCCAGGATCCGATAGAACTGGCTCGGCGAGGTCCCCAACCTGCGGATAAGTTCGCGTTTGCTTATCCCGCATTGTTTGACCCGCTTCCCCGCCTCCACGGTCAGTTGGTATAGCAACGAGTCCCGCATATAAGTGGGATCCTGGTTGTATTCCAGGACATGGTCGATGTGGACCGTGCCTTCCCAACCCGACCGCAGGACATAGGTAAACGCCTCCTTGCCGATTTCCTCGTCCACATAGAGATGCTCGATCGGATCGTCCTTCGAGGGTTTGATCTCCAGCCGGGCATAAGGGAAATCGTATTCATGCCGCCAGGTCTTCACTTCGAAGGCCTTCTTATGGTTATTCGCCTTCACGGTCCGTATTTTCATAACAGACCCTCCTCTTCCAGCCCCCGGAGGTGCTCCAGGACCCTCCGCGTCGCCCGCCCCTTCATCGCGCATTGGTTTTCGAGATCCCACTTCACGATCAGTTTCCGATCCTTGTAGACATGGACATGCCGGGGACCGTGATCACCGACCCAGGTGACGAATATGAAATCCCCTCGCCTGATCTTGGGCATGCATAAACGTTACTACCTATGGTAACACTTATATCGCCCGGAAATGGGGCAATTTGGGCACATATGCTGGTGCCTGGAGGATCAGGCACCGAGAAACACAGGGGTCAGAGCCCTACAGGAACAACGACATGTCTGTCGGCCCGGCGAAATCGGGGAAGACCAGCCCGGTCTCGGCCCGTCCCAGCCGCTTGAGCAACAGCTCGGAGAACACCGTCCGCAGATCGGACTCGATCCTCAGGTCTTCGCCGAAGGTCAGGTCGCCATCGGCCAGACCCGGCCAGCTGCCGGCGACCTGTCCGCCGTTGACGCCGCCACCCAGCAGATAGGCGGCGCTGGCGGTCCCGTGGTCGGTGCCGCTGGCGGCGTTGTCGGCGACCCGGCGGCCGAACTCGGTGTGGACCATCACCGTGATATTGGCCATCCGGGCGCCCATGTCGGTGTCGAAGGCCACCAGACAGGCGGCCAGGTCGCTCAGCGCCGGAGCCAGGAAGACCGGCAGATTCTCGTGGTGATCCCAGCCACCCACGTCCAGGCAGATCACTTCGGTACCCAGGGGAGACTTGATCAGCTGTGCCGCCTGGAGCAGCTTGCGGCCCAGTTCGCTCTGGGGATAAACGGCGCCGTTCTCCGGGCCATAGCTGGCCGGGTCCGCGACCAGCAGCTCATCCATGGCGCTGATCGCCGCCTGGGCAGTGCCGCTGTAGGGCACACCGGGTTCGTACCAGTCGGCCAGCAATGACTGGTAGCTGGTGCCGGTCAATTCGCCGAGGCCGAAGTCCTGTATGCCTTCGATGGCGATGGGTTCGATCGCCCCGGTCAGCGAGAAGGGCACGTTGCCGCTGATGGACACGGCCCGGAACGCTGAATTGGTCAGGGCCAGGCTCGTGGCCAGATGGCGGCCGATCCAGCCGTCGCTCAGATCGGTCTTGCTGGTCACGGCGCCTTCGACCAGCGTCTGTGCGTCGAAATGGGAGCGCGACTCGTGGGGGATACCGGCGGCGTGCACCATGGCCAGCCGGCCGGCGTCATAGAGCGGCTTGATCGGCGCCAGCGAGGGATGCAGGCCGAAGAAACCGTCCAGATCGATGGCGCCACCGGGTTCGCCCGGCGGCGGCAGGGCGATGCGCGGGCGCTTCGGCGCGTAGTCGGGGTCGCCGTAGGGCACGAGGGAATTGAGACCGTCGGCGGCGCCACGCTGGAAGACGCAGACCAGCACGTCCCGGTCCGGGTTGATGGCGCGCAGGCTGATGATGTCTCTTCGGGTAAAGGGCATGACGCGCGCTCCTAGCGCAACTGGAAATAGACCGAGCTGAGCAGCAGGCTGACGACGATCGGCAGAACCTCCGGGATCACCGCCGACGGGATCGTTGCGTCGGCGGACAGGCCGATAGCCTCGGCCAGCCAGTCGATCAACAGCTGGAGATCGCCCGCGTCCATGGGACGCATCACGATCTCGTCAGCCAGCCGGGCGACGATGGTGGCAGCGGTGTTCTCGTTGTCGATGAGATCGGTCAACGGGAAGAAGTTGCCATAGCTCAGACCCAGGGCGATCCGCCATCGGTTGAGCAGCCCGCTGGTGCTGCCCCAGTAGCTGGCCTCATCGGGATAACCATCGGGCGTCGGCCAGTAGAACGGGATCTGGCCCAGTACCGAGGCGACACCGAACAGCAATTCGCCGTTGTCGGCGGGCAGGATCAGCTGCGGGTTGAGTGAGCGCACCGTCTGGCCGAGGAACTCCAGCGGCCGGGATAATTTGCGATCTGCCGCGATCAGGAACTCGTTGCGGGCGAACAGCGCCGCCAGGGTCGCGCGGATATCGCCATCGCTCTGACTGAACGCCTGGGCAACGGCGTCGATAGCGGAAACCGGCGGCTGGTCACTGATAAAGCGCTGACACAGCTTGGTGGCGATAAAACGCGCGGTGGACGGGTGGGCGGCGATGATATCCAGCACCGTCTCGCCGTCGGCGATACCGCCGCCGGCCGGGATCGATTGCCCCAGCACGGTCTTTGGACCGTCATCGTGGATAAACGGCACGTAGGCGAACTCGGCGGTCTCGAAATCAAGCGTCCAGCCGGTAAAGCAACGCGCGACTTCCTTGATGTCCTGCTCGGTGTAGCCACCGTCCACACCCAGCGTATGGAGTTCCAGTAACTCCCGGGCGTAGTTCTCGTTGGGCGCCTCGGCGGTATTGAGGAAATTGTCCAGGTAATAGAGCATCGCGCTGCTCTTTGCCGAGGCGTGCAGCAGATCGCGGAATGTCCCGAGGGCATGGGGACGGATGACCCGGGCATCGTCCTCGGGCTTCAACACCGGCTCGAAGCCGTTGATCAGCTGGATGCTGAAATGGTTGGACCAGAACTCCACCATCACTTCATAGAGCTGGCGCGGGCTGAAGAACGCGCGGTATTGGGTCGCGCCGACCAGCTGGCGGACCACCTCGCCGATATTGTCCGGGAAGCCCGGACGCAACACCGGGGGCGCGGCATCGGCCAGCGGGAACAGATTGGCCACGGCGGACTCGATCAGGGTCGCGTCGATGTTTTCGTAGTCCAGCTGGCGAGCGAGATAGTCCGCGATACCGAGATTCCGGATCTCCGCCAGGCTGGCCTTGCTGACGCCGAACGTGGTCCGCTTGAGGACCGAGAACTCCTGGGTCGGCGGCGGGATCCTGGCGATCGGCGGGGGGACCGGGTCCGGATCGGGGACCGGCGGGACGGGGACGGGATCGGGCGCGGGCGCCACCGGGGGGTTGCCGCCGCCACCGCCGCCACAGGCGGACGCCGCCGCTGCCAGCGCGCTGTATCCGATGCCCTTGCCGGCCATGGCCAGAAACCGGCGTCGGCTTACAT
>JASFJM010000181.1:0-5433 GCA_050122055.1 Gammaproteobacteria bacterium | reverse complement strand
AGTTCATCATTCTCGGCACCGAATACGCCGGCGAGATGAAGAAGGGCGTGTTCACGATCATGAACTACCTCATGCCCAAGCGCGAGGTCCTGTCCATGCACTGCTCGGCCACCGAGGGCGAGCAAGGTGATACCTCGATCCTGTTCGGGCTCTCCGGCACGGGCAAGACCACGCTGTCCGCCGATCCGAAACGCCAGCTGATCGGCGACGACGAGCACTGCTGGACCGACGATGGCGTGTTCAACATCGAGGGTGGTTGCTATGCCAAGGTGATCGATCTGTCGGAACAAGCGGAACCGGACATATACCGCGCGCTGCGCTTCGGCTCGGTGCTGGAGAACGTGGTCTATGATCCGCGGCGCCGCGTGGTCGACTACCACGACGTCAGCGTCACCACGAATACCCGCGGCTCCTATCCCATCGAATATATCGACAACGCCAAGATCCCCTGTATCGGCGGTCATCCCCACAACGTCATCTTCCTGACCTGCGATGCCTTCGGCGTATTGCCGCCGGTCAGCAAGCTGACCCCGGAACAGGCCATGTACCATTTCATCAGCGGTTACACCGCCAAGGTGGCCGGGACCGAAGTGGGGGTCGAGGATCCGGAAGCGACGTTCTCTCCCTGCTTCGGCGGTCCGTTCCTGGTCTGGCATCCGACCCGCTATGCGGAGCTGCTGGCCGAGAAGATACGCCAGCACGATGCCAGCACCTGGCTGATCAACACCGGCTGGTCCGGCGGCCCGTTCGGCGTCGGCAAGCGGGTCAAGCTGGCTTATACCCGCGCCATCGTGGATGCCATCCATGACGGCAGGCTCAGGGAGATGCCGACCAAGACCGATCCGGTGTTCGGTCTCGAAGTCCCGGTCGAATGCCCGGGAGTGCCCGATGACATCCTGATCCCGCGCAAGACCTGGACCGACGAAGCGGAGTACGACAAGTCCCGCCTGCGGCTGGCCGCCTTGTTCCAGAAGAATTTCGAAGCCTATGCGGACGTGGCCAGCGAGGCCATCAGGGCAGCCGGTCCCCGGGTCTGATCGGCCGGCGCTTCGGGGAACACATTGCATGGCCGTGTACATCGGGAATCAGGCTTTCAGCGGACCCATGGAGTCCCCCGAACAGCTGGTCGACCGCGCCGGGCTTTATGCGATCCTGAACAGCTCCGGCCGCCGACAGACTGTGTTATGTCTCGACCAGTCGGCCAACGTCAATTCCGCCGTGGCAAGGAGGATCGGGGCTGGGGAATTTTCCGCAGCCGAGGAGCCGCTGCAATATGCCGTGCTCTACACCCCGGGGGTCCAGGCGGCCGGGCGTAAGCGCATGCTGGAAGACCTCCGCAGCAGGCTGAAGGGCTGACGGCGCAGTGCAGTCCGGGCGGCCGATCCCGGGCGCGACAGACAGGCGCTTCAGGCCAGGAAGAATTCCCGCATCCGCCTGCGCTGATCCTCATCCGGCAATGGGCCCATCCCGGCCTGCAGATTGTCCAGCATGTGCTTCGGCCGGGAGGTTCCCGGTATGACGCAGGTGACGGCCGGCTGTGCCAGCACCCATTTGAGAAAGAACTGACCCCAGGTCGATACGCCGATCTCTCCCGCCCATCCTGGCAGGTCCTTGCCCCGCACGCGGGCGAAGGTCTGACCCCGTTCGTAGGGCCGGTTGACCAGCACTGCGATACCCCGCTCCGCCGCCAGAGGCAGCAGGCGCTGTTCGGCATCGGGAGTGGCGATGGAGAAGTTGAGCTGGACGAAATCCAGGGTCTCGTCCCGCATCAGTGACTCGAGTTCGTCGAATGCGTCGACCCGATAATGGGTGATACCGAGATACCGGATCTTCCCTTCTTCTTTCCAGCCGCGCAGGGTTTTCAACTGGGTCCGCCAGTCGACCAGGTTATGGACCTGCATCAGGTCCACGGTGTCGACACCCAGCAGCCGGAACGAGGACTCCATCTGGGCGATACCCTGCTCCCGGCCCCGGGTCCAGACCTTTGTCGCGACGAACAGCCGCTCGCCCAGCCCGGCCGCCGTACTCAGATCCCCGACGACGCCCTCGGCACGCCCATACATGGGCGAAGTGTCGACGACGCTGGCGCCGTGCTCCACCAACACGCGCAACACCTCGGCCAGAGGCGCCCGGGCCAGCTCGTCGCTGCCCACATCGAACACCCGCGAGGTGCCGAGGCCGACCACCGGCAGCGACTCGCCGCTGGACGGTATCTGGCGCAGACGCAGCTCCTCGGGAGATGCCAGCAGCCGACCGAACGGGGCCAATCCGGCCATGCCGCCGGCGGCCATCAGCTTGAGCAAATCGCGCCGGCTGATGCCGGCTCGCGGGGAAGACCTTTCTTTGCGCATTGTGTCCACCTCAGTCCTTCGGACCGCCCCGGGCCGCGGCCGGTTCCGTGGAGGTCGCGGCCGGATTATCGTGGGATTCCAGGGAACGGCCGAGCCGCCAGGCGACAAATGCCCACAGTCCCGCCACCGGTGCCGCCGCCAGCGCGGTCTGGCCTACACCCAGGCCCAGGGCGGCGAGCCCTGCATAGACCCACGCGCTGACCACGTCCCCGCCCCGGTAAACCACCGTATCGATGAAGTTCTTGGCCTTGTACTTGGCGCGCCGGCCCACCACCGTGAACAGCATCTCCCGGCACGGCCGCATCAGCCCGTAGTTGCCGCCGCGCCGGACCACCTGGGCGATCACCAGCATCGACAGCACCGGCGCTACCCCGAGCCCGACGAAAACCAGCACCATCAACACCGGGACCAGCGCGATGGCCGCGGGGACCCCCAGGCGCCGCACCAGCCGGCTGGTCCCGAATATCTGCAGCGTGAGCGCCGTGATGTTTACCGCCAGGTCGATGGCCGCAAAGACCGTAGTCCGCTGTTCCGAAGTGGCGAAAAGATCCGAGACGATGCGTGCCTGCTGGAAATACAGGAAGGTCGCCATGCTCGTGGTCAGCAGCATCAGCAGACAGATGCCCAGCAGATAAGGCGAGCGCAGCACCAGGTAGAGACCTTCGAGGATGGAACCGCCCATGGCCTGCTCCGCCTCGGCCCGGCGCTCGGCGCTGATCTCCGGACTCGCGGTGTGGACCACGCGGTTCATGCACACCAGGGCCAGACTGAACAGCGCTACCGAGACCAGCAGCAGATTGTCCGCGCCCATGAGTGGTGAGAGTTGTGTGGTCAGCGCAGGCCCGACGATCGCACCCGTGCTGCCGCCTGCGGCGACGAAACCGAACAACCTCGCGGCCTGGCGGCGATCGAACAGATCGGCCATCAGGCTCCAGAACACCGAGACCACGAACAGGTTGAAGACGCTGGCCCAGATAAAGAACGCGCGGGCGGTGAAGACGCCGCCGATATCGCTGCGGAAGCCGATCCAGAAGATCAGCATATTGGCGATAAAGAACAGGTAGACCGCCGGCAGGAAACGCCGCCGGGTGAAGCGCGCGGTGAGCATGCCGAACAGCGGCACCGCGATCAGCATGACCATGAAGGTGCCGGTAAAGAGCCACTGCAGCTGATCGACACCGCCACGGATCCCCATCTCGTCCCGCAGCGGCCGCACCACGTAGTAGCCGGAAAGCAGGCAGAAGAAGTAGGCGAACGCCCAGAGCGCCGGTCGCAACTCCTGCGGCCGGCATCCGACAAAGCGGCTGAGCCGGTCGCCAGCGCTGGCCGCCATCCCGGGATCGGCGCTCACGGTGAACCGGTCCAGCCGTCGAGGAACACGCTGCCCGGGCCGGGATCGCGCAGCCGGAATCGGCGCTCTCCCGACCCGTCGGTGGCTTCGAGGACGGCGGCGCCCGGCAGCAGCAGTGGCCGGCGGAAGTTCAAATGCAATCGGGCCGACCCGGTCCCGGCCGCCAGCAGGGTTGCGGCACAGCGGGCCAGAGACCACATTCCGTGGGCGATTGCAGCCTTGAATCCGAACGCCCTGGCTGTGATCCGATAGAGGTGGATCGGGTTGTAATCACCCGACGCCCGGGCATAGCGACGGCCGAGATCCGGTTCCAGGTCGAACCTGGCGACCGGTGAAAATTCCGGTTCGGGTCCTGGATCCGGCGGCGGGGTCGTCCGGGTCTTGGCCGTCGGGGGTGGTCCCCGGCGGCGCGCCAGGAAACCGGTCTTTTCCCGCCAGCGGACGGCACCGTCATCGATCACCGTGTGGAGACAGAATTCGGCGCCGCGACCGCTGAATTCGACACCGTCGATCCAGCTTTCGATATGGAGGCTCGCATCCGCCGGTATCGGACCCTCCTGCTCGATCTCGTGCCAGGTGTGGACCAGTCCGGGGAGCCGGATGGGGAATACGGGCGAGAGCAGCATCTTCAGGTGGAGACCGGCCGCCAGCACGTGGGGGAAGCTGATGGGCAGATACGGCGACTCCGGAAAACCGCAGACGCGGCGATACCGCTCCAGCAATGCCGGGGGCGCGCTGATGGTTTCGATCGCGCCGTCGATACGCCCCACACCGGTGCCTTCGGCCAGATGGCCGGGCCGCCGGTCGAACAATGACTTCAGATACAGGGGCGCGACGGGCGGAGCCGACTTCAGGGCGATGCGTTCCTGCGCCAGCCCCGCCGATGTCGGGGCTTGCGCCGCCCCGCCCGGATCAGGCACCGAGGGCGCGGACCTTCTCGATGTAAGCCTTCATGGCGTCTTCGGACGAAGTGCCCGCCAATTCTTCCCAGGCCTCGAACTTGGCCTTGGCAACAAAATCGAACATGCCCGGCTTCTTGCCGCTGACGTCGCCGTCGGTGGCCTGCTTGTAGAGTGCGTAAAGACTAAGCATGTCATCGTCACTGGGACGATTGCTCAGTCCCTTCACGTCTTTTGCCGCCTGTTCGAACTGTGCCTTGAGGTCGTCTGCCATGGTTTCTCCTCCCCTGCGCTAGCGTCTTCGTGCTTATTCCACAACCTGATCGATGACGATCGCGGCCTGTTGACCGCTGTCGCGGGAGTATTTCACTTCCCCGAACAGGTCGCCAGGCTTGGCGGCCGGCGAGCCGCTTAGAGAGACCCTCGCCACCAGCTGCAACTCGGGCATGGCGGAGATCTTCACGCCCTGCATCATGGCGTTGGCGTCGGACATCTCGATCGTCAGGGGAAGCTCGTTGGAGCCCCGCCGGATCACCGCCAGGGGCGGTCCGCCGGCGGTGCCGCGCGCAAAGATGAACAGGGGCGACACACCGGTCAGCTTGCCATCGAGACCCGGCGCAAGGGTCACGCTGAGCTGTATGGCATCCGGATCGGTTGGCGGTGCGGGTGCAGGAGCCGGAGCGAGTCCGGTAGACTGCTGCATCGACTGCGTGGGTCCCCCGGCCGCGGCCGCGGCGGGTTCGGCAGGGGGTTCCGCCGGGGATTCCGCAGCGGGTTCGGCCCTGGCTTCGGCCATCAGGGAGTCACCCATGGTCGCCGGCGGGCCCAGCCG
>JASFJM010000180.1:0-5448 GCA_050122055.1 Gammaproteobacteria bacterium | reverse complement strand
CGCCAGGGCGAGCGACATCATGACCGAGGTGCTCCGTTTCCTGGGACTGCCGCCGGACGACGCGCTCCGCGGCGCGCCGCCAGCCGAGCAGCTAGCCTGGGCGACGTCCCGCTGGGACATCGAGATGCTGCGCGATCAGCCCGACAGGTATTTCCCGGCCACCGGGATTTTGGCTGCAGCGCAATAATGTACTAATCTTGGGTCTGGTTCAGCCCTTTTGCTGCACAAGCGGCGCGCAGCATATCCGGGGCGACAGACGCCGCGTATTACAACAACACAGAGCGATATCCGGGGCGGCAGATTATGAGCGAACCCAGAACTATCAAGAAGTATCCCAACCGGCGGCTCTACGACACCGAAGAAAGCCGCTATATCACCCTGGCGGACATCCGGCGTCTGGTGCTGGAGAAAGTCGATTTCGTCGTCATCGACAAGAAGAGCGGCCAGGACATCACCCGGGCGATCCTGCTGCAGGTTATCAGCGAGCAGGAGCAGACCGGAGAGCCGATCATGAGCAGGGATTTCCTGTCCCACGTGATCCGCTCTTATGGCGGCGCCATGCAGGGCTTCGTCGGCAGCTACCTGGAGCAGAGCATCAAGTTGTTCATGAACCAGCAGCAGCAGATGCGGGACCGGGTCAGAAACGTGGTCGGCGTCGATCCCGTCGGCCTGGTGACGGATATCGCGCAGAAGAACTATACGCGGTGGAAATCCGTCCAGGAGGAGATCTCCCGGATCCTCACCCGTCGTCCCGACGAGGATGAGGAAGAGGAAGCGCCCCCGCCGCGGCCAGCGGGCAAGAAGCGCGCCAGGAAGACCTCGCAGCGCTCAGGCAAGTAGCGCCCACCCCGGGGCCCCTGCGACCAAGATCATCCGGGCCTGGGCCCGAAAACCCTTGACATGGCAGCTCGGCCTAGCTATTGTGCATAGCAACAATGGTGCAGCGCACCACCTTCAGTCTCCTCCATATGGTCGCTTTTGCGTCCTATGTTGAGCCCCCTTCCACGAAGGGGGCTTTTTTTATGGTTTTTCGGACCATAGCGCGGGCGCCCGGGGCGTCCACGGGCCGCTGCCTGTTAGCTGATCTCCCGGCCTCGAGCGCGATAAGGGACGCGGCCCCGGGGCCGCGCTCTCTTCATCGCGAGCCAGGCTTTGTCTCCGGTAACCTGCGATCAACCCCTCTTACGGGTCCCGAGGGGCGGACAAAAGAAAAGGGCCCTGAGGCCCCTTTCTTACTGCACCTGCCGGAGCAGTACCTTTTCGTCTGAGGGCGGCCCTAGGCGGCGTCCAGGCCTCGCATGCTGAGTCGGATCCTGCCCTGCCGATCCACCTCCAGCACCTTTACCTTGACCGTGTCGCCTTCCTTCAGCTTGTCGCCGACCCGCTCGACACGCTCCTCGCTGATCTGCGAGATGTGCACCAGGCCGTCCTTGCCGGGGAGGATGGTGACAAACGCGCCAAAGTCCATCAGCCGCGCCACCTTGCCTTCGTAGATCTGTCCGACTTCCACCTCGGCCGTGATCAGGTCAATACGGCGGCGAGCCTCGCGGCCGGCTTCACCGTCAACCGACGCGATCCGCACCGTGCCGTCGTTCTCGATGTCGATGCTGGCGCCGGTCTCCTCGGTGATCGACCGGATCACCGAACCGCCCTTGCCGATGACGTCGCGGATCTTCTCCGGGTCGATCTTGAAGGCGACGATGGTCGGCGCCCAGTCGGACATCTGCTCGCGAGGACGGTCCAGCACCTCGTTCATCTTGCCGAGGATGTGCAGCCGGGCGTCTTTGGCCTGGGACAGCGCATCCCGCATGATGTCGCGCGTGATGCCATCGATCTTGATATCCATCTGCAGGGCGGTGATGCCGTCGGCGCTGCCTGCGACCTTGAAATCCATGTCGCCCAGGTGGTCCTCGTCGCCGAGGATGTCGGTCAGCACGGTGTAACGGTCGCCTTCCTTGACCAGGCCCATGGCCACACCGGCCACCGGAGCGGTGACCGGCACGCCGGCATCCATCAGGGCCAGGCTGGTGCCGCAGACCGAGGCCATGGAACTGGAACCGTTGGATTCCGTGATCTCCGATACCACGCGGATGACGTAGGGGAATTCTTCGGGACTCGGCATGACCGCCTGGATGCCGCGCCGGGCGAGTTTGCCGTGGCCGATCTCCCGCCGCTTGGGACCGCTCATGAAGCCGGTCTCGCCGACACAGTAAGGCGGGAAATTGTAGTGAAGCATGAACGGCTCTTTGCGGTCGCCTTCCAGGGAGTCGATGATCTGGGCATCGCGGCCGGTGCCAAGGGTCGTGGTCACCAGGGCCTGGGTCTCGCCGCGGGTGAACAGCGCCGAGCCATGGGTCCTGGGCAGCACGCCGGTGCGCACGAAGATGTCGCGCACGGTGCGGCCATCACGGCCGTCGATACGGGCCTCGCCGGCCAGCACCCGACCGCGCACGATGCGGCTCTCGAGCGCGCTGAACGCACCCTTGACCTCGTCCCCGGACCAGCGCGGCTCATCGCCGCCGGCCAGCGACTCTGCCACCGCGCTGCGCAGTTCGCCGACGCGGGCGTAGCGCTCCTGTTTGTCGGTGATCAGATAAGCCTGGCCCAGCTCTGCCTCCACCTGCGCGGCGACGGCTCCGGCCAGTTCCTGGTCCTCTTCCGGCGCGGTCCAGTCCCAGGCCGGTTTGCCCACTTCGGCCGCCAGTTCCTTGATCACCCCGATCGCGGCCTGCATGCTCTCGAAACCGAACATGACGGCGCCGAGCATGACATCCTCGTCCAGGATCTTGGCCTCGGACTCCACCATCAGGACGGCATTCTCGGTGCCGGCGACGACCAGATCCAGGCTGGAATCTGCCAGCTCCGTAGCCGTGGGGTTGAGCAGGTAGTCACCGTCCTTGTAGCCGACGCGGGCCGCGGCGATGGGGCCCTTGAACGGCATCCCGGACAGGGTCAGCGCGGCTGACGCGCCGATCATCGCCGGGATGTCGGGATCCACTTCGGGGTTGGCGGAGACCACGGTGGCGATCACCTGCACCTCGTTCATAAACCCCTTCGGGAACAGCGGCCGGACCGGGCGGTCGATCAGACGGCAAGTCAGGGTCTCCTTCTCCGACGGCCGGCCTTCTCGCTTGAAGAACCCGCCGGGGATCTTGCCCGCGGCATAGGTCTTCTCCTGGTAATTGACGGTCAGCGGGAAGAAGTGCTGTCCCGGATTCGCCTCTTTGCGTCCGACGGCGGTGACCAGCACCACGGTGTCCGACATGTTGACGACTACCGCGGCATCGGCCTGGCGGGCGACCTCACCGGTCTCTATGGAGACCGTGTGGTTGCCATACTGGAATGTTTTCTTGATCGACTTCACTGATGTTTACCTGAAATTCTCGAAAGGGAATGGCTTACGCCGGACGCCGGACCGCATAGCCCGAAGCATGACCGCCCGAACCACGATTGCTTATCGACGCAGACCGAGGCGGGCAATGAGATCCTGATAACGAGCCAGATCCTTCCGCTTCAGGTAATCCAGCAGCTTCCGCCGCTGGTTGACCATACGCAGCAGACCTCGACGCGAGTGGTGATCCTTCTTGTGGGAATTGAAATGATCGGAAAGCTCATTGATACGTGCCGACAACAAAGCAACCTGGACCTCGGGTGAGCCGGTGTCGGTTCCAGCCTTCCGAAATTCCTCGATAATTTCCTGTTTTCTGTTAGCAGAAAGGGGCATAAATCCTCCTGAATCTTTCGGTGTTTCGCCCGTGGTCAAGCCCGCAATTCTACCCCGCGGGGCTATCGGTCAACAAGTTTGGTCAGACCCGCCCGGATTGAACATCCGCCGCGGACGGACCCGATCCATGGCGTCACGCTCGCCGAGGCCGAGAAAACGGCCAGCCGCGTCGTAGAGCCTCACCAGGCCAGGCGGACCGGCCCGGGTCGCGGGGACCTCCTGGCCCTGGACCAGCCGCAGGGCGGCATCCGCCTCGAACGCCAGGGCCGGCAGATCGCGGACCGCCCTGTCTGCAGGTATCAGCAGTCGGTCAAGGGCCTCCAGGCCCTGTTCTGCAGCCGTCTGGAGCTGTTCCAGGGTGACCGCCTGACCGAGATCGAATGGGCCGGCCGCGGTCCGTCGCAGCGCCCGCACGTGGGCACAGCCGTTCAGGGCCGCGCCGATGTCTTCCACCAGGGTGCGGATATAGGTGCCCTTGGAACAGGCAACGCGCAGACGCAGGTCCGGGGCCGCGAACTCCAGCAGTTCGAGATCGTGGATCGTGACCCGGCGGGCGGGGCGATCTACCGTCCCCCCCGCCCGGGCGATGCGGTAGAGCCGTTTACCCTCGTGTTTGAGGGCCGAATACATCGGCGGCACCTGATCGATCTCGCCGCGGAAGGACCCGAGGACCGACTCGATCTCCCCAGCGCTCAGGGGACCGGGATCGCGACGCTCGATCACCTCCCCCTCGGCGTCGCCGGTGGTGGTCCGCTGGCCCAGGCGCCCGGTCACTTCATAAGTCTTGACCGCGTCCAGCAAGCGGCCTGAGAGCTTCGTGGCTTCGCCAAGACACAGGGGCAGGACGCCGGTGGCCAATGGATCCAGGCTGCCCGTATGGCCCGCCTTGCGCGCCTGGAACAGGCGCCGGACGATCTGCAGTGCCCGGTTCGAGGTCATCCCGGCCGGCTTGTCCAGCACCAGGAGACCGGTGACCGCTCTCCGTGGCGCCCGGTCCTCAGTCACCGTCCTGTTTGCCCCGGTCCCGCGCCACCGCTTCGTCGATCAGGCCGGTCAGCCGCGCGCCGCGGCCGATACTCTCGTCGTGTTTGAAATGCAGGGCTGGCACCTGACGGATGCGCATGCTTCCGCCGAGCTGGTGGCGGATAAAACCGGCCGCCCGGACCAGCGCCTCTCTTGCCGGCTCCGGATCGTCATCGGGGTTGAGCAGGCTGAAGTACACCTTGGCATGGGACAGGTCGCCGGACACATCGACACCGGTGATGCTCAGGAACTGCAGCCGGGGATCGTTGAGTTCCCGCCGCACGATCTCGCTGAGGTTGCGCCGCATCTGCTCGGCGACGCGCCGGTTGCGGCCGAATTCTTTGCTCATCGGCACCTGCCCTGATCGCTCCCGCCGCGCGGCTAGAGAGTCCGGGCCACCTCGATCCGCTCGTAGCACTCGATCTGGTCGCCGACCTTCACGTCATTGTAGTTCTTCACCCCGATACCACATTCGGTCCCGGCGCGGACTTCGTTGACGTCGTCCTTGAAGCGGCGCAGCGATTCCAGTTCACCCTCGTAGATCACCACGTTGTCGCGCAGGACGCGGATCGGATTGTTACGCCGGACCAGTCCGTCGACGACCATACAGCCGGCGATGGCACCCAGCTTCGGCGAACGGAACACATCGCGCACCTCGGCCAGGCCGACAATCTGCTCCCGGATCTCGGGCGACAGCATGC
>JASFJM010000179.1:0-5476 GCA_050122055.1 Gammaproteobacteria bacterium | reverse complement strand
ACACACGCTGATCTCCCTGATGTCGGCCAAGGCCCTGATCAATATCGACGCCGACCGTGCCGTCCCGCTGGTGTTGCCGCTCGTGACCCGCAGGGACGACTGGGCGGCGGCCCGGGTTTCGAGCCTGCTCCGGGAGGCCGGGCCGGCGGCGACATCAAGACCGCTGCAGCAGGCGATCCTCGATGGCACGCCGGAAGAGGCGGCCAGGCTGATCGGCTTCCTGCCCACAGTGCACCGCTCCATCGCCGGGAAGGTGGTCCACGAGATGCTGCAACGATCGGTAGACGACCAGGTGACGGCGGTCTGCCTGCGGGTGGCCGACAGCCCCCTGGAGCTGCCACAGGTCCGGCATCTGGTAAATCATCCCCGCTGGCATATCCGCATGCGTGCCGCCACGGTCCTGGGCCGTATCGGTTACCGGCAGGACAAGCGGCTGCTGGAGCGCCTGCTGTGTGATACCGAATGGTGGGTCCGCTATCGCGCGGCCCAGGCCCTGACCGGGCTGCCGTTTATGGACAAGAAAGAGTTGAACCGCATCCGGGAACGGCTGGATGACCGCTTCGGCCGCGACATGATGGACCAGGTGATCGCGGAGCGTGCGGCATGACCACCCAGGATCTGATCTTCGCGGCCCAGTGGGTGTTCCTCACCTACTTCCTGTTGCTCAATGCCGGCTATATCGGGCTCAACCTGGTCTCGCTGTTGGGTATGCGCGAGCACTTCCAGGGCCGCCGCGTCGAGAGCCTGCCCAAGGTCTACTCGGAACACGAGATGCCCATCAGCATCCTGGTGCCCGCTTACAACGAGTCCGCGACCATCGTCACCTCGGTCCGCGCCCTGCTCCAGCTGCGTTATCCGGAATACGAGATCGTGGTGGTCAACGACGGTTCGACGGACGATACCCTGAAAAAGCTGATCGATGAGTTCGCGCTGGTGCCGTTCCCGGAGGCCTACCGTCAGCGCATCGCCACCCAGCGGGTGAAGACGATCTATCGCTCGACCATCCACCCCAACATCCGGGTGCTCGACAAGGACAATGGCGGCAAGGCCGATTCCCTGAACGCGGGCATCAATGCCGCACGCTATCCGCTGTTCTGCGGCGTCGATGCCGATTCCGTGCTGCAGCCCGACAGCCTGTATCGCGTCCTGCAACCCTTCCTCGACGACCCGGACACGGTGGCCTGTGGCGGCACCATCCGTATCGCCAATGGCTGTCGGGTCAGGGACGGATTTATCGAAAAGATCGGCCTGCCCGACTCCACGCTGGCGCTGCTGCAGATCGTCGAATACCTGCGCGCCTTCCTGTTCGGCCGTCTGGGCTGGTCGCCGCTCAATGCACTGATGATCATCAGCGGCGCATTCGGTCTGTTCAAAAAGGAAGTGGTCGTCGCCTGCGGCGGCTACCGCACCGATACCCTGGGCGAGGACATGGAACTGGTGGTGCGGCTGCATCGGATGTTGCGGCAGCAGAAGAAGCGCTACCGCATCACCTTCGTGCCGGATCCGATCTGCTGGACCGAGGCACCGGAGGATCTGCGCACCCTGGGTCGCCAGCGGATCCGCTGGCAGCGTGGTCTGGCCGAAAGCCTGACTCTCAATCAGAGCCTGATGTTCAATCCCCGCGGCGGCACCGTGGGCTGGCTCGCCTTCCCGTTTATCTTCCTGTTCGAGTTCCTCGGACCGCTGCTGGAAGTCGGCGGCTATCTGTTCGTCGGCGTGGCCTTCTGGAACGGGTGGATCTCTTACGAGGCGTTCCTGGCATTCCTGCTCTGCGCCATCTGCCTCGGGATGCTGCTGTCCACCAGCGCCCTGATGCTGGAAGAGATCTCCTTCCACGTCTACCCGGGTTTCCGCAATACTGTGCTGTTGTTCGGGGCGGCGATCTTCGAGAATTTCGGCTATCGCCAGCTCAATGCGCTGTGGCGCCTGATCGGGCTGCTGAAATGGCTGGTGGGCAGCAAGGCCCACTGGGGCGAGATGAACCGCGGCGGGGAATGGTCAAGGGAGCAAGAGCCCGGCGGTCAACCCAGCCCGGCCGCCGATCACAGCGGTAGCCGCTGACGGTGCAGCGCGCCATCCGCATCGGCGTCATCGGGACGGCGGCGGCGGTCGTCACGCTGCTCGTGATCACCATGATGGCACCCCGTCTGCTCGGCCGCTTCTATCTCCAGGAAGGCGACGTCTATCTGTTCGATGGCCTGCGTGGTCCTGCCGCGCACTCAGTCGTCGCACCGCTGGAGCCGACGGGATGGCATCGATTCTCGGACGGGGACAGCAGCCGTCTCGCCATATTGTTGAGCGATCCGGAATCCGGATGGCTGGGGCTGGCCCATGGGTTCAGAAGCGCGGGTATACCGTTCGTGATAACCGATGACTGGCAGCGCGCGCTGGAGCACAAGGTCGTGCTGGTCTATCCCCTCGTCGCGGGTAGCGTGCTGCCACCCGAGGCCCTGATGGGGCTCGCCGGTCACGTGCGCGAGGGCGGCACCCTGATCGGAGTCAACGTGCTCGGCGGCGGATTGGAGGAGGTCTTCGGTTTCGATCGCGCCGTTCCCGGCCGGGAAAGGTTCCGCCTTGATTTCAACCACGGATCGCCTTTGACAGAAGACCTGATCCCCGGTGCGACCGGAGCGCGCATCGGCGGCCCGGGTCCTGCCTCCAAGGGTCTCGGGACCCATGCGTATCATGGTCCGCGCTATACACCGCTGGCCACCTACGAGGACGGGACGGCGGCCATCACCCATCGGGCCTACAGCGGAGGCCACGCATTCGCACTCGGATTCGACCCGGGCGTCCTCGCGCTCAAAGCCCACAACTATCGGCTCGAGGGCGTTTCGGCCAGCTATGCGAATGGATTCGAACCGTCCCTGGACGTGTTGTTCCGCCTGCTGGGACGCATCTATCGCAGGGGCCAGCCAGGCGCGGTGACCCTGCGCCCGGTGCCGTGGAACCGGGACCTGGCCGTGAGCATCACCCACGATATCGACTACAACCAATCCCTGGCCAATGCCCTGGAGTATGCGCGCATGGAAAAAGAGGCGGGCGTCAGCGCCACCTACTTTATTCAGACCAAGTACGTGCGCGATTGGAACGACGAGATCTTCTTCAACGAGGACACCGTGGACTACGTCTCCGAGCTGGCCGCCATGGGCATGGAGATCGGCAGTCACTCGGTCTCGCACTCCCGCCAATTCGCCAGCTTCCCTCTGGGCAGCGGGCGCGAGATCTACCCCGATTACGTCCCCTACGTGCTGGAGCAGGACCGGGCCTACGACGCGTCCCTGCTCGGTGAGCTGCGGGTGAGCAAATTCCTGCTGGACCATTTCTCCGGCGGACCGGCCGTGCGCTCGTTCCGCGCGGGTCATCTGGAGAATCCCTTCGCCCTGCCCCAGGCGCTGGCGGCGACCGGCTATCTGTACGACTCGACCATATCGGCCAACAACACCCTCAGCCATCTGCCATACCGGCTCAACTACGGGCGCGGCACCGAAGCGGAGGTGCCGGTGTGGGAGTTCCCGGTGACGATCGAGGACGAACACGAGCCGCCGCTGCCGCAGCGACTGGACGAGGCCATCACCGTAGCTCGCCGGATCGCCGAACACGGCGGCCATTACGTGGTGTTGATCCACACCGACAGCCTCGGCGGCAAACTGGAATTCGAGCGCCAGCTGATCAACGCCCTGCAGCCGTTCTCCTGGTTCGGATCGCTCGGCGAGACGGGTGAATGGTGGCGAGCCCGGGACCAGGTCGGTGTCGATGTCCGGCTCCAGACGGATGCCGGATTCGAAGTCTTGCTCCACGCCCCCGATCCTATCGCCGGTCTGACCCTGGAGCTGCCGGACGATGTCCGCGCGATGACGGTGTCGCCGGATTCGGTACCCGCGCAGCAGATCGGCTCACGCCTGGTCCTCGGCGCGTTCAAGGGCGCGGTCCGGATATCGCTGGGAGCGATAGCGGGATGAGTAAGGCTGGGTGGCTCGCCTGGCTCGCCCTGATCTCCGCTCCGTTCGGGGCGGATGCGGCCTGGCTGGCTCTTTGCGACATGGGAGAACGGCCGCCCGACGCCCGTCCGCTGCGGGAATACGCGGACCCGGACGGCCATCACCGGCATCTTCTGATCAGCGCGGCACGACCCGAGGGCTGCGAGGCAGTGCAGATCGCGGCGGAGCCTGACGATATCCGCTGGGCCGGCCTGATAGCACCCCGCGACGCGTCGGGCATCGATTCCGGCGTCAGCCTGCTGGGCGAGGAAACCGGGGAAGAAATCAGGATCAGCGAGATCATCCCGGCCAGCCCCGGACCGGCAGACGTCGACCGCCCCCCGACTGCGCCGTTTGGACAGAATCTCCTGCGCCACCATCGGGCGCGCGTATTCGGTACAGAGGGTCGAGCCAGGGTGTCAGTCGAAGGCGATGAACTTGAACTGGAATGCACGGCGGGCGAGGCACCGGCGGGTTTGCTGCTGCGGTCGGACGAATACCGCCTGGACCGGAATGCCCGGCTCCGCGTTCGCATCGAGTTTGCCGGTGCCGGGCAATTCGGGCTGGGCTTCTCGGATGCGGAGGACATGCGCCGCGAAGCGCCGACGATGCTCGGTGAGTTAACTGCCGGGGCGGACGTAGACGACCAGACTTTCCCTTTGCCGGATTCTATTTCACCGGGACATCATGCGTTCAGCGTGCTGTGTCCTGGCGGAGCCGCCCGGATGCGGCTGCTCGGACTGGAGTTGCAGCCGGCCCCGGACCTGGTTCCACCGGCCCGTGCCACCTGGGTCTGGCAGGCCGAAACCTGGATCGAGGCACCAGCGGTCCTGCTGGAACAGCTGGAGCGCATGGGCGCCGACACGGTCTTCATCGCGGTGCCGCTCGGCGGGGATCCGCTGGCCGTCACCGAGCCGGCGCGCCTGGCGCAATTTATCGACGATGCCCTTCACCGCCGGATCTCGGTCTGGGTCGTGGAGGGCGACCCCAGGGCGGTGCTGCCGGACGGCGAGCGCCACATGGCTGCCCGGGGCCGGGCGCTGGCGGCATTCAACGAGCGGCTGCCGCCGGAGCGGCGGCTGGCGGGTGTCCAATACGACATCGAGCCGTATCTCTTGCCTGGATTCAATCTGGATACCGGCCGCTGGTTAGACCGCTATCTGGATACCCTGAGGACGCTTCGCCGGACAGTCGCCATGCCCATGGAGGTAGCGATCCCGTTCTGGTGGTCGGGCCTCATGGCCGCGGACGGCCCGTTGCTGGAACGGCTGGCCGGGGTGGTCGACGGGATCACGGTGATGAATTACCGCACCGATGAAGACCAGATCCTCGACGGTGCAGGGCCGTTCCTGGCCTGGGGCGCGGATCACCAACGCTATGTCCGTATCGCTCTGGAAGCAGGCCCCATCCCGGAGCAGACGCGCTGGCACTTCCGGCCTTTCAAACGGGGGCGCCTGTGGCGGGTCGATATGGGCGGATCGCCAGTGCTGATCCTG
>JASFJM010000178.1:0-5486 GCA_050122055.1 Gammaproteobacteria bacterium | reverse complement strand
GACCAGGAAAGAGGTATCGAAGGCCACGTCGCCGTTGGCGTCATAGATCGTGTTGTAGGCCAGCCCGGCATCGGTGATCTGCCTCGTCTCTTTGTCGATGTCGAAATAGGAAATGCGGGCGCCGGTCATGGTGAAGGTCCCGCCCATGCCGTCGCTGACCTCATAGGCATTGCCGCGGAAATTCAGCAGCTCATGGTTGGCGAAGACCCTGATGGTGCCGTTCAGCTCGTAGGCGCCGAGGCCATCGAGGATGCCCACCGGCGTGTAATCACCGGCGGTGGACGGATTCAGCGCGCCGGTGGCGCCGGTGAAGGTCTCGCCGATGGTGAGCAGCGGATCGGACACCGACCAGCCGGGGGCGATCCCAACGGCCATGGGGTCCACATCGATGGGGGGCGGTGCGGCCAATACAGGGGTTGCGGCCAGGGCCAGCGCCAGCGCGACGCCACGGCCCGGCAAGGATTCCGTTTTCATGTAGTCTCTCCTGAGGTTGTCCCGGACGGGAGTACGGACCATACGCAGCGCATGTTTAGGCGGCATGAAGCAGGCATTGCATTCCGGTTTCGGATGTTAGGGCGGGCATACAGAACCCGGTGCAAGCCCATGAATCGTCTGTCAGACGCGCGGCGGATTTCCCCGGCGCCAGTCAGGCACGGAAGCGGTCCGGCACCGGACCATGATGACAGACCGGCCGGCGCGCCGGATCCGCGGAGAGGCCGAGACTCAGCCGCTCATGCGGCGGCCCGGGCACGCTCGATGACCTGATCGAGCCGCTGCTGGTGGGATCCGGACCAGTAGACCTTTCCGCAGTCATCGCAGCGGCTGAAATCCCGGTAGACCAGGAACACCTGCAGCGGCACGTCTCGCGCCGCATCGAAACGGTCGATGGGATTGAGCCGTCCGTTGCACCCCATGCAGCGGGTGTAGGGACTCAGCCTGCCGCTCAGGTCCAGGGCGCGGACTACCTCTTCGACCTGTTGCACGGGATCCGTGGCCCGCAGCCAGTAGCCGTGAGTGACGCTGCCGTGACGCAGGATGCCCCGGTCGCGGGTGAGGATGATGCGCCGCTCGTCCGCCGCCAGATCGATGATGGTCTCGTCGTCCAGATCGTTGCGCCAGACCGCGTCGAATCCCAGCAGGCGCAGATAGCGGGCCAGCGTGCCCAGATGGACGTCGAGCACGAAGCGCGGCTCCCGCAGGGGCTGCGGGCGCAGGCGTTGGACCGGCGCGATGTCGAGCCCCTCGAACACGGGATACACGGCCACCCGCTCGCCTCCGGCCAGCCTATGGGCGAAACCGACGGAGATCCCGTCTACGAGGATGAGGTCGATTTCGGTATGGGGGACGCCGATGGCCTCGATGGTGTCCTTTACCGAGGGGCTGCCGCTGAAGACGTGCTCGAAGCTGACCTTGCGCCGCTCCGGTGGCAGGAAGTCGTTGAGCTCCTCATAAAACCGGAACGTGGCCATCCGCTGCCGCGGCGCGTGGAGGTCGGCCGGCCGAGGATGCCTGGGTGACAGTTGCGTCATCGAACTTGCGCCATCTCAATGAAACTATGGCACAAGGGACCGGCCCTGGCCCATCGGGCCTCGCCGGCGAGGGCCGAACAGCGCGACCGCGCACCTCGGCTCCGTTGGCGGGTGCATCCGGAAGCGCTGATCCCACCGCGCTGGCTGCTGCCGGATGCGGCGGCTGATCAACCGATCGCGTTGGCTGTCTGCGGATGGCCGCCCCGGGCCGGCGCTCGATCAGGGGCGGTGGTCGCCCTTGCCAGAAGACTGGGCGACGGATTGGGTGAGGCGCTCGACCATCGTGGACACGGTTTGCACCGGATGGGCGGCCAGTTCGCCGATGAAATCCGGGGTGATCGCCACTCCTTTCGCCACCGCACCGAGAAGCTCCAGCATGGCATCGACGACTTCGGCCGTATCGCGCCCGGGGATCGGGAAATCCAGGGTCAGGACGCCATGATCCGTCTCCACCTGACCAGCCACCAGGTAGTCCTTCAGCAGACCGAGGATCTGGCGGTTGTCGGCCATTACCTGGGCGCGGATCCTGCGGATGCCCCGCTCCGAGGCGGCATCGACGATGCGCGCGAGCAACAGCCGGCCGATGCCGCGTTGCTGCCATGCGTCGGCAACGACAATGCCGAGTTCGGCGGTCTCCGGTTCATCGGCCAGGCGGACGAAGCGAGCCACGCCCACGCCCTCTGGCCCGGCGCCCGGCTGTTCCCGGGCGGCGACGATGGCCAGATGGTCGATGCCGTCTACCTCGGTCAGGAACGCCAGCTCCGATTCGGTAAAGCCGTTTTTCGGCCCCATAAATCGCTGGTAGCGGGTGCGGTCCGACAGACGTGCGAGACCCTCGACAAAGGCCTCCTTGTCGTCGGGACGGACCATGCGCAGGACCAGATCGGTGCCGTCTCCAAGCTTGCTGCGTTCACTATATTTCGGTGTATATCGCATGCCATAAGATTAGCAAAATATGCTGCGGTGCAACAGATTCTCGCTCCAGCGGGGATCCGCTCCGGCACAGCAGGAGCCCGAGATTCCTTTTTTATCAGATGCTTGTCTCGAGTCCCCGGCGATCCTCACGGGTGCCGGATCCTCGGCCGTCGGCGCAGATAGAGGCCACTGGGCCGATATGCGGACTCCCGGCGCCCTCGACCCCACCGGCCCGCCTGCAGCTCCGATGGGATAAAATGGTGGGCTGTTTTTGCCGGAGACTCCTCCTCGATGTTGCCCAAGCCTCTGAAAAAAAGGATTTTTATCGCCTGCCTTACCGCTCTGTTGGCGGCATGCTCCCAACAACCCGGCCCGGAGAACGCGCTCCTGGCGCCCTGGACCGGACCCTATGGCGGCGTGCCGGCCTTCGACCGGATGGAACTGGCCGATCTTGAGCCGGCGCTGGAGGCGGCCATGGCCATCAAGCTGTCCGAAATCGAGGCCATCGCCGGCAATCCCGAGCCTCCGGACTTCGACAACACCCTGGTGGCGCTGGAGGATGCGGGCCGGGACCTGGACCGGGTCGAGGTCTACCTGGGTATCTGGCGTCGCAATCTGTCGTCACCGGAGTTCCGTGAGATCAATGCCCGGCTAGCGCCGCGGCTGGCGGAATTCAACACGGCCGTGTATCAGAACCGGGCGCTGTTCGAGCGCATCAGGACGGTGTTCGAGGGCGAGGCGCTGGCGGGTCTCGATCCGCAGCAGCAGCGGCTCGTCAGACTGACCTATGAGCGTTTTGTCCGCAACGGCGCCACCCTGACCGGCGAAGCCCGTGAGCGCTACGCCGCCATCAACGGCCGTCTGGCCGAACTCCAGACCCGCTTCGCCGCAAACATCCTGGCGGATGAAGAAAACTACGTGGTCTATCTGGTGGGGGATCAGCTCGGCGGCCTGCCCGACTCTCTGATCGAGTCGGCAGCGTCAGCCGCCCGGGCGCGGGGCAGGGAGGGCGAGTACGCCATCACGAACACCCGGTCCTCCATGGATCCGTTCCTCACTTTCTCGGACCAGCGGGCCCTGCGCGAGGAGGTCTGGCGTAACTACTACAACCGCGGTGACAACGGCGGCGAGCACGACAACAACCTGTTGATCGCCGAGATCCTGAAGCTGCGCCAGGAGCGCTCGGCGCTGCTCGGCTTCGACAATTACGCCCAGTGGCGTCTCCAGGATCGCATGGCGGGCACCCCCGAACGAGCCATGGAGCTGCTGATGGATGTCTGGCCGGCAGCCGTGGCGCTGGCGAGGCAGGAGGTGGCGGACATGCAGGCCCTGGCCGATGCCGAAGGCGCGGCCATCACTATCGAACCCTGGGATTACCGCTATTACGCCGAGAAAGTCCGCAAGGCACGCTTCGATATCGATTCGGAGCAGATCAAGCAATATCTGCAGCTGGACAAGCTCCGGGAGGCCATGTTCTTCGTCGCCGATGAGCTGTTTGGATTCACGTTCATGCCCGTACCGGACGGGTCGGTGCCGGTGTTCCACGAAGACGTCCGCGCCTGGGAAGTCCGGGACCGGGACACGGGCTCCCTGATCGGCCTCTGGTATCTGGATCCCTTCGCTCGCCAGGGTAAACGCTCGGGCGCATGGGCCGTCAGCTTCCGCTCCCATGAGACTGTCCGCGGCAAGCCCGTGATCCTGAGTTCCAACAACTCCAACTTCGTCGCCGGCGAACCCGGCCAGCCGGTGCTGATCTCCTGGGATGACGCCCGCACCCTGTTCCACGAATTCGGCCATGCTCTGCACGCCCTGTCGTCACGGGTCGACTATCTCTCGCTGAATACCGGCGTGCGGGACTACACGGAATTCCAGTCCCAACTGCTGGAGCACTGGGTGCTGACCGACCCTGTGATCGAGAGGTACCTGGTACACGTGGAGACAGGCGAGCCCATCCCGGCCGATCTGGTGGCCCGGATCCGCCGGGCCGAGCGGTTCAACCAGGGTTTCGCCACCACCGAATACCTGGCGTCAGCGCTGATGGATCTGAAGTTCCACACCGCCGATCCGAGCGAGCTGGATCCGGATGCATTCGAACGGGAGACGCTGGCCGAACTGGGCATGCCCGGCGAGATCGTCATGCGTCATCGTAGCCCCCACTTCGGCCATGTCTTCTCCAGCGAAGGCTACTCGGCCGGCTATTACGGCTACATGTGGGCGGATGTGCTGACCGCCGATGCCGCGGAGGCCTTTGCCGCTGCCCCGGGTGGCTATTACGACCCGGACCTGGCGGAGAAGCTCGTGGACAATCTGTTCGCCCCGCGCAATGCGGTGGATCCGGCCGAGGCCTATCGGATCTTCCGCGGCCGCGATCCGGACACCCGGGCGCTGTTGCGGGACCGGGGCTTCCTCCTCTCGGACGATTGACGGACGGGCGGCGGTCCGCGGCAACGCGGACTGCCGGTCCCTTACTCCAGGGTCCGAGCGGTCCTGACCACGATCTCCGGCAAGTCGGTGATATCCGCGCAGGTGGTGCGGAAGTTGACCACGCAGGCTCGCAACAGATAATTGCCCTCCACCACGGCATTGGAAAGGAAGGCCTCGCCACCGCACTGCAGGGCGGTGAGCAGACGGCGGTTCAGATCGTTCAGGAATTCCTGCCGAGTCGGGTCGGCCGGATCCACGCCTTCCGGGACATAGCGGAAGCTGGTGATGCTGAGGCCGTGAGTCACCGCCTGCAGACGGGGATGGGCGTGGGCCAATTCGTAGAGCTGGCGCGCGAGGGCGATATCGTCACGGATCATCTGCCGGCAGGCTTCCGCTCCCACCTGCTTGAGAGCGAGCCACACCTTGAGTGCCCGGAAACCGCGGGAGTTCTGGATCCCGTACTCGTAATAGTTGAGCCCCTCCCGGTCGCCGAGATCGAAATGGTAATAGGCCGGCTTGAAGCTGAAGGCGTCGACCAGGTGTGCGGGATCACGCACCAGGGCACAGGCCGCCTCAAGCGGACTGTAGAGCCACTTGTGAGGGTCCATGGCGATGGAG
>JASFJM010000177.1:0-5514 GCA_050122055.1 Gammaproteobacteria bacterium | reverse complement strand
TGCGTTCCTGGGGCAGCTGTAACGCGAGCTCCCCAAAAGGGGGTCAGAGTGGTAATTCTCTCGAATTCTTTCTCTGACCCCGTCCGTGCAGAAATATGAAAGCCTCCACACACATCATCCGGATAGCCGGGATCGTCGCCAGCTTCGGGCTGCTTGGCGGAAATGCCGCCGCTGCCGATCTGCCTTTGCCGGTCAATATGCCGCTGGCAGGGGTATGGGCGAGCAGCGAATCAACGGATCGCGGCCGGCTCGATGCCTTGCTCGAACCCGTAGGCGAAGGCGAGTACGAGCTGTGGTTCAAGGTCACCGGGAGTTCGATTTTCAATGCCGAGGGCAAGCCCTATCCGGACGAGGGCATCTATCCGCTCAAGCTGGAGCGGCTCGAAGACGATGAGCTCGCCTTTATCTACCGGCAGCCGTTTCCCCGCATCCCCGCCCTGTTCTTCGTGCCGAAGCGCCTGACCTACGAAGTCAGACTCGAGGGGCCTCTGAAGATGACGGGCCGGGAGCGGTGGAAGGCGAAGGTGAACGATCACAACCTCACCCTGACGCTGTTGGTCAGACCGGGCTCCATTGCCGGCACCTACGACTACGACGGGCGGTGGGCCACGGCGACCGGCTTTTTCAGATTGACCGCCATTCCTCGCAAGGTCCGCGATGGCCGTGACGGGCGTAAGACGACGGAGCGCGGGGGTCAGACACCGGACTAGTGGGAACCGATACTGGCGTAAGAGTAAAAATTTCTTCGAATTTTTACTCTGAGCCCTTCCCAGCGGGACGGATGCCGGGAAGCCGGATATAATTATTAGACTCTTCTAATCTACTGCCGGCCAGGGGATGACCCGGCCGGACCCGGATCCCGGAGACCCGCCATGCAAGACCTTCCTCATCACTATCGCGCCGCGGCCAAGAGCGAGCCGGAAGGAGACGTTCACCTCCTGTCTGATGACGTCGAGACCATCGTTTCCGGCCCACCGGTCGAGTTCGGCGGACCGGGCGGCCAATGGTCTCCGGAAACCCTGCTGGTCGCCGCGGTGGCCAATTGCTTCATCCTCAGCTTCCGGGCCATCGCCAGGGCATCCCGGCTTCCCTGGGACTCGGTCGAGTGTCACGCTGAAGGCAAGCTCGAACGCGTCGAGCGCTCGATGCGGTTCACGGAGTTCACCGTCCATGCCACCCTGCATGTACCGCTGGACACCGACGAGCAGAAGGCACACCGGATTCTCGAGAAAGCCGAGGCGACCTGCCTGGTCACGAATTCCATGTCCGCCTCCCGGCATCTGAACGCGGCCGTGCGGGTGACGTCAGCGGCGTAGGAGAGAAACGGCGCCAGGATTATCCTGTTCTTCCCGAGACCAAACCCGGCGCCTCTGGGACAGCGAGTTGGATTTGGGAACCCTTATTCCTGGCCAAGGAGAAACGCCTTGCAAGTAATCACGGTCGCTGCCCCCGAACCGACCATCATTTAGTCTCGAGTCCGGGTGCGCCCGGAGTGCGAACTGGGTCACAGAAATGGGTGCACGCCATGTCTAACGTGGCCGATGACATCGCATCCCCGAATATGGAGTCCGCGCCCCGCGGACCCGGAGAGCCCCATGACTAGACGATTTCTCACTGCTGCGATTTTTCTGGCCGCAACCGTGTCCCTGTCCGCCTGCGGCGGTAGCTCCGATGGTGGCAGCGAGGGCCCCGGCCGGGTGGCGATCCTGATGGCAGACGGGCCGACCGACCAGTACGAGCGGATGCTGGTGTCAGTCGATGAAATCACCCTGATCGGCGCCGGCGGCCAGGTCGCTGTTTATGACGGGCCTGCGGTCACGTTCGATCTGCTGCAGATGAGCGAATGGGCCGATCTGGCCTTCAACGCCAAGGTGGCCGCCGGGACCTACAACAAGATCCGGCTAGGGCTCACCCAGGTAGAGCTGATCGACACGGATACCGGAGAAACCCTGACGCTGGACCGGCTGCCGGCCAACGGCAAGATCGATCTGAATCCCCGCGGACCATTCGAGGTCAGTCCGGATTTCACTACGGTGATCAAGCTCGACATGGATGCGAAGCGCTCGTTCCAGGTCGTGGAGACCGGCAACGAGGATCTGCGTCTGCGGCCGATCGTGTTTGTGGAGGTCTATCAGGGCGACTTGTTGTTACCCGACCGGCTGGTGCGGGTATTCGGCACGGTCGAAGCCGGCTCCATCCAGACCGGCCAGGCGCCGGCCCTGCTGGTGGAATCGTTCCGGCTGTGCGACCTGCAGTTCATCTCCCAGACCGGGGGTCCGACGGTCGGCGATCCGGATGAGTGCGTGCGCGTGGTCGCCGACGGCGCCAGCGTGTTTGATGACGCCGGCGAAGAGGTGGGCTCGCCGGCCGTCGCGGAAGGAGAATTGCTGACCGCGGTCGGGTTTGTGGCGGACAGCGACGATGACGAGTCGCTGTTCGACCTGAGTGCCGTGGTCCTCGAGCTCGGTAATCGGCAACCGGACGACCCAGGCGGCTGGGGCACGACCAAGGGTGCTGCCACCAGCGATCCGGCGGCCTGCGACCTTGATCAGTGTTTCGATTTCGATCCCGAAGGCAGCGATCCCGTGATCGTTACGCGCCTGCAGCCCGGTACGCGCGTATTCAGGGCGGACGGGACCGAGCTGGCCCAGAGCGACATCGGCGCGGGGGACGCCGCTTCGGTGGACGCGCTGCCGGTGGGGACCGAGCAGAATGCAGCGCTGGTGGTGCTGGCCAATGAAGTGGCCGGCGACACCGTAAGCGGTACGCTGACCAGCGTGGACGAGCAGACTGCCGCGCCCTACACGATTCTCAATGTGGACCCGGCGCCCGATCCTGCCGTCGCCGTCTGCGTCAATCCCGAGACCGAGATCGTACAGGTGCTCGCGGACAATGCGGTCATCACGCTGTTCGACGTGCTCGACCCGGCTGTGCTCGAAACCGGCTCCCTGATCGAGGCGTTCGGTGACGCCGCCACGCCGGTGGCGAACTGCGACTTCCTCGCCGATCTGGTGGTCGTGGAGTCGCCTGGGCCGTAGACGGGCAAGGCTTGGCCCGGACCGTGGCATAGGCCGCACGATGCGGTTTGCGGAGTTCGCCGTGAACGCCACCCTGCATGTGCCGCGGGATACTCGACATAGCTGAGGTGAGCTGCCGGGTCAGGAATTCCATGTCCGCTTCGCGGTATCTGAACACGGACGTGTGGGTGACATCGCCGGCGTAAGAAGAATAGTTGTCGGGTTTGTCTTTCCTCCGTAAGGAGAAAAGGGAAGATAGACCTGCCACCTTTTTCATCCCCGCGATGACGATGGTTGCCGTTTCGCGCAATTCGCCGATGACTCCCGCCCGGGGCAGGTCCGGGAATCATCCGGAACAGATGCTCCTTTCTGCTTGATTTTGCAGCGACGCGCTGCGCTCACCGCTCACCCGGGGGCTTGCATTCTGTCAAATTCACCTTGAACCACATCACCCCCTGGTACAGAGTGGGGGCGCTGAAAAAAGGCAAACCCATCGAAAGATGGGGACGCAAAGCCACCGGTCTAACGACGGCAATCGTCCATGACAGCGGGGTCGCCAGTGATGAGATCAAGTCCCTTCCGATGTACGCGGGGCGCTTTCGGCGCCGCCCGTGTCTCCTCTCCTCACAGCATCCTCTGGTGGTCCGCGTCCACGGGCTCACGGCTAATGGCGTGGGCGGTTCCATTGAACTGGGGAGTGAAACGATGAGCAATCTGAAGAGGAATCTGCGCGCCGGGTTGGGCGCGGCCGGCCTTGTCGGCCTGGTCATGGCTCTGGCTGGACCCGCGTCAGCCGAGCCGAACGAGAACAGTATCGCCGACATCGAGGCCTGTCTGGACGGGGATTCCACGGTGAAGGTCTGTTCCAGCAAGGAATTGTCCAATGTGATCGTACAGTGCACCGATGGCGAATCCTCTTACTATGTCAAGTATGACGATCTCGAGGATCTGGTCGATCCCTACGTCGGGTTCTTTACATGCCCCGGGGCGACGGTTGAGGCGGTCTACGTGAAATCCGGCAGCGGCAAGCTCGAGGACGGGGTCGATGGCCTGAATGCCGGTACGGGTGCGCTCTGGGAACCGTCCGAGTGTCCGGTCGAATGCCCTCCGGTCGGTGAAGACGACGATGAAGATCCCGACACCGAGCCGCCGCCGGATGGAGAGACGCCGCTGTAGACGCCGTGTAAACGCGGATCGATCTCCAAGTCCGGGAAATGGGGGCCGGAGAGTACGCATCTCCAGCGGAGGCGCGTATCTCTCCGGCCCCGTCTTCTTTTCTGGAAAAATGAACCTGGCACCTTTTCCGCGATAAGCTGTGCAGCCATGATCCATACCCGGTTTGTCTTCGCCTGCCTCTGTCTGGGCACCGCCCCTCTGGCCGCGGCCGACTATCCGCCGGTGGCGCCGAAGGTGAGCTTCGAGGCCGTGCAGGCCCTGCCGGCGGGCGAGCCGGACCGCACCGTCCGCTATGGGGAGGCCGAGCCCCAGTTCGCCGAGCTGTGGTTGCCCGAAGGCGACGCGCCGGCCGCCACCGTCGCTTTCATCCACGGCGGTTGCTGGCTCAACGCCTACGGTATCGACCACAGCCGCGCCCTGGCCACGGCGCTGAACGAGGCCGGCTACGCCGTGTGGAACATCGAGTACCGGCGCGTGGGCGATCCCGGCGGTGGCTGGCCCGGTTCCCTGGAAGATGTACGGGCCGCAATGGCGACACTCGCCGGGCTAGACCATGAGCGGATCGATCTGTCGCGGCTGGTGCTGGCGGGACATTCCGCCGGGGGACACCTGGCGCTACTGGTCGGCCAGGATCCGCCGGCGGGGCTGGCGCCTATTGGTGTGGTCGGCCTGGCCGCCATCACCGATATGGCCACCTATGTCCAGGGCGAAGGCGGCTGCAACCGGGCGGGTAAACAATTCCTTGGCGAGGCCGGCGCCGATGATGACGCCGCCAACCCCGCTATGGGGCCGGCCCCGCCGGGAACGGTATTGCTGATGGGCAGCGAGGACCGCATCGTGCCCTACGAACTTCCCACCCTGAAGCCACACACGCTCGTGGGCCTGCCTGCCGGCCATTTCGACTGGATCCATCCGGGGACGCCGGCGTGGGACCGGTTCGTGGAGGAACTGGGGAAGGTTGTGGAGTGAGGACCAACAAACGGGGGCCAGAAATAGATTCAGGTCGCGGCAGGAACCTGATGGACAGAACAGATATTACTCTGACCCCACCTGCTGCCAGAGGATGACAAAGGGACGAATCCTCCGCCTGGCTCGGGAGGACTAAGCCGCTGGTCCTGGTGTCCCCCGAAGCCACCGACCCGCCTCGTCATCCCTTGTCCGTCCCTTGCAGTCGCCCATTCTCAAAGCCATATTAGTTGGCGATTCCAATAGATCCAGCAATCACCGAGACGAGGTCGAGATGACAATGTGCAGCAGAAAGCTACTACTGGTCGGGACGTTCCTTGTCGCCTTCGCGATCGCTGGATGTGCGTCACCAACA
>JASFJM010000176.1:0-5606 GCA_050122055.1 Gammaproteobacteria bacterium | reverse complement strand
CGATCTCCGCCAGGGTACGATCGAAATAGGCCTGATCGCGGGGGGCCGAAATGGCGTCATACAGCGCGGCCGTCTCCTGATCGAAACTGAAAGTCCGGCCCAGCATCATGTCGGCCCGGGCGGCGACGGCCCGCAACTGTTTCTCGAGGAACGGCCCGCGCAGCGAGAGCAGGACATCATCGGGCGCGGGCGGTGCCACGGCGGCCCGTTCCGCCAGTCCCAGCGCAGCATCCCGGATCCCGGCAAGGGACAGGCCCCGCTGCTGAGCCTCCTCGCGCAGGGAATCGGGGCCGTAGTAGGCGTCCACATAGTCGGGATCGTGCTCGCCCATGGCCAACACAAGCACCACGTATTCCCGGGCCACGCTGTCCAGAGCCGGACCGTCCGACCCCTGCTCGCGGCCGCGATCGCAAGCGGCGAGGACCACGGCAAGCATCAGGCCAGCCATCGCTGGCAACGGGCGAATCGGGTTCAAATTCAGTCCCCCCTGGACTCGGCCCGCAGGAGAATCCCGGCGGGCCTGGGGCTTAGTTTAACGCCAGCGTCGGGCGGCCGAACTTGCCCGTCCCGGACTTCCTCTCTAGGCTTGCGGCAGGCAGATCCACACGGGACCCCCGACAGCATGTTCCAATGCAGAATTCTCCCCCGGCGGGTGTACTCCAGAGGCTACTGGATCAGCCAGTTTCTGACCCTGACCCTGACCCTGGCGCTGCTGCTGGCCGCTCACGGGTCCCCTGCACAGTCCGAAACGGAGACCGACCCGGCAGCGAGCGCCGAGCCGGCGACCCCACCGCCGCCGGTCATCCAACCCATATCCGCCACCGAGATCCCGGCCCGCGCCGAGACGACGCGGGCAACCCTGCGCGAGTTCCGCCGCCAGGCCACGCCGGTGGCCGTGATCGGGCAGATCATCGAGCAGATCGACAACGCCAAGCGTGAGATCGATGACTCCGCCGCGGGACTCCTCGCGCAAAGTCTGGACGAGATTCCCGGCCGGGCTCTGCGCAACCTGGAACTGCAGTGGAACAACACGCGCAGCACCGTGGCGGGCTGGCAGAGCAGCCTCAGTGATCGATCATCGAAGCTAAACGAGGCCCGCGCAAGGCTGGAAGTCCTGGTGGAGCCCTGGCGCAAGACCTGGGAGCAGCGTGAGACGGTGCAGCTACCAAAAGCGCTCCGTGATCAGGTCTCCACCGTGATGGGCGAGATCGAGATCATTGACGAGACATTGAAGGCCCGGCTGGACCTGATCCTGACTGAACAGAGCCGGCTGAGCCAGCTGGCCAATACTGTCGACGATACCCTCGATAAGATCAAGGAGGCGGATGCGCTCCAGCGTGGACGTCTGTTGAAGCTCGATTCCGAGCCGCTATGGTCGGCGATCTTCACCGCTCGCGAAGAAGGCGCCGAAGGCGAGGAAGATGCGGCGGATTACGATCCCATCGACGCCGCCGCTGAACAGGTCGGATCAGAGATTTCGGAGCCGATGTCTTCCGCCTGGTCATCGATGCTGGCCTATCTGTCCCAGTATCCGGACCGGGTCACCGCCCATGTTCTGCTGTTCCTGATCCTGACGGCGATCCTGTTTTATGCCCGGACACGGCTGCACGCCTGGTACAAAGCCGACGAGACACCCAGTGCCGACGCCCTCAACCTGTTCACTTACCCGGTGGCCACGGCAGCTTTCATCGCCCTGCTGTTCAGCCGCGCCATGTATCCCGGCGCTCCGCTGGCGATGGTTGATCTGTTGCGGGGGCTGATGGCACTGCCTTTGCTGGCCTTGTTGACCACGGCGCTGGACAAGCGTCGACGGGTGGGTGCCTATGCCCTGGTGGCGGTATATGTCATCGACTCCATCACCGACTCTGTCGCGTCGGCGCCGCTGGCGGGAAGGCTGCTGCAGCTGCTGGTTGCCACCCTGGGCCTGCTCACGCTGGTGCGGGCCGAGTTCGGCACCCGGACGTCAGTCGCCGGTATGCGGCGAACCTGGCACCTGGCCTCGCGGCTGGTGATCCGGGCCGCCGCCGCCGCTCTGGTGATCGGGATCGTCGCCAATTTCGCCGGTGCCGTCTCGCTGGCGTACCTGCTGACCAACGCGACGCTGCGGGTCCTGTACGTGGGGCTGGGCATCTTCGTCGCCGCGCTGCTGGCCCGTGGTCTGCTTGACGTGTTGTTGAGATCCCCGCTGACCGCCGCCTTCCGGGGTCTGCGAAGCGCCAGGGAACAGATCCGAAGGCGTTTCAACCGCGTCCTCGACATCGGCGGGATACTGCTTTGGCTGCTGGCGGCGCTCAAGATCTTCGGCATCCTCGACCCGATTCTGGACGCCTTCGGGGGGGTCGTCAGCCACGAGTTCGCAATCGGGAATTTCCAGATTTCCGTCAGCGACCTGCTGGCGTTCGTGATCGCCCTGTATCTGGGCGTGTTGATCTCCCGCTTCCTGCGCTTCGTACTGCAGGAGGACGTCTATCCGCGCATGCGGCTTCCCCGGGGCGTGCCTTCGACCATCAGCATGATGGTGAATTACGGCGTCATCACCATCGCCTTCCTCGTGGCGCTTGCCGCGGCCGGTTTCGAACTCGGACGCCTCGCGATCATCGCCGGCGCCCTCAGCGTCGGCATCGGTTTCGGTCTCCAGGCCATCGTCAATAACTTCGTCGCCGGCCTTATCCTGGCCTTCGAGCGGCCGGTCCAGGTGGGTGACACCATCGAGGTGGGCACCCTCCTGGGACGGGTGACTCGCATCGGCGTGCGTGCCAGTACCATGCGCACCTATGACGGCTCGGAAGTCATCGTGCCGAATTCCGAGTTCATCTCCGGCCAGGTGGTCAATTGGACCCTTTCAGACGTGACCAAACGCCAGCACGTTCCAGTGGGCGTCGCCTACGGCAGCGACCCGGAGGAGGTCATCCGTCTGTTGGTGGAGGTCGCCAGGGAAAATCCGCTGGTGCTCCCGGAACCCGAGCCCTTCGTCGTCTTCCATGGTTTCGGCGACAGCTCGCTGAACTTCGAGCTGCGCGCCTGGTGCGCATTCAATGACGGCCTGCCGGTGCTGACCCAGCTCAACGTCGGCATCAACCGGGCTCTGGCCGAGAACGGGATCGAGATCCCCTTCCCCCAGCGCGATCTCCATCTGCGCTCGGTCGATGCGGAGGCCGGCTCTGCCCTCGCCGGGACCGGAAAACATCGACCGCCCGCTCCACCGGATACACCCACGCATCCTCCTGGGACCGAACCGCCAAGCAAGAACCAGAGTTATCCCGCCGAAGGGGACGGGAGCGAAGGTGCCTGACCCGGCCGCCCGGACCTGCCGCCGTCTCCGGGTTCCACGGACAGGACGACGATGCGGCTGACGGGTTTCGATATCGCCGTCATCCACCTCCACGAACAGGGCGTGGGGGGGGACACCGACCTGCCTGTGAATCTCGGGGTCTCCCGGAACCTGCTGGTCTGCGTCCGGGACGAAACCGGACTGGCGGGCTGGGGTGAAACTGTCCCGCGTTTCGGGGTCCAGGGGGAATCCATGGAATCCTCCCGGGTCTGTCTCCACGAGCGGGTGCTGCCGCCGCTGCTGGGACTCGAACTGGACAGCTTCGAACAATCCGCCGCCGCCATGGAGCGTTTGCTGGGCGGCTTGCCGCGTCATGAATTGACGGCATTCTGCGCCGCCGAGCTGGCGGTGATGGATCTCGCCGGCCGGCGCTTCCAGCGGGCGGCCGGCGAGGTACTGGGTCCCGCCCGTCGTGACTCGGTCCATTACAGTGGTGTCATCGACGCCGTCGACCCGGCTGCCGTTCGCGACCAGGCGGCGGCCCTGCGCCGGCGAGGCGTGTCCTCGGTGCGGATACGCCTGGGCGTCGATCTGCAGCGCAATCTTCAGCGGCTGGATATCGCGTCCCAGATTCTCGGCCGGGACGTCGCCCTGTTGATCGATCCCCAGCAGCGCTGGGACAGAGCCCAGACCCTGGACCAGTTATCGGCCATGTCGGATTTTCATCTTGCCGGCGTCGAACAGCCCGTGCCGTTCGATGATATCCAGGGCATGCAGGCGATCACCGAGACAGGCCTGGCGCCGGTGATCGCGGCAGGCCGGGTCCAGACCCGGGAAGACGTGGAGCGGCTGGTGGAGACCGGCGCCTGCGACAGCATCAGCATCCGCGTCGCCCATTGTGGCGGCCTCCATGGCGCTGCCGCCGTCCACGCCGCCGCCCGGGCGGCGGGGCTGGGTTGTATGCTGGGCGCCCCACGCCAGGAGATCGGGCTCCTGGCGGCCGCGGGACGGCAATTCGCCCTCCGGGCCGAGGGGATCAACTGGCTGGACGAGTGCGCGGCCATGGCACGCTCAAAACACCCGTTCTGCGAACCCGCCATGGCCGCTGGGCCGGCTGGTGTCGGACCCGCACCGGCGGGCCCGGGACTGGGCACCTTGCCGGACCCGGACCGGATCGAACCCCTGATCCGGCAGAAGATTTCGGTCCATTAGTCCGACCCTGACCCGGGAAGCCCCCGGCGGCGATCGCCGCCCCGATTCTCCTGCCATGTCTCACATCTGCCGGAAGCAGCCCCCGTTTTATTAATAAAAACAAACGTTTTATGCGCCGCAAGACTAAGGCCGATTATTGATCTGGATCAGTAATTCACCCCATTGCCTCGAGTAATATTTGATAACGCTAATGAAGTATTTTCTACATTAGTCGCATTTGAGATGTAGCGGCGCGTGCCCGGCAGGGCGCGGCCGACGGACAAGCAGGCATGACCACTTCCGCCCTCAGGCGCCCAGGCCCTGGCCCGTACCGGACCAGCGCCTTTTTTTGTGCCTGCGGTCCGGATCCGACGAATCCCACCAGAAATCAAAGAGCAAGGAGGTAGGGACATGAAGACGACTCTACGACTGAGCGCCGCCGCGCTGATCGGCTTCCTGGCGCTGGGCTTCAGCAGCCTGGCGACGACGCCAGCCACCGGCGCCGACGGCAATGAACTCTATCGCGAGTACTGCAAGGGGTGCCACGAAGAAGGCTCTCCAAACGGCGAGTACACGCCGATGACGCTGATCCAGGACCAGTGGATCCGTTTCTTCGACAAGAAATACGAACGCAAGCACAAGTCGGTCATCGACAAGAAAAGCGGCAAACCGGTCACCGAGACCATCTCGCCGGAGGATCTCGAGCTCATCCGTGAGTTCGCCATCGAAGGCGCCGCCGACTCAGAACACCCGATGACCTGCGGCTGAAGGGGAGCAAACGATCATGCTACGCAAAATATTGATAAGCACAGCGGCGGCGACCACCGTAGCGCTTTCTGCACCCGCCGCCTGGGCGGACACCTCCGAATTGACCGTCGACGAGCTGATGCAGCAGGTGGAATGGCTGCAGGTGCAGATGAGCACCCTGCTCAAACAGGTCGATGAGATGAAAGGCGAGACCGCGGCGACCGCCGAGAAGACGGAAGAACTGGCGGAACGCACCGACTATCTGGAGGAAGACGTCGAGGATCTGGACGATCGTCTGATCAAACCCGAACGCCACGCGGCGCTGGACGCCATCAGCTTCGGCGGCGACTTCCGCACTCAGGCCCATAACATCTCGATCGATATGGCGCCAAGGATC
>JASFJM010000175.1:0-5692 GCA_050122055.1 Gammaproteobacteria bacterium | reverse complement strand
CGCCGCCGAAGTGGAGGTTATGGCTTTCGAGTCGCGCATCCTTGCCGACCCGGGCGAACAGGCCGCCGATATGGAATCCGGCCGCAGCCTCGTCCTGGATCCGGTAATGCCGCACGCGGGAGGCGGCCCCGAGAGCGATCTGTGTCACCGCATTGGTCAGATTCTGGCTGCTCCCCGTGGCCGCATAATGCTCCAGAACGGTCAGGGACGATTGCGCGGCCGTCTCGATCAGGATCCGGGGATGGCAAGCCTGGGGTTCGGCACCGGGGACCGACAGGAACAGCAGATAGACGGGTCGTTCCGGGGTGGCGCCGGCCTCGGTGCGGAGCACCATGCCGTGCTCCAGCAGGCCCTGGTTAAGGGCAGCGAAGGGGTGCCGGTCCACGTCCCCCAACTGCTCCAGGCTGTCCGGCACCGCAGCGTCCTCATCCGCGCACAACTCGGCTAGCGGCAGCAACGCCAGCCCTGGCTGAGTCTGCAGATCGGACAGTTCCGGGACGTAGCGGCCGTTGACGAACACCAGGCGCGGGCCCGTCAGGCCGTCGATGGCGGCCACCGCCACCGCCTCCCTGTCCGGCAGGGCCACCGGTCCTGGAGCGCTGAACCCGCGTCGGCTCAGCGCTCTGAGGTTGGTGTACTTCCAGGCCTCTGTCCGGGTGTCCGGGATGCCGGTCGTGCCGAAGGCGGTATGGCCGGCCGCCCGCAGCGAGCGGATGCGGGGATTCGGCGGGGCCTGGGTGGCCAGGGCCTCGCGGAATGCGCGTTCGGCCGGGGAGTGGGGCCGGGCCGCGGTTTCGCTAGCAACTGCCTGACTCATGCGCTCGCGGCCTCCCGGGTCCAGTCATAGCCGCGGGACTCCAGCTCCAGCGCCAGGTTCTTGTCGCCGGTGCGGACGATGCGGCCGGCCGACAGCACATGCACGAAATCGGGCTCGATGTAGTCGAGCAGCCGCTGGTAATGGGTCACCAGCACGATCGAGCGCTCCGGATGACGGAGGCTGTTGACGCCGCCGGCGACGATCTTCAGAGCATCGATATCCAGACCCGAGTCGGTCTCGTCCAGCACCGCCAGATTCGGCTCCAGCACCGCCATCTGCAGGATCTCGTTGCGTTTCTTCTCGCCGCCGGAGAAACCCTCGTTGACGCCGCGGTTGAGGAAGCTCTCGTCCATGTGCATCAGCTTCATCTTGTCCTTGACCAGGGTGAGGAATTCGAAGGCGTCGAGCTCCGGCTCTTCCCTGTGCTTGCGCCTGGCGTTCAAGGCCGCCTTCAACAGATAGGCGTTGTTGACGCCGGGGATCTCGACCGGGTACTGGAAGGCGAGGAATACGCCCTCCCGGGCCCGCTCCTCCGGCGCCAGTCCGAGCAGGTCCTGATCCTGGTACCGGACCGATCCGGCGGTGACTTCGTAGCCGTCACGACCGGCCAGGACGTTGGCCAGGGTGCTTTTGCCCGAGCCGTTCGGTCCCATGATGGCGTGGACTTCGCCGGCCGCGACCTCCAGGTCGAGACCCCGCAGGATCTCCTTGCCGTCGACGCTGGCGTGAAGGTTGGTGATCTTTAGCATCAGTATTGTTCCTTGAGTTGTCCGGCTTCAGCCCACAGCGCCTTCGAGACTCACGCTGAGCAGGTTCTGCGCTTCCACCGCGAACTCCATCGGCAGCTCGCGGAAGACCTCCTTGCAGAAGCCATTGACGATCATATTGACCGCGTCTTCCTCCGAGAGGCCGCGCTGCAGACAGTAGAACAGCTGGTCCTCACCGATCTTGGAGGTCGTGGCCTCGTGTTCGATGTGTGCCGTGGGGTTCTTCGCCTCGATATAGGGGAAGGTATGGGCGCCACAGCGGTCCCCCATCAGCAGCGAGTCGCACTGGGTATAGTTCCTGGCGCCGTCGGCCGTCGGCAACACCTTGACCAGGCCGCGATACGCGTTCTGGGCCTTGCCGGCGGAGATGCCCTTGGAGACGATGGTGCTGCGGGTATTTCGCCCGATATGGACCATCTTGGTGCCGGTGTCGGCCTGCTGATAGTTGTTGGTCACCGCCACCGAATAGAACTCTCCCACCGAGTCGTCGCCGCGCAGGACGCAGCTCGGGTATTTCCATGTGATGGCGGAACCGGTCTCCACCTGAGTCCAGGAGATCTTCGACCGATGGCCACGGCAATCGCCGCGCTTGGTGACGAAGTTATAGATGCCACCCTTGCCCTCTTCGTCGCCCGGGTACCAGTTCTGTACCGTCGAGTACTTGATCTCGGCGTCGTCCAGCGCGACCAGTTCCACCACCGCCGCATGCAGCTGATTCTCATCCCGCATGGGCGCGGTACAGCCCTCCAGATAGCTGACGTGGCTGCCCTCGTCGGCGACGATCAGGGTGCGTTCGAATTGACCGGTATTGGCCGCATTGATGCGGAAATAGGTGGACAATTCCATCGGGCAGCGCACGCCCTTCGGCACGTAGACGAAAGAGCCGTCGGTGAAGACCGCCGAGTTCAGGGCGGCGAAGAAATTGTCCGACTGGGGCACGACCGTGCCCAGGTATTGCTCGATCAGCTCCGGATGGTCCTTCACGGCCTCGGAGAAGGAGCAGAAGATGACGCCTGCCTCGGCCAGCTTGTCCTTGAAGGTGGTGGCCACCGACACGCTGTCGAAAACGGCGTCGACGGCGACGCCGGCCAGGATGGCCCGCTCGTGGAGGGGGATGCCGAGCTTGTCATAGGTCTCGAGCAGCTTGGGGTCCACCTCGTCCAGGCTCTTGGGTCCGTCCTTCTTGCTCTTCGGCGCGGAAAAATACGAGATCGCCTGGTAGTCGATCGGCTGATGATGGACATGGGCCCATCTGGGTTCGCTCATGGTCAGCCAGTGCCGGTAGGCCTCCAGCCGCCACTCCAGCAGGAATGCCGGCTCGCCCTTCTTGCGTGAGATCAGCCGGATGACGTCCTCGTCCAGACCGGGCGGGACCGTGTCCGCTTCGATTTCGGTGACGAAACCATGCTTGTAGGTCTGGCCGATAAAGTCTTCGACTTCAGGGGTTCGCGTGGCCATATCTGGTGTCCTTGCTCGTTCTTGACGGCGTTGTGTAGCGGGGTTCTAGCGGGATCGTGTCGAAATGTCGGGGGCGCCGCCGGAACGCGTGGTGACGGAGCGCAGATCCACATAAGACAGCGTGGTGTTGGCACCGCCGATCAGCTCTGCCAGGCTGATGTCCTGCAGTGCCCGGTAGATCGCCAGATTGATACGCTGCCAGGCGCCGCCGACCCGACACACCGCTTCCAGGTCACAGTTGCCCTCGACGGTACTGCACTCGGTGATGGCCACCGGGCCCTCGAGGGCGACGATGACCTCGGCCGCCGAGATCTCGGCGGGCGGCCGGGCCAGTACGTAACCGCCGTGAGCGCCACGATGGGAGTTGACCAACTCGGCGCGGGTGAGCGACTTCAGAAGTTTGCTGACCGTGGTCGGGGTCAGTCCCGTCCGCGCCGCCACGTCGGCGGACTTCAATATCCCGCCCTCGACCCTGGCCAGCTCAGCCAGGACCATGGTCGCGTAGTCGGTCAATTTGCTCATCCGCAGCATCGCCTGCCACCCCCTCGATTAATGTGGACCATTTTAGTCCCATTTAGTCCGGGAGGGAAGGTTTCCGGGTGACGAGGATCCGGCGTGGCTGCTGGTTTTCGCCGGTCTTGTGCTAGGATTCCTACCCTGCCGCCGCCGCAGATCGGGGGGACTCGTGGCCTAGGCGCCCTGCATGCGCCCATCCCCTTGCGTTCGACAAGCCGGTGGCGCTGGAGGCAACGTGGCGGAAGACTCAACGACTGAAGCCGGTGGTGGCGGCCGGGGAAGGCGAGACGAGAACATCGCGATCATCCGCGATCTGGTCTACTCCCGCGGTCATCGCAAGATCTTTGACGGGCTTAATCTGGACATACCGCGAGGCCGGGTGACGGCCATCATGGGTCCGAGCGGGACCGGCAAGACCACGCTTCTACGGCTGATGACCGGACAGATCCTGCCCGACCAGGGCAGTATCCTGATGGAGGGGCGCGACGTCTGCCGGATGCGTCGCAAGGAACTCTACGAGACCCGCAAGCGGATCGGCATGCTGTTCCAGAACGGCGCCCTGCTCACCGATATCAACGTCTACGAGAATGTCGCTTTCCCGCTGCGCGAGCATACCCGCCTGCCGGAGCGCCTGGTGCGCCACATCGTCCTGACCAAGCTCCACGCGGTCGGACTGCGCGGCGCGGCCGAGCTGATGCCGGCCGAACTCTCCGGCGGCATGGCCCGGCGCGTGGCGCTGGCCCGGGCGATCGCCATGGACCCGGACCTGATCCTCTACGACGAGCCCTTCGTCGGACTCGATCCGATCTCCATGGGCGTCATCGTGCGCCTTATCCGGCGGATGAATGACGCCCTGGGGCTGACGAGCGTCGTCGTCAGTCACGACGTGGAAGAGATTTCGTCGATCGCGGATCGCACCTATCTGCTGTCGGACGGGAAGGTGGTGGCGTCAGGGTCGCCGGAGGATCTGCAGGAGAACTGTTCGGCCGTGGTGATGCAGTTCATGAACGGCATGGCCGATGGCCCGGTACCGTTCCACTATCCCGCTCCCGACTACAGCGACCAGCTGCTGCGGCGCGAGCAGGAATAGGAGACCGGCGTGCGCAGAGTGCTTTTGGATACCGTCTACGCCGTTCAGGAATGGCTGGAGACGTTTGGCGCCAGCCAGATATTCCTGATGCGGGTGCTGGCCGGCTGCCCCAGGGCCCTGCTGCGGCCCGGTCTGATCGTGCGCCAGGTCTATGCCAGCGGCGTGTTGTCGCTGGCCATCATCGGTATCTCGGGACTGTTCGTCGGCATGGTGCTGGCCCTGCAGGGGTACAACTCGCTGGAGCGCTTCGGCGCCACCGAATCCCTGGGCGTTGTCGCCGCACTGGCGCTGGTCAGGGAACTGGGGCCGGTGGTCACGGCCCTGCTGTTCGCCGGTCGCGCGGGCACGGCCCTGGCGTCGGAGATCGGCCTGATGCGGGCCACCGACCAGCTGTCCGGTATGGAGATGATGGCGGTGGACCCGGTCAGCCGGGTGGTGGTGCCCCGTTTCATCGGCGGCATCATCAGCATGCCGCTGCTGGCCGCGATCTTCAGCGCCATGGGTATCCTCGGTGCCTGGCTGGTGGGCGTCGTGCTCCTGGGCGTGGACGAAGGCTCGTTCTGGTCCAGCATGCGCGAGCAGGTCGATTACAAGGATGACGTGCTCTCCGGCGTGCTCAAGAGTTTCGTGTTCGGCATCGCCGCCAGCCTGCTGGCGGTGTTCGAAGGCTACAATTCCATCCCCACCGCCGAGGGTGTCAGCCGCGCGACCACACGTACCGTGGTGCTGACGGCGCTCTCGGTGCTGATCCTCAATTTCATGCTCACCGCCGTGCTTATCGGAGAGGTATAGACCATGCGACAGACGCGCGCAGTGGAGTTCGGAACCGGGTTGTTCGTATTCATGGGCATCGTCGCCCTGTTCTTCCTGACTACCCGGGTTACCAATTTCGACTCCTACGAAGGCGAAAAGGGTTATACGCTGATGGCGCGTTTCGACAATGTCGGTTCGCTGAAGGAGCGTTCGCCGGTGTCCATGTCCGGCGTCACCATCGGCCGGGTCACCAGCGTGGAGTTCGACGGCGAGGAACTTGAAGCCGTCGTC
>JASFJM010000174.1:0-5697 GCA_050122055.1 Gammaproteobacteria bacterium | reverse complement strand
GATCCGGACGATCCGTTCGCGGATTTCTATGCCGGCGGCGCACCCGGCAAGGTGTGGCGCATCACCATGGTGACCCATGACCACGAGGATCACGGACTGCACCTGGTGGAAGGTGACACTTTTACTGTCAAATACAACGCCAATTGCGAAGTGGTCATGGCGCCCGGACCGGAGCTGGCCGGACGCTGGGGCGGGTATTCCCGCCTCCTGGCGAGGGAATCGCGGGTTTCTGCAGATCTTCGCCGCGTGGACAATGAGCTGTGCACCACGGTGGGCATCGGTCATGAGCAGGTTGGCGCCGCCGAGGTCATCGCCCGACCCCATGTCCTGCGGATGAAGATGGTCGGCAATGGTAATGACCCTAAACTCGAGATTCGGTATTCCCACCGGAGTAGCACACGGGATGATTGTTCCAGCGACGGCACCCTCAGCAACATCCACGGGGGGATCGCCCACGCGGAATGGTAGTCGTGTCTTCGCCGTGGGCGGTTGAGGCAGCCTGGCGGCATGAGAAAAGGGATCTGTGGCGTATGGACCTGGCTTGCGGTGGCGGGGCTTTGCGCCCCAGCCGTCGCAGCGCCATGGGCTGATCAATCCCGGGCGCTTGTCGTTGGATTAAAGAACGCAGTCTCCACCCAGACTCATGGGTCGGTCGGGATGCTGTTCAGCCGTTCCTGTCCAAACGGCCGCTGCGGGATGTTCGCTACCTGTTCGCTGGTGCTGGTGGCGCCGGACGTGGCGCTCACGGCGGCCCATTGTGTGGAGAATCCGGACAAGGATTACCGGATCTTTCTCCCCGGCGAAGGTCTGATCGGGGTCGTCTCCGGTGGGGTGGACCGGTTTTGCGACGGCCGCCAGGATTGCGATCCGGTCGCCGGTGACCTGGCCAGCCTGAGGTTGACCCGGCCGGCCCGGGGTATCGCGCCAGCTCGCAGATCCGGGACCGCCGACTCACCGGGATTGATGGTGGGCTTTGGCGACAGCGACCCGACCAGGGCAGACAACGGCATCCTCAGGCAGGCGTCCGTGCCCATCGAACCCTGTGGGCCGCAGACCCTGTGTTACCGGTTCGATCAGGATTCTCCCGCTGCCTGCAATCATGACTCCGGCGGCCCCCTGTTCGGACCCCATGGGCTATTGGGGCTGGCCCGTCAGACGGAAGCCGGCTGCGTGGCCGGCACCGGGACCTACACGGACCTCACCGGGTCATGGCTCGACCGATGGTGGCAGGCTCGCGTCGGCAGCCGCCCGGGCCGCGCGGACAGATCCCGGATCATCATGCTCGAGGATTGCACCGCGCCGGAGTGCTGGCTTGGCGGTTCCGGGCGCACGTTGTCATTTCCCTTCGGACTCGACGTAACCGCCGGGACCGTGCAAGTCACCATCAACTACGCGTTGCGCACGGATCTAACGGGGTGCGAGGAAGCCGGCAAAAGCGCCTGTGTCGTCGACTACGATCTGGACCTGCGTCCGCCGGCGGTCGGCGACGATCCGGCCTGCCGGTGCGACAACGACTTCCACCAGGTGTCCGCCTGCCGCTGTGATGCTTCCGCCCCGGGCGAGTGGACCGCCGTGGTCAGCTCCGTGATCAACCGCGGGCCATTCCAGCTGATGGTCCGGCTGCTGCCCGGGGAGAGCGGGCAGCAGCCACTACGCGAAGAATCCCCTCAGGTCACCCGTTGATTCAGTCCCGCTCGACCTGAAAACGCAGCTCGGTGATGGCGGCATAGGCAGCGGCCTCATCCTGCCGGCCTTCGAGCAGGATCATATGCGTCCCCGGCTCCAGCAGGGCGCCGGGCACGGTAATGGCGACCAGCGCCTCGTAACTGGGCTGTACGCCGGCGACCTGAGCAAGAATCGGCGTCGCGTCTCCGTCCAGCCGCTGCAGGGTGATCCTGTAATCGTGCTTGAAGCCGCGACCCGGATCCACCAGAAGCACGGCGGAGGCGTCGGGCGAACTCAGCCTGACCCGGCTGGAGACGTCCGATACGCTGCGCGTGGAATGGATGGGGAACACTTCGGCACCGGTGGCAGTGATGCCGCCCGGGTCGCCGTCGTATGCCAGACCCGCTGCCACGAGCGACGCGGCCAGCACTACGCTGGCGGCCATTGCGTAGCGCGGTGCGTTCGATGCCAGCGGCAACTGCGCGGCTTCGGCCGGCACCCTGGGCGTGGCAGCAGCGACCATGTCCTGGAGGCCACCACGGAGTTTTTCGGTCAGCTCCAGCTCCTCCAGACACGCATGGCAGCCGAGATAGTGCTCCTCGAAACGGCGCCGTTCACGCTCGCCAAGCTGTCCCGCCAGATAGCGGTCCACCAGCATGTTCTCTTTCGCTGCCTTGTGTTCCATTGTCCTGCCCTGTGCCGTTGATATGCCTTGTTACTGCATGAGGAACGCCAGTTATCGCACCTGATGTTTGAAGAAAGTGAAACGCCGCTCACTCTTTGACCAGCACCAGCCCCTGACGCTCCTCGGCCTTGCGCAACAGCTCCCGGAAGCGATTGCGGGCGCGGTAGATGACGCGATGAAAATGCCCGGTGTCGATATCCAGCGCGGCGCAGATCGTGTCCCGGTCCTCGTCATAGACCCAGAACCTCAGCAACAGCTGACGATCCCGGTCCACCGTGAGTTCGTCGAACATGGCCATGACGATCTTCATGGTCTCCTCCCGTGAGACCTTGTCAAAAGGATCATCGCCCGGGTCCGGGAACGCTTCGATCTTGGGGTCATCGCCGAAGTCCTCGGTGCGGCGGCGGATGACCAGGCTGCGGGAGCTGAGCTTGCGGGCGATACCGTGAAGATAGCTGTTCAGCTTGTGGGGCTCGTCCAGCCCGTCCTTGCGCAATTTCCGCAGCAGGATCTCGAAGGCGTCATGACAGAGATCTCCGGCCAGGTCCGGATCCCGGGTCAGCCGGCGCAGAAAAAACAACAAGCCCCGGTGATAGCGCCGGTACAGCTCGCCTTCGGCTTCCACATCACCCGCCCTGACCCGCTGGACCAGATCGTTCAGCAGGGCACTCTCGTCGACCGGAGGCGCGTCAGGCCGCCGGGCCATCCGGACCTCTCCCTAAGCGGGGACGGATAAGTGCCAGAACCGATTCCCCGTCCGGGCACTCTACGCTCCACCAGGTGTCTGCTGAGTCCATTTTTCTTATTCTCCTATCCCCGGTCCGGCGTCGGTCCGCCCGGACCGCGGGCAGATGATGAAACTGTCCGAAGTTTCATCATGTCCGCATCCACTAGTTTACGCGCCCGGGCGGGCCATCGTCAGGTGACGCCCGACAAAAAAAATTCCCTCGAAAGTGAGACAGTCGGCGTGAAAGACGCAGGGCTTATTTATAGAAGCAAAGAGACCAGCGAGCACCGGGCCCGGCTCCCTCCCCCTGGGATCCTACCGTCCGCCCGGAGCTCAACGGTATCCGGGACCTCCCGCTCCCGGACCTACACCGTATCTGACAGGGACGTCGGATACTTTTTTGAGACGCAGGGACGCGCGGCGCGAAAACATAAAGAAGAGGACGGTCAACAGCATATGTTGAGTGAAGCCTTGGCGGGAGCAACGCCGCCGAGCAGCTGCCGGCTGGTCGAATTCGAGCAGGCATTTGTTACAAGCATCGAGCCGGGGGGCCGCCTGTTGATCGTCCGCGGCACCGCTCCGTCATCGCGGATGGAGATATTCCTGTCTCACCGCCTCTATACCGACACGCCTGAATGGTGGGGGATCGAAGTGGTCGGGGCCCTGCCCGGGGGCATCTGCCTGACCGAAGCCCGTAAGTTCGAGGCAGCGATCCCGCTGGAGAATATCCAGGGGCATAAAGGCATCGAAGTCATCGGCGCCAACGGAAGTACCCGGATCGAATTGCAGCAGGCGGCGACCTGCTAGACTCCGCCACGGAGCGCCCGGCTCCGCCTTATCCAGGTCTTCCGCCGGACGGTCCGCCGTCTCTCACCTGTTCGGAAATTTCCCATGGCTCGTACCGCGGTCGCGCTCCGTCACCTGGATTTCGAAGACCTCGGCTTCTTCGCCGGGGCTCTCGATCAGCTGGGCTATGTCAGCCGCTATGTGGATGCCGTCGACGGTGATCTGGACATGCTCGGCACCGCCCCGCCAGACTTGCTGGTCATCCTGGGCGGCCCGATCAGCGCCAACGACGACGGCGTGTTCCCGTTCATCAACCAGGAACTCGCGTTGATCGCCGACCGGGTCCGACGGTCTCTGCCGACGCTCGGGATCTGTCTCGGCGCCCAGCTCATCGCCCGCGCGCTCGGCGGCCATGTCGGTCCTTCGCCGGAGGCGGAGATCGGCTGGGCGGCGCTGGAACTGAATGACGCTGGCCGCGCCTCGCCCTTGCGGCACCTGGAAGGGCAACCGGTCCTCCACTGGCACGGCGAAATGTTCTCGATCCCGCCGGGAGCCCAATGCCTTGCGTCCACGGCCGCATGCCCCAACCAGGCATTCGGCTGGGGCGAGCACGTGCTGGCTCTGCAATTTCACCCGGAGGTCACCGCTGCCGGCCTGGAACACTGGTACGTGGGTCACGCTCACGAACTGGCCTCGCGTTCCGTATCGGTGGCGGCTCTGAGGGCCGATGCGGCAGAGCATGGAGCCGGGCTGGCGGACGCAGGATCGCGCCTGCTGGGCGAATGGCTGGAAGCGGTCGCGAGGACCGGATAGCGACACGCCCGGACACTCCGTCCTTGCGGAAAAATATCTGCCCCCCAAGCGGGATGAGAGCGCTGCTTAAAGAAAACTCTCAGCAATCCCGCGCAATTGGTTACAGACGGCCGTCTACAATATATGGGAGAATCAAGCCTCGCCAGACACCATATATGCGGCGCTTTGCTTGTGCCGGGGCGACGTCCGGGCCAATCCATCCGCGGTCAGCTTCGCGAGCACCGCAGCATCGAGACCGGTTTCGGAAGCGGCGTATTTGGAAAAACAGGCTCTTACGATTAGTTTATGAGGTCATTGTCACGATCCAACAGGGATGAGATCTGAACCCATGTCGCCGGGCCCGCGCAAAATTGTCGTGCTGAATCCGAAGGGAGGATCCGGGAAGACGACGCTCGCCACGAATCTCGCCGCCTATTATGCGTCCCGCGGCCACGGCACCGCCCTGATGGATTGCGACCCTCAGGCTTCCTCCACGCGCTGGCTCAAGAATCGCTCGGATGAGCGGCCGCAGATTCACGGCATCGAAGCGTTCAAGGTCAACATGCAGGCCACTCGCAGCTGGCAATTGCGCACGCCGCCCGATACTCAATACGTCATCCTCGATACATCTGCCGCCATCCTGGCGCAGAGCCTGGTTGAATTCACCCGGGGCGCCGACTCGATCGTGATCCCGGTCGGACCGTCCGACATCGATATCCACGCCGCTGCCGGATTCATTTCCAACCTGCTGCTGGTCGCCAAAGAGGACCGGCGCGAAGGTCGACTCGGGGTGGTGGCCAACCGCGTGCGGGAAGGCACCGTCGCCTACCGGCGTCTGATGCGCTTCCTCCATCGGCTCGGGATCCCGGTGGTCGCCATCCTACGAGACACGCAGAATTACGTGCATGCGGCTGAAGAAGGCATGGGTGTGCATGAGTTCAAGCACTACCGGGTGCGCAAGGACATCGCCCAATGGACGCCGATGCTGCGCTGGCTGCATTCCCGCATCATCACGCCGCTGGACGAGCAGGCCGTGATGCCG
>JASFJM010000173.1:0-5699 GCA_050122055.1 Gammaproteobacteria bacterium | reverse complement strand
ATCCAGCACATCGTCCTTGAAGCTGGAATCTGAGGTGAAAACGATATGATCGCTCACTACGTTGTCCTCCGTCGTATCTCGAATTGGGGGTTGTTGGATTGGGTCGCTGTCGGGCCCGCCGTTCCGGTCGTCCCAGCCGGCTTGCGCCATGTGACGCGCAAGGTCTGATCAGGCACAATGTCGCGGTCTATCGCCGCTACTGACTGGGAAATACTGGATTCGGTCGGTGACAGAGCGTCTCGGGGAAGGCGGGTCCAATGCCCCGAACCGTTATTCTGGCCCGGACGTCATGTATTTTTCAAGGTTTATACCAGCTTTCGCGGTGAAAATTAAGTCATTATGTCGGACTCACATCTCAGCAAGCTCACCTTTGAGGAACTCAGCCTCAAGCCGGACGTCGCCCGGGGGGTGGAAGACGCCGGTTTCGCTTTCTGCACGCCGATCCAGGCCAAGACCCTGCCCATCGCCCTCAAGGGCAAGGACGTGGCCGGGCAGGCGCAGACCGGCACCGGCAAGACTGCCGCCTTCCTGCTGGCCGCCTTCGATTACCTGCAGCGCAATCCATCGCTGCCCGAGCGCCGCTCCAACGATCCGCGCTGCCTGATCCTGGCCCCGACCAGGGAGCTCGCCATCCAGATCCACAAGGATGCGGTATTGCTCGGCCATCACACCGGATTCACCCTCGGGCTGGCCTATGGCGGCACCGATTACGACAAGCAGCGCAATCAGCTCGCCGCCGGGGTCGATTTCCTGATCGGCACGCCGGGCCGGATCATCGATTATTTCAAGCAGGGCGTATTCAGCTGGCGCGGCATCCAGGTGATGGTGCTGGACGAGGCCGACCGCATGTTCGACCTGGGCTTCATCAAGGATATCCGCTATGTGATGCGGCGGCTGCCGCCCCCCGCCGAGCGCCTCAATATGCTGTTTTCGGCGACCCTGAGCCATCGGGTGATGGAGCTCGCCTATGAGCACATGAACGACCCGGAGCTGATCCGGATCGAGCCGGAGAAGGTCACCGCGGACCGGGTCAAGCAGAGCATCTTCTTCCCCTCCAACAACGAGAAGATGCCCCTGTTGATCGGTCTCCTGCGCAGGCTCGATGCGCGACGCACCATGGTGTTCGTCAACATGAAGCGCGAAGCCGACCGGGTCGCTGCCTACCTCACCGCCAACGGCATCCAGGCCGAAGCCATGTCCGGTGACGTGCCACAAAGGAAGCGGCAAAGGATGCTGCGGGATTTCCAGACCGGCGCCCTGCCCGTGCTGGTGGGCACCGATGTGGCTTCCCGCGGGCTGCATATCCCGGACGTGGAATACGTGGTCAATTACGATCTGCCCCAGGACGCGGAGGACTATGTTCACCGCATCGGGCGCACCGCGCGGGCCGGTGCCGCGGGGCACGCGGTCAGCTTCGGCTGCGAGAACTACGTCATGACCCTGCCCGAGATCGAGGAATATATCGGCATGAAGCTGCCGGTGGAGGCGGTGGAACCGGGCCTGATGGCGGAAGAGATCAAGCGCCCTCCCCGCCGGGAGCGGCGCCCGGATGCGCGCCGCGGCAAGTCGGGTCCGGGTGGCAGCCGCTCCGGCAGCGGACGCCGGGCTAGCGGCGGTAAATCCCGGCGCACTGGCGCCGGCGGCAGACGGCCGCGGGGCGGCGGCCCGGCCAAGGGCTAGGCCCGGCTCTTCCCCGGCGGGTGGCCCAGATCGGCCAGCCGGTCGACGCCCGGAAACTCCTCGACGGCGCGGGCCGGCCGGGTGCTGTCGGGCCGGCGGATGGCGATCACCCGGCCGATGCCATAGTCATGGGCTGCACGCAGCACCGGCAGACTGTCATCGACCAGGGCGGTGCGCTCGGGCTCGAAGGGTTCGATGACCCGCAGCCGCTCCCAGAACGAGATGTCCTCCTTGGGCAGGCCGATATCGTGGGACGAGTGCAGCGCGTCCAGAAAACGCTGCAAACCGGTGCGCCGGAGTTTGAGTCTCAGCGTCTCCGGATGGGCATTGGTGACCAGCACAAGGCGCTTGTCCGCCTGGCGCACGGCCCGCAGGAATTCGGGCACGTCGGGGAGGAAATCGATGTGGTCCCGGACCTCCTCCTTGAGTCCGGCGATGTCCATGCCCAGCTCGCGGCTCCAGTAATCGAGACAGTACCAGTCCAGAGTGCCGCGCTTGCGAGCGAATTTCGGCAGCAGGCGGCGATGCGCCTCCTCCAGACCGATGCCCCGCGCTTCGCCATATCGCCTGGGCACCAGTTCCTGCCAGAAGAAGTTGTCGAAGCGCAGGTCGAGCAGGGTGCCGTCCATATCCAGCAGGACGGTGTCCACCGACTCCCAATCGAAATGTGCGCCGTCGATAAAACTCATGGCGCGGTATCATATACCGCTCGCACGATAACAGGAGTCTGTCATGAGCCAGGACGCGGCCGCGCTGCTGGAACCCGTCGTCGCCATCGCCCGGGAGGCCGGCGCCCGGATCCTCGAGATCTACGAGGGCGAGTTCGAGGTGACCGCGAAGGAGGATGACTCGCCGCTGACCGCCGCCGACATGGCCTCGCACCGGGCGATCGTGGCCGGGCTGCGGAAACTGACTCCCGATGTGCCGATCCTGTCGGAGGAATCCGCCGAGGTGCCGTTCGAAGAGCGGGCCGGGTGGGAGGAATACTGGCTGGTGGATCCGCTGGACGGGACCAAGGAATTTATCAAGCGCAACGGCGAGTTCACCGTCAATATCGCGCTCATCCGGGGCCATCGGCCGGTGCTGGGCGTGGTCCACGTGCCGGTCAAGGACACCGATTACTACGGCTCCCTGGAATCGGGGGCATTCCGGCGTCGCAACGGCGAGCCTCCGGAAAAGCTCCAGGTCCAGCCTCTTGGCGGCGGACCGATCCGCGTGGTCGGCAGCCGATCGCACCGCGGCGCCTCGCTGGATGCCTATCTGGAACGTCTCGGAGACCACGAGATGGTGCCCATGGGCAGCTCTTTGAAGCTCTGCCTGGTGGCGACCGGGGAAGCCGACGTCTATCCGCGCCTGGGACTCACCAGCGAATGGGACACCGCCGCCGCCCAGGCCGTGGTGGAGGCCGCAGGCGGTCAGGTCGTGGATACCGATGGGGCAGCGCTGCGGTACAACACCAAGGCCGAATATCTGAACCCGTTCTTTATCGTCTTCGGTGACGCTTCGACGGACTGGACGCGGTTTGTGGAGCGTTGAAACGTCTGACGCACTGCAAAAGTATGCCCGGGGACTGGCGTCTTGCTGCAACCTTGTCTAATCTGTTTCGAATGGACCCGAATCCCGGGTCCGGCAACGTGGCGCCGGCCCCCATCCCGGCGCGGAGAATCAGACCGATGAGCAAGCATGGCTGATAACGTGGATACCCAGCTCTTCAGCAATACATATAAACTCAAAGAGTTACGGGTTGAGCATCGAGATCTGGACGACGTCATCGACCGCCTTTCATGCGACCCGAGCGTCGATCAACTGGAACTCAGAAGACTCAAGAAACGGAAGCTGCAGATCAAGGACCAGATCGCGAGACTGGAAAGCTCGCTGATCCCCGATCTGAACGCCTGACCGAAGCGGCAACCCGGGCCGCGATCCACTCCGGCCGGACCCGACCGGGTCCGGAGCGGGAATCCTGCAAAATCGATCAGCCGGCCGCCGGCTCCCTCTGATGCTGATACTGCTTGGGCAGGATCCAGGTGGCGATGGCCGGAAGCAACAGGATGGCGCCCAGCATGTTCACCAGGAACATGAAGGTCAGCAGGATGCCCATGTCCGCCTGCAGCTGCAGCGGCGAGAACACCCAGGTGAAGACGCCGATGGCCAGCGTGATACCGGTAAAGACCACCGCCGCGCCCGTCACCCGCAGCGCGTTGAAATAGGCGGTGGTGACGTCGTGGCCGCGCTCCAGATAAGTCTTGAAGCGGCTGTAGATATAGATGCCGTAGTCGACGCCCACGCCCACGCCCAGGGCCACCACCGGCAGAGTGTTCACCTTCAGTCCGATCAGCAGGAAGCTCATCAGCGCATAGGCCAGGAGTGATACCAGTCCCAGCGGAACCACGATACAGATCACCGCCCGGATAGAACGGAAGGTGATCCAGCACATGAGGATGACCGCGGAGAACACCCCGAGCAGGATCGGGAATTGTGCCGCCGAGACTTCCTCGTTGGTGGCGGCCATGACGCCGACGTTGCCGGTGGCGAGGCGGTATTCGGCACCGTCCACCGGGTTGGCCTCACGATATCGCTTGACCTCATTCACCACCCGGTCGATGGTCTCCGCCTTGTGATCCTCGGTAAACATCATCACCGGCATGGCGCTGCACTCGCGATTGAGCAGCCCGGTACTGGTCTCCACCCGCGCGCCTGACTGGACCAGGACCTGTTGATTGCGGGACAACACCCGCCACTTGGGATACCCCTCGTTCCACCCGGCGTTGACGATCTTCAGGATCTGCGGCAGTGCGATCACGTCCTTGATGCCTTCGACGTTGCGCATGTTCCAGGCGAAGCGGTCCATGGCATCCATCTTGGCGTAGTCGATACAGCCGTCCGGGCCGGTCTCGAAGATCACCGAGATCAGATCGACGCCGATGGAAAACTTCTCCGTGACCGTCCTGCTGTCTATGTTGTAGCGGGAATCGGGCCTGAGCTCCGGGACGCCGGTCTGGAGATCACCGATCTTGACGTCGCTGCCCTTCCAGGCGCCGAACACGAACAGACCGGCGGCGATGACCAGGATCACCCGGGCAGTGGTCCGCTGAGAGACTTTCGAGATGCCCTGCCACATGGGGGCCAGCTGCTCGGCGCGTGCGTGCAGGCGTTTCTTGTAGCCCTCATCCATGGTGATGCCGCAGGCCAGCACCGGCAACAACACCAGATTGGTGAGGATAATCGCCGCGACGCCGACGCTGGCGCCGATCGCCATCTCCTGGATGATGCCCACGTCGATCAACAGGATAGTGACGAAGCCGATGGTGTCGCTGGCCAGGGCGATAAAGCCGGGCACCAGCAAACGCCGGAAACTGGCCCGGGCCGCCTCCTCACAGGTGCAGCCATGCTCGAACATCTCGCTGCCGAACGCGCTGATCATCTGCACGCCGTGGCTGACGCCGATGGCGAACACCAGGAACGGCACCAGCAGGCCCATGGGATCGATACCGAAATTGAGCAGCGGCAGCATGCCGAGCTGCCAGATCACGGCGAGGACGGAGCAGGTCAGCGGGATGATGGTCAGCTTGATGGACTGGGAATAGATGTAGACCAGTACCGCCGTGATCAGGAGCGCGACGATAAAGAACAGCCCGACCCGGGTGGCGCCCTCCTTGATGTCCCCTACGACCTTGGCGAAGCCGATGATGTGGATGCTGATGTCCTCGTCCTGGAACTTGTCCCGGACGGTCTCTTCCAGCAGCCGGGCCACCTCGAAGTAGTTCAGCTTCTCGCCGGTGTCCGGATTGATCTCGAGCAGGTGGGCGCTGACGATGGCGGCGGAAAAATCATTGGCCACCAGGCGGCCGACGATGTTGGCCTTGAGGATGTTCTCCCGCACCTTGGCCAGGCCTTCCGGCGTGGGGGCGAAATCCGCATCGATGACGTTGCCGGCCTCGATGCCGTCCTCGACCACCTCCAGGTAGCGCACGTTCGGCGTGTACAGGGACATGACCTTCGGACGGTCCACGCCGGGG
>JASFJM010000172.1:0-5725 GCA_050122055.1 Gammaproteobacteria bacterium | reverse complement strand
ATCGGATTGTCTCTCGCCTGCGGTCACGTGCTGGCGGAGGCCCGGGACCCGGTGCCGAGCTATGTCTTCGCTCTCGCCGAAGGTCAGCAGGTGGTCGGCCAGCTGCAGCGTATCCGCAGCCGTCATAAGGACACCTTCGCCGACCTGGCCCGCCTGTTCAATCTCGGCTATGACGAACTGGTCGCCGCCAATCCCGGCGTCGATCCCTGGCTGCCAGGCGAGGGCACCGAAATCCTGCTGCCGACGCAATTCGTGCTGCCCGAAGCGCCGCGCGAGGGCCTGGTGCTCAACCTGGCGAGCATGCGGCTGTTCTATTTCCCGCCGCCTGATGAGGATGGCCGGCGCGTGGTCTATACCCACCCGATCGGCATCGGCCGGGTCGGCTGGTCGACGCCGCTCGGGTCGACGACAGTGACCGCCAAGGCCACCAATCCGGCCTGGTATGTGCCCAAATCCGTGCTGGCCGAACACGCCGCAGAAGGGGATCCGCTGCCGCCGGTAGTGCCGCCGGGGCCGGATAATCCACTCGGCAAACACGTGCTGCGGCTGGCCATGCCGGCATACCTGATCCACGGCACCAACAAGCCCTGGGGCGTCGGCATGCGGGTCAGCCATGGCTGCATCCGGCTCTACCCCGAAGACATCGCCGCACTCTATGAACTGGTGCCGAAGGGCACGGCCGTTCACATCGTCGATCAGCCTTACCTGGCCGGATGGAACGGCCATCGCCTGGTGTTCGCCGCCCGCCAGCCGCTGGAGGAGACCGGTGGTGACTGGCTGGCTGCGCTGGAGTTAATCGACCGCCGACTCAAGGCGGCTCCCGAAGGCGCTCCGGAGATCGCGGTGGACTGGGGCCGGGTCGCCCGTGTCACCCGCGAAGGAATCGGTGTGCCGCTGCCGGTGGCAAACGGCAGCGAGGGCCCGGACGAATGGCTCGCACGGGCGCCGTTGGTGCGCCCTCTGGCGGTGGCCTACTACCAGCCGCCGGCGCCAGAGGAAGTCACGCCGGAAGGATGAGCAACAGGCTGCTTGGCGTCCTCCTGCTCGGCTTCCCGATCCTGAGCGCCGCGAGTGAATGCTCGCTGGGCTGGGTCTGCGTGGCACCTCAGCCGGCCGGCGGCAGCGTCGAATTGGTGGCCACCAACCTCCAACCCTGGCCGTTGACCGTATCCCTGCGCGTGGATACCGAGAGCATGGTGGTCGATCCGGCCGCGGAAGTGACCCGTTCCCTGGACGGCGACGAGCGCCAGGTTCTGATGGTGCTTGCCCGTGCCGACGCCGATCCTGGCGACACGGAAGAGCCGGATTACAGATACGAATTCGACTGGACCGTAGGGCGGACGGACGCCGTCCACGACGACGATCACGTCTACCAGCTACCGTTCGCCTCCGGTCAGAGTTACCGGGTGTTACAAGGTTACGGCGCCCGATTCAGCCACACCGGACTCGAGCACTGGACGGTCGATTTCGATATGCCGGTCGGCACGCCGGTGCATGCCGCCCGCGGCGGTGTCGTCGTCCGGGTCCAGGAGCGCTACGACCGCTCATGTTGGGAGCCCGGCTGCGGACGCTACGCTAATTTCGTTGTCGTCCTGCACGAGGACATGACCACCGGCGAGTACTACCATTTGATGCATCGGGGCGCGTCCGTGAGCGTCGGCCAGCAGGTAGAACCAGGCGCCCTGATCGGCTATTCGGGAGACACCGGGAAGTCGACCATGCCCCATCTGCATTTCGGGGTCTACCGGGCTTCGAGCTGGGGACGCACTCAGTCGCTGCCGGTGCGATTCGTCACTGCTGCCGGCCTGGTGGAGCAGCCGCGATCGGGCCGTCGTTACCGTCGTCCGTGACCCGCGGCCGCGTCAGCGGCGCCAGACTTTCTTGCGGATCAGGCGATCCCGCAGCCCCTCCGGAAGATAGCGGGTCAGCGCCAGCGAACGGGCGTCCATGCCGACCAGATAACGGTTGTCCGGATCCGGCGCCGCGAGGGCTTCGCCCACCACTTCGGCGACCGCCTCCGGCGGGATGCCACGGGGATTTTCGTTCAGCTTCTCCAGCAGCCGCTGCAGGGGCTCGTACAATTCCCGCAACGCGGCGTCACCGCGGCCCAGGGCCGCCCGGTCGCGGCTGGCACCCTTGCGCCAGATCTCGGTATCGATACTGCCGGGTTCCACCGCGATCACCCGAATGCCGAAGGGCGAGAGTTCCACCCGCAGCGAATCGCTGATGGCTTCGACGGCGTGTTTGGAGCCGGCGTAAACCGACACGCCGGGCAGCGCGACCAGGCCGGAGATAGAGCTGACATTGACGATCCGGCCGGACCCCTGCCTCAGCATGGGCAGGCAGGCGCGGGTCACCCGGAGCAGGCCGACCACGTTGACGGCGAAGGTGCTCTCGATCTCCTCGTCGCTCATCAACTCCAGGGCGCCGCCCAGGTAGACGCCGGCGTTGTTGACCAGGCCGTAGAGTCCTCCCTCGGCATCGATCCGCGCCGTGACTGCCGCCACCTCGTCCCTGGAGGTCACGTCCAGTCGCACGGCGATCACCGGGCCCCGGGCCTCCAGTGCCTCGGCGTCCTCGTCGCGCCGGACGCCGGCATAGACCTTCATGCCCAGCTCCGCCAGATGCAGGGCCGTGGCGCGGCCGATACCGCTGGATGCGCCGGTCACCAGCACTGATTTTTCAGGATCCAATGTTCACTCCATGGGGCCGGTCCCGGCGGTCGGGAAAGGGTCGTGGATCAGGCGGATCGGCGGCGCCTTCGGCCCAGAGCCGCACCGGACAGCAGCGCCATCATGGCCAGGCTCGGACCCGGGTGCTCCACGGCCAGCACCAGGGGCCACAGCAGGACCCGGGCCGCGGCTCGCAGATCGTCGTGATCGGCGATCAGGCGCGCCAGCGGTGGCGACAAGCGGTTGTAGCCGGCCACGAACAGCCGGCCGGGCAGTGTCGGCATCAGGGCTTCGTCCCGGAAACGCCGCAGCTGCGCCACGTGGGGATCGAGGCGGCTGCCGAAAGCGGCGGTGGCGATGAAGCAGTCGTCGCCGCAGAAGAAGGGGCAATCATCATCGTCGCCGCCACCATCGTCGTCCTCGATACCGAGCACGATCTTGCTGGCGTCCGGATTCAGGCTGGAGAGATTGGTCGGATTGGCGATGTAGACCGAGAAGTTCCGATCCGACGAGCTGCCCTGATTGTCATCGATGATGTTGATGGAGAATTCGGCCTGGGTCTGCAGGTCGGCGAAGCTCAGGGTGCCGGTGGCCGGTGTGTAGTGCTCACGGGCCAGGGCCGGCGAATCGCCGGTGCCGTCGGCGGTCACGTAGTCCACGGACACCGCGCCCGAAGTGCCGCGGTCGCGCTCCACCCGGAAGGTCACCGAGCCCGTGGTCTCGGGGATGGTGGTGCCCCCTACTACCCGAAGGCTGAATTCTCCGGGCTGGTTGGGTTCCCCGTCCTCGATCAGGACCAGCCGGTTGCGGCCGCCGGGCACGACCTGACCGTCCGGTACGCCGTCGAACAGGACCAGGGTCAGGGTCTCGGTGCCCTCGAATTCGTCGTCGTTGAGGGCGGTCAGGGAAAACTGCCCGGTCTGATCATCGACGCCGAGCTGGACGGTCTGTGTGACGTCTGCATAGTCGACGCCGAGGGTAGCGGTGCCCGGCTGGCCGGTCACGTCGATGTCGGCCAGTCCCGAGGCGCCGGAGCGGGTGATCGCCAGGACCTGTTCCTCCCCCTCGTCGATGCGCAGGGTGGCCGAGCTCTCGAAGGACAGGGTCGTCGCCGCCGAATCGGCGTCCAGGATATCCAGGGTCAGGTTGTTGGCCGCGCCCAGGGTGGCACCAGTGGCCGAACTCAGGGACAGGGTGGCGTATTCGGTGCCCTCGACGTTCGAGTCGTCGAGGGCCGTGACCTTGACGCTGGCGGACAGATCACCATCGGCGATCTGCACGACGCCCAGCGGCAGTTCGATATCGAAATCGGTACCGAAGCGGGCGGTGCCCCCGACTCCCACATTGAGCAGCACGGAGACGGCGCCGGCCGAGGACCCGCTGCGCACCACTGTGACGTAACCCACGTCACCCTCCCGCACCCCCAGCCGGATATCGCCGAATTGCACCACGCCATCGGCATGGGCCACTCCGATAACGCAGAGCAACAGGGCGGCAGCGGCAAGCAGTGATCGTGCAGAGCGTGTCATGGGGCAGGGCCTCGGCCAGGGACGGGGTTGTACCTCATCCATTCTAGGCAGCCTACTGGCCATGCCGCCACCCCGGAGCGGGGTCCGACCCGGAAGCCGATGGTGGGAATTGTGAACCATTTCGCAGATGCGCCGGCGCCGGGGAGGATAGTTTTAGACCATGAGCGCACAATACTACGCCAGCTTTGTGATCCATGAGCCCGACCGGGAAGCGGTCACACAGTATTGCGGCGTGGTCGAATTGAGCACTCATCCCCGCAACTCGCTGGGCGCGCGCGAACTCTGCCGCATGCTGGCCAGCAACCTCGACGTCAGCTCGGAAGACGTGGAAGTGTTGCAGTGGGGCGCCATCCACTGAGGCATCCATTGCGATCCCGTCTCAGGGCGAAGCCGTCGAAACCATGCCCGTCGCGATCGAACACAGCCGTCCGGCGCTGTAGAGCTCCATCTCCGCAAAGGCCACGCTCGCGGCCCGCTTGAGTGCGACTGCGTAGGCCGTCACCGATTGGCCGATGGTCGGGCGCATGAACTTGATCGCCAGTTCGATGGTGCCGGCCCGCTGGCCGGGGAAATGGACCACGCCGGCCACGCCCAGAGCGCAGTCGCACAGACCGGCGATTACCGCGCCATTGACCGCCTCGGTGCCCATCCCGCCTTGATGGTGGGGCCGGACCTCCGGCAGATGGACCCGCACCACCCGTTCGTGGGAGAGATCCAGCCGGCATCCCATGTAATGCATGGCCGGGATGGCATTGAAATTGTCCTGCCACCGCCGGCGCCCGGAGGCATCCATGGGGATCTCCAGGCCGCGCGACGCCAGGGCAGCGAACCCGAGCCGCTCGGATTCCGACTCGCCGCCGGCCATTTCGGTATTGCATTGCATCATTGACCGAGTGTAGCGCGATAACGGCCGTTCATCGAGAATCAGAATCGCCGTGCTAGAGTCTGGGCGTGATTCCGGCCCGTCTCCCGGTGCGATGCAACAAACCACCCGCCGTATCCTCTACATCCTGGTGATCTGGGTCCTGCTGACGGGAAAGACCGTGATCCGTTGCAGCAGCGGAGACGATGATTTCGATGCCTTCCCGCCGGACGAGGACAATCGTCCCCCGGTGGCTTCGGACGCCTTCTACCAGATCTCGAGCGCAGGCTCGTTGAACGCCTTCATGCGCGCCACCGATCCGGACGGCGATGCTCTCAGCTACCGGGTGACCGCGGGTCCGCGTCTGGGCAGCCTGCGTGACGTGGACTCCCGCAGCGGCCAGTTCACCTATCTGCCGGGTTCCGCCGGTAGCGACAGTTTTTCCTTCAAGGCCAGCGATGGCCGCCGGGATTCCAACACGGCGGTTATCTCGATCCGGGTGGGCACGGCCGGGTCCGGCGCGGCCGCCAAGTCCGCGGCGTCCGGGCTGCCGCCCGTGTCCGCGCTGATGGCGGACCCGGGGGATCCCGACGCCCTCTGGATCCGATGGTCACCGCCCGCTGGCGGGCTCCAGCGGATCGTGCCCGATGGCCAGGCCGGAT
>JASFJM010000171.1:0-5755 GCA_050122055.1 Gammaproteobacteria bacterium | reverse complement strand
GACTACGGCAACACCTGGAGCAATCCGGTCAAGCTGACCGAGAGCCTGAACCTCAACCAGGGCGTCAGCCTCTCGGCCATGGGCAACAAGATGATCGCGGTCTGGCGACAGGTGGCCGACAGCAACAACGGCAACAATATCGCCTACGCCATCTCCAACAACCGTGGTGCAAGCTGGGGCAAGGCCAAGATACTGGCCCAGGACTTCTGTCCCTTCGACCAGCAGACTTCGGTCGCGTCTTTCCGCACCACCAGCTTCCCGGTCATCACCAACGACGGCAGCGATTTCCAGGTGTTCTGGGCCGCGCGCAATTTCGCGCCCGAGGCCAGCGACAATTCCTGTCTCACCGGCGCCGCCCGTATCGTCATGTCCACCTCGTCCACCGGCAACAACTGGTCGGCCCCGGCGGCGATCGATCCCATCGATGACGGGGACCCGGATGCCAGCGTCGACGCCTTCCAGTTTATGCCCTCGGCGTCCACGGCCCTGGGCCGCACCCAGGTGATCTGGTACGACACCCGTTACGACAAAGCCAACGAAAGCGCGGAATTCATCGTCGACAGCTTCGACTCCGGGCTCAACCGGTATCGTCTGCACACCGCGGCGGTGCGCGGCATGCAGATTATCAACGGCGCGGTCCCCGGCGCCTCGGTGCAGGTCTCCCGCTACCAGGTCGGCTATGCCAACGTTAATCCCGCCGCTCCCGGCTCCGAGGAACGGGTCCAGCTGGAAAACAATTTCCTCAACATGCGTCTGTTCGCCAACGGCCAGATTCCTTTCGTCGGCGATTACATCTGGTCCACGGCCGAGCCGTTCCGCCTCGACAGTAACGGTGACTGGGTCCCGAACAACGCCCCCATCCCCGGTGGCCTCAACGAGACCAGCTTCCTGGCGGCGTGGGCGGATAACCGCAACGTCCGCGGCAACGTATGGGGCGATATTTCCAACGCGACACCTACGCCCTATTCATCCACGGCGGCGCCATTACAGAGCGAGATCGACAATACCGTCCCCCTGCCTTGCGTGCCGGGCGGCGGGCTGACCGGCACCCGGGCGGCCGACGTCTACAGCTCGTTGATCGAGCCGGGCGTGGTGCTGGCCTCGCCGGCACCCATCAAGCAGCTGGGCGGGATCGTGCCCCAGCGGGCCTATGTGCTCACGCTGTCGAACAACACCGATGCCGATGTGACCTACGACCTGGAGATCACCGAGACGCCGGCCGATCCGGCCACCCGGGTGTCCTTCAGCCAGTTCCCCATCGATGGCGGACCCGAACCGCTGGTGACGCTGCCCGTGCCGCTGGTCGCCAACTCTTCAGCCGTGCGCACGCTCTATATCAACTCGGAGCTGCAGCTGCCTCGGGTCAAAATCGTGGTCCGGGAGGGTCTCACGCTGCTGGACGAGGTCATCATCAACGGCAATCCGCTGGCGCCCACGGTGCAGGATCCCGACGGCAACATCCTCGGCGCCGAGGTCTACGATCCGTTTATCGTGACCAAGGTGGTAGCCAGCTACACCAACCCGAACCTGCAGAATCCGAATTACGAGAACCCCAATCTCGAGAACCCGAACTACGAAAACCCCAACTACGAGAATCCCAATTACGAGAACCCGAATCTGCAGAATCCGAACTACCAGAACCCCAATCTGGAGAATCCGAATTACGAGAACCCGAACTTCGAGAACGTGACGGTCCAGTATCCGAATCTGGAGAACCCGAATCTGGAGAATTCGGCTTTCACCGACGGGACGACGGACAGTTACACGGACATCACCTGGGAGGTCAGCAACACCGCCAATACGACTACCGGTTATGACGTAGCCGCATTCTCGGCGATCGATCCGGAACAGCTTGAAAATGCGCAGTTCATCGCGACGCGCACCTACGCTACGCCGACCGTGACCAACGACTGTCAGGTGGCGCCGGTGGCGCAGAACCAGGTGCTCTTCAGTATCCTCAATCCCAATCTGGAAAATCCGAATCTGCAGAATCCCAACTATCAGAACAGCACCTTCACCGACGGCAGCGTCTTTATGGCGCCCGGCGAGACCCTGCATTTCACATTGCGTTTGCCCGGCGCGTTCGTGCCGCCCGAGGATACGGAGGAGTTTGGTGACCAGTTCGGGTTCAAGATCCGCGCTCAGCCGTTCAATCCGGACGAGGTGTTCGATATCGACGATCCGCTGGGACCGGTCATCAGCGGGCCGAGCGGCGGCGTCTCGGTGGAAGCCACCGGGCCCCTGACGCCGGTGTCGTTTACCGTGACCGCCACGGACGTGCTCGACGGTGACGTGACGCCCGTCTGTACGCCGGCGTCCGGTTCCGACTTCGAGCTCGGAACAACGCCAGTGCTCTGTACCGCGACGGATTCCAACGGCAATGAGAGCACGCTCGAATTCCCGGTGACGGTAGAGGACACCACGGCGCCGAATATTACTTCGGCCCCCGGCAACCAGACGCTGGAGGCGACTTCGCCGGCAGGGACCGTCGCGGTCTTCGACTTCCAGGCCACCGACCTGGTCGACCCGGCACCCACACTGAGTTGCGATGCCAACTCTGGCGCCGTGTTCCCGATCGGTTCCACGCCGGTAAACTGCACCGCCACCGACGCCTCCGGCAACATCGCGATGGCCATGTTTACCATCACCGTGCAGGACACGACGGCGCCGGTGGTCACCGCCGCGCCGCCGGATGCGACGGTGGAGGCGACCGGCCCGGCGGGCGCCACGGTGAGCTGGATCTTCGACGCCGTCGACGTGGCGGACCCGGCCCCGGCATTGAGCTGCACGCCGCCTCAAGGCGTGTTCGCCATCGGCGTGACGCCGGTCGTGTGCTCGGCGGTTGACGCCTACGGCAATACCAGCAATGTCGCATTCCAGATCACCGTCGAGGACACCACGCCGCCGGCCTTCACGGGTCTGCCGCTGCCCGATATTACGGTCCCGGCGACCCTGCCCGCGGGCGCGGTAGTGACGTTCTCGCTGCCCGCCGCCGAGGACCTGGTGGACACCAGCGTCGACGTGTCCTGCCTGCCGGCCTCCGGTTCCACCTTCCCATTGGGTGATACGCCGGTCAGCTGCACGGCGGTGGATGACTATGGCAATACCGCCATCGCTGGTTTCACGGTCAGCGTCGCCGACGCCACCGCCCCGGTGATCACCTTCGGTAGCGATCCGTTTGTGGCCTACGCCGACAGCGCCCTGGGCGCCATCGTGGACTACAGCGCCAACATCACCGTGGACGACGTGGATCCGTCGCCGGTATTGGACTGCTCACCGGCTTCCGGCTCCCAGTTCGGCTTCGGTCTGACTACCGTGAGCTGCACCGCCACGGATGCTTCCGGCAACGTGGGCAGCGGCAGTTTCGACGTCAGCGTCCAGTACCTGCCCTTGAGCGGGCTGAATAACAACTTCCCCAATGCTGGTGTCAACACCGGCAGTTCGGTGGGATTGTCCTGGACCTACGGGGCCCCGGACGGCAGCGCCCTGGGCAGCGGAGACATCTTCCCGCTGATCCTGATCAGCGGTCCCTTACCGGGCATCAATAACTGCAACAATCCGGTCGACCCGGACCCGCCGGGCACGCCGCTGGTGGTCGAAGTGGAAGATCCGGGCGACAGCCGACTCCGGTACCAGGACCCGAACTGGCGGTTCAACTGGCAGACCGTGGACGAGAACGGCAACGACCTGACGCCGGGTTGCTACAACATCCGCATCGGCGCTTACGCCCGCAATCCGATGACGTTCCCCGGCGAGGCGCCGATCCAGATCGACGGACCGTTTATCGTCAAGCTGAAATGATCAGGGCGAATCGCCCGCCAGCGTCTGGAGGCGCTGGCGGGCATCCACCGCCAGGGGATCCTCGCTGGTCTCCGGCCTCAACGCCAGGAAGGCCTGATAGCCGCTGATCGCGGCCGGCGTGATGCCGATGGCCTCCTGGGCACGGGCTTTCCAGTATCCGAGCGGGGCCGTATAACGCCAGGTGGGGAAGTCGTCCAGGAACAGCGACGCCGCCTCGCCGATCCGGGTCTCGCAGAGCTCGAATTCCGACAGGGCCTCGGCGGCATAGCCCGCTTCCAGATAGACGATGCCCAGATGGAATCGGGCCAGCCACAGGTCGGTGAGTTCGATGGATGCCGTGAGCAGGTCGATGGCTTCGACCGGGTTGCCGCCGGCCATGGCCAGCATGCCTTCGATCAGCTTGCCGTAGGCCCGGTCCTGGGGCTGGAGTTCGCGTCCGAGTTCTTCTGCGATATGACGGGCATCGGCTTCCCGGCCAAGCTGGATCAGCAGCCTGGCGGCCGGGAACACGATCGCCTCGGCCCGTGAGTGGTCGAGGGCCTCCCCGAGAGCCTCCTCCGCCGGTGCGACGGATCCCTGGCTGGCGTAAAACGCCGCCAGCGTGACCGATTTGTGCCCCAGATCGTAGCGTCTGCCCGCATCCCGGTCGCGGCCGATCCCGGCCGCCAGCAGGGTGATCGCGCCGTCCGGTTTGCCGGAAAAGATCGACACATCGGCCAGGCCGAGGGTGGCAAGGGATTCGCCCGAGGGATTGGTCTCGGACATCTTCCGGTAATGACCGATGGCGGCTTCCGTATCACCCGCCGCCAGCGCGGCGATCGCCAGGGGCAGATAGGCCTTGTAATAACCGGGGTCCTGCTCCAGGACTTTGAGCGCCTCGGCCACCGCCGTCTCGAAATCGCCGGCATACATGGCGTAGAGCGCGTAGTTGCCCCGGTAAAGCACACTGTTGGGATAAATCTCCAGGACCCGCAGCCCTTCCTCCCGGGCGCGATCGAAATCCAGTGTCAGGAAATAGGAGACGGCCAGGTTGTTGTGGCCGGCTCCGTCGGCCGGATACAGTTCCACCAGCCGCTCGTAGTTCTCGATCGCCTTGTCGAAGTTCTGGGACACGACCGAGTAATAGAGCCCGAGGGTCCGGTACTTCTCGCGCTCGGTCATGGTGTCCAGGGTCGCCAGGGCCTTCTTCCACATGGCCTCGGCCTCGTCGGTCCGGCCCATGTTCGATAGCGTCAGGGCGTAGCCGGAGAACGCGCGGCCGAAATTCGGATCGGCATCGATGGCGCGCTGATAGTATTCCAGCGCTTCCTCGAAGCGCAGCTTGTAGGCCAGCACCTGGGCCTTGGTGTAATCGCTGGCGGCCTCCAGCGAGGCGGCGGTAAAGGTCTCGGACAGGGCGACCTGGCCGGAATCCAGCGTCTTGTCACCCAGTGCCTCGCGGATCTGGCCCGCCAGGGTGCCGACCGCTGCCAGCACCTCGGCCTTGCTGTCAGCCGACGTCCCGGCTTCGGCGGCCGGGGTACCTTCGGTCGGGTCCAGGGCGCTGACGGAGAATTCGTAGCCGTCCCCATCGGGCCGGATGGTGCCGGCCAGGACGTATTTGATGCCCTCGCGGACCGAGACCAGCCGCGAGGCCTCCACGTCCAGACCGTCGGCATCGTCCTGGAGCTTGGCCGCCAGGCTGGCCGCTGTATCGCGGCGATAGGCGGTGATGAACGGCGCGCTCTCCAGTCCTATCGTCAGGGCCTGCTCCAGCGAGCCGTCGAAGACCGGGTCGCCGGTCTGGTTGTCGAAATCCGCGATCAGGATCGAGACCGGCTCCATCTGCTCGGGGGCCACCGGTTCTTCCTGCACGATGAGATAGACCGAGAAGGACAGGGCGACGATGAGCACGCCGATGACGATGAAATCCATCTGCCGGCCGTGCATCCGCGGCAGATGCTCCGCCTCGACC
>JASFJM010000170.1:0-5807 GCA_050122055.1 Gammaproteobacteria bacterium | reverse complement strand
GGCGGCATCCGGGCATCAGCTGGCACCGGAGGCGCGCGCAGGGCTGGACGAGGGCCTCAGCACCATCCCGCCGGACCGTCGCCCGGGTCTCGGTCCGGTGCTCGTATTCGGCCAGGTGCAGCGCATGCGTTTGAGCCGTCTCGGGCAGCCCGTCGATCCGGGATCCCGAGTGGCCGGCGCGTTCGCTACACTGCGGGAGGTGATGACGGCGTGGCAGACCGCCCGCCGCGCCGCCAGGGCCGTGGCCCCGGCACCGGTAAGGGAGTCGAACCATGCAAGCTGAGGAGATGATCGACTACTCACCCAGGGACACGCTGCTGGACGAGCGTGTGATCCTGGTCACGGGCGCCAGCGCCGGCATTGGCGCCGCCCTCGCCCGTCGCGCGGCCGGTCTCGGGGCAACGGTGGTCCTGGTCGGACGATCGGTCCCGCGTCTGGAAGAGGTCTATGACGAGATCGAACGGGCTGGCGGGCCGAGACCCGGCATATTCGTCATCGATTTCCTGACTGCGGCCGGTCCCCAATACGAGCAGCTATTCGACGCCGTCGCCGACGCCTACGGTCATCTCGACGGACTGGTCCATTGCGCCGGCATCCTGGGCGACCGTTCGCCGATCGAACACTACGACATCGGCGTCTGGCAACAGGTGATGCAGGTCAACGTCACCGCGCCGTTCGTGCTGACCCGGACGCTGTTTCCGCTGTTGCGACGTTCCGGCGACGCCTCCGTGATCTTTACCTCCAGCGGCGTGGGCCGGCAGGGCCGCGCTTTCTGGGGCGCCTACGCCGTGTCGAAATTCGCCACCGAGGGGCTGATGGAGGTCCTGGCCTCGGAGGTCGGCGACAACACCCCGATCCGCTGCAACGCCGTCAACCCCGGCGCCACCCGGACGGCCATGCGCCGCGCCGCTTATCCGGGCGAGGATGCGGACAAACTCAAGACGCCGGAAGAAGTGCTCGGCCCCTATCTGTACCTGCTCGGACCCGACGGCCGCGGGATCAGCGGCGGCTCGTTCGACGCCCAGTAGGCGGGCTTGCCGAAAAAGAACATCCGCGACGCAGCGGGCAGCCGTCACAGCGAGGCGTGGCGCGGCAGCGGGTCTTGCCGTGCTCGACGATCAGCGCATGGAGTTCGCCCAGGAACAGGGCATCGGGCCCGGCCAGGGTCTCGATCCGCCGGCGCAGTGCTTCGTAGGCCCGGCGGCCCGATGGGACTTCGGCAAGATCCAGCCGGGCCAACAGCCGGCGGGTGTAGGCGTCCACCACGAATACCGGCCGGCCGAGGGCATAGAGCAGGATGCAATCGGCGGTCTCGGGTCCGATGCCATGCAGCACCAGCAGCCTCTCACGCAGTGTCCCGGTCGGGACCTGACCCAGGCCGGGCATGCCGCCGGCATCCAGCCACCAGCGGCTGAAGACCTGAAGACGATGAGCTTTCTGGCGATAACAGCCGGCGGGACGCACCGCATCCTGTAGCAAGGTTCCGGCGGCCGCGGCAAGGCGTTCCGGCTGCAGCAGCCGACGCTGACGCAGAGCATCGATGGCACGCGTCGCATTCTCCCAGCTGGTGTTCTGGACCAGGATCGCGCCGAGACAGATTTCGAACGGCCCGCGGCCGGGCCACCAGTCCCGACCGTCATAGACGCGAGCCAGCGAGCGGACCAATCGCCGCAGGCGCGCACGATCCAGCCGCGCGAATCCCGTCTTCAGCGCCGGCGCTTCCGCACGCGGGTCGGTCGGCCCCTGGCCTTGGGCCTCGCCCGCGGGCGAGGCTGACCCGCGGCATCACAAAGGCTCGCGACCTCCGCTTCGCTCAGGTCCCGGAAATGGCCGGGCCGGAGTTCCCGTTCCAGCCGGATCGGCCCGTAGCCGATTCGGATGAGACGGCTGACCGTATGACCGCGCGCTTCCCACAGTCGGCGCACCTCCCGCTTGCGCCCTTCGGCGAGGCTCACGTGATACCAACGGTTGATGCCCTCGCCGCCGCCGAATTCGATGGATTGGAAACGCGCCGGGCCGTCATCGAGTTCGACTCCGGCCCGCAGCGCCGCCAGGTCCTCATCGCTGACCTCGCCCATGACCCGGACGGCATACTGACGCATTACCCCGGACGAGGGATGCATGAGCCCGTTGGCCAGCTTGCCGTCGGTGGTAAACAACAACAGCCCGGCGGTATTGACGTCGAGCCGGCCGACCCCGATCCAGCGGGCGCCGCGCAGACGCGGGAGTTTCTCGTAGACGGTGGGCCGGCCGTCCGGATCATCGTGGGAACAGATCTCGCCGATAGGTTTGTGGTAAGCGAGGTAGCGATGCGGCCGATCACCGCCGATCCGCACCGGCTTGCCGTCCAGCGTGACAGCCTCATCGCCTTCCAGGGCTTGCCCGATTTCCGCAGGGACGCCGTTGACCGTCACCCGCCCTGCGCGGATCCAGGTCTCGATCTGGCGCCGGGAACCGATACCGGTGTTGGCGAGGACTTTTTGGATACGCTCGCCCACCGGCGCTCAGGCGCGGCCCGCGTTGGGATGCTCTTCCTGTCCGGTCTCGAGTGCGCTCTCCTGGCCGGTCTCGGAAGCGGTCTCCTCGCCGGCATCGGCCGCACCCTCGGCGGCGGACGCCGTCGCGCCGCCCGAGGCCTCGGGCAGGATGGCGTGGACTTCGCCCTGGCCCGCCTGCTCTTTCTGCCCGGCCTCCGGTGCGTCCGATTCCGCGCCCGGCACCTCGAATCCCAGATCCAGTTCCACATTGAGGCTGTCCAGATCCCGCAGTTCGGCCAGCGAGGGGAGCTCGTCGAGACGCTTGAGGCCGAAGTAATCGAGAAACTCGCGGGTGGTGCCGAACATGGCGGGTTTCCCCGGCACGTCGCGGTGTCCGACGACGCGGATCCAGCCTCGTTCCATCAGGGTGCGGACGATGTTGGTGCTGACCGCCACGCCGCGCACGTCTTCGATCTCGCCGCGGGTGATGGGCTGGCGATAGGCGATCAATGCCAGCGTCTCCATCAGCGCCCGGGAATAGCGCGGCGGTCGCTCCTGCCACAGACGGGAAAGCCAGTCGCTCATATTCTGGCGCACCTGGATGCGGAAACCGCTGGCGACCTCCACCAGCTCGATACCGCGATCCTCGTATTGCTCGATCAGCGCATTGAGCGCACCGCGGATCTGGCCTCGATCCGGACGCGCCTCGTCGCCGAACAGGCCGATCAGCGTGTCGATGCTCAGCGGCCGGCCAGCGGCCATCAGAGCCGCCTCGACGATATGGCGTACTTGTTCGTCGTTCATGTCTCGGTTTCCGGATTCTCGGTCTGTCGGTTTGAGTCGTTGGCCGGTTCGATACCGGCATCCTCGGCGAGCGGCGCCGCCGGGCCAGCGTGGGATTTCACATGGATCGGCGCAAAGGGCTCACTCTGCACGAGCTCCACCAGTTTTTCGCGGATCAGTTCCAGCAGGGCCAGGAAGGTCACGACCACACCGATACGACCTTCCTTGGGATCGAACAGCTCGGTAAAGCGGGTGAACTCCGACGGTCCGAGGGCGCTGAGCACGTCGGACATCCGCTGCCTCACCGAAAGGGGCTCGAGCTGGATGTGGTGATGCGCATACATCTCGGCGCGCGACAACACATCGCGGAAACTCAGCAGCAACTCCTTGAGCGTCAGATCCGGCAGCATCTGCACGACCTTACGTTCGCACATCTCCACCTCGGCCGGGAAGATGTCCCGCTCCAGACGCGGCAGCCCATCCAGATCCTCGGCTGCCTGCTTGTAGCGCTCGTACTCCTGCAGCCGGCGCACCAGTTCCGCCCGGGGATCGTCCTCGTCGTGTTCCTCCGATACCGGCCGGGGCAGCAACATGCGGGACTTGATCTCCGCCAGCATCGCCGCCATCACCAGGTATTCGCCAGCCAGCTCGAGCTGGAGTTCGTGCATCACCTCGATGTACTGGGTGTATTGCAGCGTGATCTGGGCGATGGGTATGTTCAGGATATCGATGTTCTGGCGCTTGATCAGATACAAAAGCAGATCCAGCGGCCCCTCGAAGGCTTCCAGGAAAACCTCGAGCGCATCCGGCGGGATGTAGAGATCCTCCGGGAGCTGGGTGATCGGCTGGCCGGCGACGACCGCAAACGGAAGCTGCGCCTGCAGCGGCCCGGGCTCGCCGGGGCTACCCTTCGCGGCCTCACCGGCCGGCGGCGTTCCGACGTCAGCGGTCTCGCCACCGACCTCCGCTTGTTCTTCCACAGGCTTACCCATTCAACTCTCCAGCCCCATGGCGGCACGCACCCGCTCCATGGTCTCACGGGCGTTGTCCCGGGCCTGTTCACGGCCTTCGTCGAGTATGGCACGCACCGCGTCGGGATCCTCTTCGAACGGTCGCGCACGCTCGTGGATCGGCTTCAGCTCATCCAGCACGGCTTCGATCACCGGCTTCTTGCATTCGATACAGCCGATGCCCGCGGTCTTGCACCCCTCCATGACCCAGCTGCGGGTCTGGTCGTCGGAGTAGATCTGGTGGAAGTCCCAGACCGGACACTTCTGCGGGTCGCCCGGGTCGGTGCGCCGGACGCGGGCCGGATCCGTCGGCATGGTGCGCAGCTTCTTCTCCACCACGGCCGGATCCTCGCGCAGGCCGATGGTGTTGCCATAGGACTTTGACATCTTCTGGCCATCGAGTCCCGGCACCTTCGGCATCGGCGCCAGCAAGGCCTCCGGCTCGCTGAGGATACTGCGCCCGGTGCCTTCCAGATAACCGAGGAGTCGATCGCGATCCGCCACCGTCAGCCTGGCACTCGACTCCACGACCCGGCGGCCGTCATCCAGCGCCTCTGCATCTCCCTGCTCCTGATATCGCCGCCGGGCATCCAGGTAGACCTGCTGATTGTGATCGCCGAGCCGGCCCATGGCGCGTTTGGCCTTCTTCTCGAAATTCTCCTCACGGCCGTATAGATGATTGAAGCGGCGCGCGACCTCGCGAGTCATCTCCACATGGGCAACCTGATCCTCGCCGACCGGGACCGCGGCGGCGTGATAGAGCAGGATGTCGGCGCTCTGCAAGAGCGGGTAGCCGAGGAATCCATAGGTCGCCAGGTCCTTCTCCCGCAGTTTCTCCTGCTGGTCCTTGTAGCTGGGCACGCGTTCCAGCCAACCCAGCGGAGTGATCATCGACAGCAGCAGATGCAGCTCGGCATGCTCGACCACCTCTGACTGGACGAACAGCGTAGCCGCGGCGGGGTTGACGCCTACCGCCAGCCAGTCGATCACCATCTGGTTGATGTTGTCCTGGATATCGCCGGGGTCGTCGTAATGGGTCGTCAGCGCATGCCAGTCCGCCACGAAGAAGAAACACTCGAACTCGTACTGCATGCGGATCCAGTTCTTGAGCACCCCGTGATAGTGCCCGAGATGCAGGCTGCCGGTCGGGCGCATGCCCGATACCACGCGATTACCCGTTGCCGCTGAACTCACCACCGCAGACTCCCCTTAAAGACCGGCGAGAAAAAAGACCAGCCGCTGCGCGGCATTCAGGAATGGCTCCATGATGCGCCACAGTACACCGGTGACCATCAGCACGATCAGGATCGGGAGTGTATACGGCGCGATCCGCTCGAGACTCATAGCCTGTCGTGGCGGCAGCAGGCCGCTCAGGACCCGGCCGCCGTCCAGCGGCGGCAGCGGGAACATGTTGAACACGGCCAGGATGACATTGATCAACACGCCGATCTGAGCCATGGCCAGGAAGTAAACCCCGGTCCCGCCCTCGATCCCGAGCAGATAGACGGTCCGCGCCACCAGGGCCCACACCACGGCC
>JASFJM010000169.1:0-5888 GCA_050122055.1 Gammaproteobacteria bacterium | reverse complement strand
AACCGCGCCTCCTGGATCAGGTCCGTGGCCGTATCCGGCGGCTTCGGTACAGCCACCGGACCGAGAAGACCTATGTCCACTGGATTCGGCGTTTCATCCTTTTTCATGGCAAGCGGCATCCGGTAGAGATGGGCGCCAAGGAAGTCGAGGCTTATCTGACTCATCTGGCGGTTAAGCGCCACGTTTCGGCCTCAACCCAGAATCAGGCCCTGTCGGCGGTTCTCTTTCTCTACCGTCAGGTGCTCGAAATCCAGCTGCCCTGGATGGAGAACATCGTCCGGGCCAAGCGCCCGAAGCGCCTGCCTGTCGTGATGAGCCGTGCCGAAGTCAGTTCCGTTTTGTGCCGGCTAGATGATCCTTTCTGGCTGATGAGCAGTCTGCTCTATGGCTCGGGCCTGCGCATCGCTGAATGTATGCGTCTGCGTATCAAGGACCTGGATTTCGACTATCGTCAGATCACAATCCGCAACGGCAAGGGCGCGAAGGATCGAGTCACCATGCTGCCCGATGCCTTGATTGACCCTATCCGTGGCCGGATGAAAATGCTCACCGGTCTGTTCGATACCGACAAGAACTCCGAGCTCGCGGGCGTGTCCATGCCGTTCGCCCTGGCGCGGAAGTATCCGCTCGCACGTCGGGAGTGGGGCTGGCAGTTCCTGTTTCCATCACGGCGTGCCCAGCGCGAGCGGGACTCCGGACTCATGGTCCGCCATCACGCTCACGAAAAGCCGCTGCAACGCGCGTTCCGCATGGCCGTGCGGAAGGCCGAAATCAGCAAGGCCGCATCGTGCCACACGCTGCGTCATTGCTTCGCCACCCATCTGCTGGAATCCGGTTACGACATCCGGACCGTGCAGGAGCTGCTGGGCCATAAGGACGTTGCCACCACGATGATCTACACCCACGTCCTCAACAAAGGCGGGCGAGGAGTCAGGAGCCCCCTTGACTAGTCTATGTAAGGAGGCGTCCGGCGACATTCTCGTGATCTCTGAGACGATCGATGGCTGAATACCGGTTCACCCGGTACTTCGAGCAAGACGTGATCCGCTAGCGCCCCTATCTCAAGAGATGGTGGTGCGTACACGTAATCGAGAACGCCGTCCGTTCGGAGCCTCAGGAGAAAAACCGAATTCGCTTTTGGGCGCCGGTCCCTGAGCTGGGAGGGCGCTACTTGAGGGTGATCACACTCAGGGATAGAGTGACTATCCATAACGCTTTCCCTGATCGGAGTTTCAGGCCATGAAACTGAACTACCATCCCGAGACTGATTCGCTATATATCGATCTGGCTGAACGAACGGGCGTTGAAAGCCGGGAAATTTCGGACGGCGTGGTCCTGGACTATGACGCGGACGGCAATCTGGTCGGGATCGACATCGACAATGCCAGCCGCAAGGTCGATCTCAAGCGGCTTGTGCTGAGCAGGTTGCCAGGCAAAGTCGAGAACGCGGCCGCGTGAGTCGCACATTCTGCTGGCTCTGGACAAGGGCGGGCTCAAATACCTGCATGCTTGCTGGCTTTATCGATCTACCTTGAATTCGATCGTCTGCTCCATCACTGTACGGATGCCTTGACCATCGACCGTGGGCGCCTTGTATTTGAAGCGTTCTATGGCCTGCAGGGCGGCCTTGTCGAAGGACTGATCTGAGGATTCGACGACGCTGGCATCCTCAACATCGCCGGTCGGGCTGACTGTAAATTTGAGTCGTACCCATCCTCCCAGCCCTTTCTCCAGGTTGCGGCGTGGGTATCTGGGTTCGCTCGCCCTGACCAGCCGCGGTCCGGTCGTGTACGAGAGAAACTTCAGAGCGTATCCGTCCTCAACTTCGTCCAGCGAGAATTGTAGTAAGACCGATGTCGTGCTGGACACCGCTTGACCATCGACGACTGCGGGTTCGAATATCGTGGTTCTCACCCACGACTCGATGGGGTCCACCAGGGGTGTCGGCGCTTTAACCACGTTTGCTTCCAGGACTCTCCCGGCCCCGTCCAAAGACACGTCTATCGCCGCCGAGCCTGTTCTCGAGTCCTCGGCGCCGGCTGCTGCGGAGAAGACCGCAAGCATCACCGCGATCAGGAGCGGACGCATAATCTGAACCCTCCTTCGTACTGACCGGGCGGATACGGCTGATGGCGGATCACGACCTCAGCCGCCAATGGGTTCAAGCCTCTCCTCGATCTCTGCCCCGATCGCCCCGTAGTCCAGCCCGTATAGATCTTCGCGGCCTTCGGTGGCCCGGTTGATGATATCCGTCTGGATCTTCCCCCGGCGCCGGGCCTCGGCGTAACCGATATCGTCCCGGAACATGACCATGGCGTAGCGGGGCACGAAGCGGTCCGGATAGCGGCGCTCCAGATTGAAGGCGAGCTGTTTCCTGAGCACGAACTTCGGGTCGGCCACCGAGGCGCGCATCTCGATGTAGTTCTCCAGCGCCATGTCGGCGATGGCGTCGGCGTTGGCCTTGCGCCGCTCGTTGTAGAGGGCGAGGGTCCGGGTCCAGTCGCCGCCGGTCTCGTCGAGGCAGCGATCCATCTCCAGGCAGTCCTCGAAGGCGCAGTTCATGCCCTGGCCGTGGAACGGCACGATGGCATGGGCGGCATCGCCCAGCAGGGCGAGGCGGTCGTCGAGATGCCAGGGCGCGCAGCGCACGGTGCCCAGTTCGCCGGTGGGGTTGTGCAGCCAGTCCCGTTCCAGGTCGGGGATCAGAACCGAGGCGTCGGGGAACACGGCATCGAAAAAGGCCCGGGCTTCGGCCGGCTCCCTTAGCAGGTCGAAGCCTGGCTCGTCGCCGATGGCCTTGTCGGGATTGCCGGTTTTCGGCAGGAACAGGGTCACGGTGAAGCTGTGGTCCAGGTTCGGCAGGGCGATGAGCATATAGCCGCCCCGGGGCCAGATGTGCAGGGCATGAGGTTCCATGCTGAAGTCCCCGTCGGCCGTCGGCCGGATGTTCAGTTCCTTGTAGTCATGATCCAGCATGTCGACGGTGCAGGTGTAGCCGGGCCGCTCGAGGAGCGCCTGGCGCATCACCGAGCCTGCGCCGTCGGCACCGATGGCCGGCGACATGGGCGCCTCGATGTGTACGTTGGCGACCTGGTCATGGAATCGCAGCAGGCGCCGCTCCAGGTCCACTTCGGTGCACGGCGTCTCGAAGTGTATCTTTACGCCTGCTTCCTCGGCCCGGTCCATCAGCAGCGCGTTCAGCCCGCCGCGAGAGACCGAATAGACGACTTCCCAGTTCCGCTGGCCGTAGGGTTGCAGATTCGTTGCTCCGTCCAGGTCGTGGACCATCCGGCCGCGCATGGTCGTCAGGAGAGCTCGCGCTTCTATCTCCAGGCCCACCTCGGACAGCGCTGCCAGGCCGCGGTTAGCCAGGGCCAGGTTGATGGATCGTCCGGCGGAGATGTCCTCCTTGCGCATATCGGGGCGCTTCTCGAACATCCGGACCTGGTAGCCGCGCCGGGCCAGGTACAGGGCCATCAGCGCGCCGCCCAGGCCGGCGCCGACGATGGTGACCTCGTTGCGTTGTTTGCGTGCTGTCATGAAAATTGCCGGCGCAGGATATCGACAAAGCGCCAGACGTCCTCATAGTTGTTATACAGGGGAACAGGCGCGATGCGAATAACATCCGGCTCGCGCCAGTCCGCCACCACGCCGGCATCGGAGATCGCCTCGAACACCGCGCGACCCTGGTCGCGGTCACCGGCGACGCTGAGGGAAAGCTGGCAGCCGCGTTTTGCCGGGTCCCGTGGCGTGAAGATCCGTATGTGCCCGGCCAGCAATTCATCCAGCAATGCTTCGAGATAACCGGTCAGGGCCATGGATTTCTGCCGCAGCCGGTCCATCCCCGCATCCTCGAACAGCGACAGGGACGCGATCATCGGCGTCAGGGAAAAAATCGGCGGATTGGAAAGCTGCCAGCCTTCGGCGCCCGCCATGGGCACGAATTCCGGGCCCATCTGGAACCGGGTCGCCTTGTCATGGCCCCACCAGCCGGCGAAACGGGGCAGGTCGAAGGCGCGGCCATGGCGCTCGTGGACAAAGCAGCCGGCGACGGCGCCGGGTCCGGCGTTGAGATATTTGTAGCTGCACCAGACCGCGAAGTCCGCGCCCCAGTCGTGCAGGGCCAGCGGCACGTTGCCGGCGGCGTGGGCCAGATCCCAGCCCACCGCACAGCCTTTTCCGCGAGCCAGGGCGGTGATGGCGCCCATGTCGAACAGTTGGCCGGAGTAGTACTGGACGCCGGGCAGCATCACCAGGGCGATCGAGTCGCCGTACTGCTCGATACAGGCGGCGATGTCTTCGTCCGCGATGCTCGCGTCGCCGTCCCGGGGCTTCAATTCCACCAGGGCTTCGTCGGGATCGAAACCGTGGAAGCGCACCTGGGACTCGGCCGCATAGCGGTCCGAGGGGAAGGCGGGTTTCTCGATCAGAATCCGGAAGCGCTCGGCCGTCGGCCGGTAGAAGCTGACCATCATCAGATGCAGGTTGACGGTCAGGGTATTCATGGCCACCACTTCCTGCGGCTCGGCGCCTGCCAGCGCCGCCAGCGGATGGGTGACCTGTTCGTGATAGGCCATCCACGGCCGGCCGGCGCGGAAGTGACCTTCGACCCCCAGTTCCCGCCAGGCTTCCAGCTCTTCGTCCATGAGTTGCTGGACTTCGCGCGGCTGGAGGCCAAGGGAGTTGCCGCACAGATAGATGCTGTCGCCGCCATCCGGTCCCGGCGGGATATGGAACTCGTCCCGATACACCGCCAGCGAATCTCGGGCGTCCTGCTGCCGGGCGTATTCCAGTGAGCTATCGATCATGGCGGGTCCAGGGCGTAGAGCAGGGGCCGCGAAGGCGCCGCGTCGGTCATAAACGGCGGTAGCTGCAGCGACAGGCCGTAAAAACCGTCGGCCACCGCGTCCGGGACGTAGATCATCTCGGTCACGGTGGCTTCCGACCGGTCCCTGGCTGCGTCTCCGGCCAGGCCCCAGAACAGCCGGTGGCCGCCGAGCCGGCCCTCGTCGTGGCTGCGGTCGATGGATGGCAGATCGCAAAGCAGATGCCGGATGCCCAGATCGACCATAAATCCGATAGCCTCCAGCGAGAAATAGGGGGGGACCGGTCCCGAGGTGTAATCCATGGTCGTCTTGGCGGCCTCGTTCGGCAGCGTCCGGACCACAAGGGCGGACGGCGCCGGTTCGGGCAGCTCGCCCAGGTCTTCAAGCGCATGGCGCAGGGCGGCTGCGGTGATCAGTTGGTCGCCGGCCCGCGGCGACGGATCGGCGGTCTCTTCGCTGCGTGCCGCGTCCACCGGTTCGACACTGACCAGGGCCGCCAGCAGCAGGGGGGCCAATGCTTTGCCGGCGACGCTGACCCGTTCCCGGCTGAGATGGCCGACGCACTCGGTATGGGTGCCGTTGCAGTGGGGCGTGAGCGTCAGGACTTCGCAATTGCAGCTGCCGCCGGCGCGCACGTCGCCCACAAAGCCGTCCGCTTTCAGCGGCTCGGACACGGCGGGCGGTGCCCCGAAATGGTTGGGTTGGCGACCGGCGAAATCCAGCGGGATGGAGATATCGATGGCGGCCGGGTCCACCCGGCGCGGACCGGCCGTGGTCTGCAAAAAGACCTCGCTCATGCGAAGCGCTCCCGCTTCAGGTTCAGCCACGCCAGGGCCGATCCGGACAGCAAGCGTTCCCTGACCGCCGGCGTCAGGTCCATGCTATCGATCAGCGAGCCGGGCACGGTCTCGCCCAGGGGGAAGGGGTAGTCGCTGCCCATGGCGATGCACTCGGCGCCCATCAGGTCGATCATGTAATGGAGCATCAGGGGGTCGTGGACCAGGGCGTCGACGAAGAAACGGCCCAGATAATCCCGCGGGTTGCGCTCGTTCTCCACCGCGC
>JASFJM010000168.1:0-5942 GCA_050122055.1 Gammaproteobacteria bacterium | reverse complement strand
ACGCCATCAGCCGCGAGGAATACGACTACAGTAAGGCCGTCGGCTACGAACTCGGTCTGCGCGGCCTGGACGTATGCACCGGGTGCGGACCCGGCGCCATGAAGGGACCCATGAAGGGAGCGGCGGTCGGCCACGCCAAGCAGCGGCTGGCGGCGGGACGCTATATCGGTATCACCGAGCCCGGCATCATCGCGGCCGAGGCGCCCAACCCCATCGTCAACGCTCTGGTGATCATGCCGGATATCGAGAAACGGCTGGAGGCCTTCGCCCGCTTCGGACACGGATTCGTGGTCTTCCCCGGTGGCGTCGGTACCGCCGAGGAAGTGTTGTATCTGCTCGGTGTGCTGCTCGATCCGGACAACGCCGAGCTGCCGTTCCCGCTGGTGCTTACCGGTCCGGAGTCCAGCGCCGCGTATTTCGAGCATCTGGACCGGTTCATCCGCGGCAGTCTCGGCGATGACGCCGCCGGCCGCTATGAAATCATGGTCGGCGATCCGGCGGGCGTCGCGCGACGCATGCTCGGGGGGATGGAAGCCGTCACGTCATACCGGCGCAGCACCGGCGACGCGTTCTTCTTCAACTGGCGGCTGGCCATCGAGGAGACCTTCCAGCTGCCGTTCCCGGGCGATCATGAATCCATGGCGGCCCTGAGATTGAGCCGATCGCAGCCGACCCACGAACTGGCCGCCGACCTGAGGCGGGCCTTCTCGGGCGTCGTCGCCGGCAACGTCAAGGAGCACGGCGTACGCGCGATCGAGGAACGCGGGCCGTTCGAAATCCATGGCGATCCGGACATGCTGGAACCCCTGGACGAGCTGCTGCGCGCGTTCGTTCAGCAGTCCCGCATGCGCCTGCCCGGCGTCGACTACAAGCCCTGTTACAAAGTCGTCCGGTAGCGGGATTAAGTCAAATAAATCAGGCAAATACCGTTAATCTGCTCACAGATCACGGGATCCCCGGAGCCTCTGTCAATACACTGTGATTCAAGTCACGGTCGCTGCCGGCGGGCGTCTCTATATTGCTTCTCGTTAAAGAAGGAGCGGAGATCCGAGTGGCAACAGATCAGCGACCAAGATCGCTCGCCGATATCGCGCAGGGACGTACTCGGGACGCCCGCCGCGATGACGATCGGAAATCTGTCGACGCTGGCGCTCCGCTGGCCGTCGGCTGGGGCGCTTATGGCGGCGTCTCCGGCGACGGCGACGCGGCCGGTTCCCGCCACCAGGGTGCACGCAAGTTGTACACGCTGAAAGCCTACAAGGCATGGGCCGCCAGAGTCCGTGCCAACTGGGACGGCGAATCCGGCTCTTGAACATGCCTCCTGGGGAAGAGGGGAGACCCCTGATGTATCTCGTCGAAGGCGGCAACGCCCGCACGCCCGATCTCGATCCGTCCGCGACCCGCGACCGCCTGGCGTGGATCACCGAGGCCCGTGTGGCGGCCGCCTCGTCCCGGGAACTGGCACGTGCCAGGATCCATCCCGAGTTCGTGCTGACCCTGCCTCACCAGCTGCAGAAAGACACCGCCTGATCTTTCCGGGGCCGGTCACCGCTCCCTCACTGCACCTCACTGCCGCAACAGCAGCACTCGTATAATGTAGCGACGCCGCTTCTGGATTGTGGATGACCGTCGCCCTTACGCTGTTCGTTCTCGCCGCTGCGGCCGCAGTCGCCGCCGGCCTCGGGCGCCTCCGCTATCGGCGCCGACAGGCTGCTCATCGTCATATCTTCAACGCCCTGGCGCTGCCGAACGTGACCGAGGATCGCTGCGAGATCCGCCAGCTGATCCTGCTGCCACCACCTGCCTGCCGTTATCTGCGCCGGGCCCTGCCGGCGGACGGCAGTCTGGCCAGGACGGTCGATCTCTACCTGGTGGGCAGGATCCGGCCCCGGGCGGGCGCCGGCTGGATCGGTTTCGAGGCCCACCAACGGATCTGCCCCGAGCGCGGATTCATCTGCGCGGCAAGATTGGAGAGCCTGGGGCCGCTGGCCATCGAGGGCGCTGACTATCTGCTGGAAGGGCAGGCCGGCAGCGACTACTTCATGGGCCGTATATTCCCCCTGGTCCGGGAAGAAGGCGAGGACCTGCGCCGGGCCGCCGCCGGGCGCCTGCTGATCGAGTCGATCTGGCTGCCCGCGACGCTGGTGCCCGAGAGCGGCGTCAGGTGGCAGCCGGGAGACCTGTCCCGCGCGACGGCGGTGGTCCCCACGGCCGAGGGCAATGCAGCGCTGAATTTCCTCATCGCGGAGGATGGCGGGCTGGTCGAGGTAAGCGCCATGCTCCATGAGTACGGCCCAGGCGGGAGCGGCGGCAAGCGCCCCTTCGCCCTGCGGGTGGAGGAGGAGGCCCGCTGGGACGGTTTCACTGTTCCGAGCCGGGTGATCGGGATCCGGGATCACGGTACCGACCATCCCTTCCATTGGCTGGACTGCCAGGTCGAGAGCGCCCGGTACTTCTGATCGTCGGCGCTCGCCGCCTTCTGATGTTGCCAGCATCAACCCTCGCCGGTCGCGTCCGGCTCCGCCGGTTTGAGACCTGGTTCACGGCCCTGCGCGCCAGGTCGTCCTAATCTGCGTTCCCCCCAGTTCAGACCCGGCGGCAGGCTCATGGAACGCGTGGTTCAATTTCTCGACGAAGTGGACGAATTGGCCGTGTTCGTGCACGAAGCGCGGGCCCGGTACGGCCGCGTCCTGCTGTGCGGATTCGCTCTGCTGTTGACCCTGCTCCCGGCCGTCCTGTTGACATAACGCAGGGGATTTGTTCCGGCCCTGCCATTTCTGTGAAGCCCGACACAGCGGTGCGACCCGACGACGGGCAGACTTGAAATCAAGGCAACATGGCACGGGTGACGAACATGGCCCAGGACAGAAAACCGGCGCCGGACGGCGACGCCAGACAGACAGGTTCCAGCGATCCCTATCTGGGGACTCTCGCCTCATCCGAGCGCGGCAACGGGCTCGAGGCCGCCTGTCCCCAGGGCAGCGAATCGGTCTGGGCCGGCGATGACCGCCGCTCCGACACCATCACCTGTTTCGACCCCTATATCGTCGAACTGACCCGTCCTATCCGTTCGGGCTTCTAGGACCGGTTCCCGGATCCGGGCCGGCGAGGCCCGTGGCCGCGGCGACCCGCCACGGCGCCGGGTATCCACAACCCGCAGACTCAAACCACCCGCTTCCGTCCGCCAGTGGGCCGGCTTCCGGCGCAGGCGCGGGGAACCTTGTATTTTCGCTACGGTCCGTTAGCCTCACGGGCATCGGAACCGGAGCGCGAACATGGCGGATAAGACACTTCCCGACGATGCAGACCTGCGGCAGCGGTTGAGCGAAGAACAGTATCGGGTGACCCGGGAGGGGGCGACCGAACGCCCCTTCAGCGGCCGATACGTGGACTGCAAGGACGATGGCGTCTATCGGTGTGTCTGCTGCGGAGCGGAGTTGTTCAGCTCCGAGCACAAATATGATTCCGGATCCGGCTGGCCCAGTTTCTGGCTGCCACTGGCCAGCGACCGGGTCGAGGTCCGGACCGACCGGTCCCACGGCATGATCCGCCAGGAAGTCCGTTGCGCCGCCTGCGACGCCCATCTCGGCCACGTGTTCGAAGACGGCCCGCAACCGACCGGGCTGCGCTATTGCATCAATTCGGCCTCCCTGGACCTGGACCCGGCCGGCGGCGGCAGCTGAAGTCCGGAACGGGATATCGAGTCTTGAATGAGACCCTCAGACGCTGGCTGGTATCGGTGTCGGTGGCGACCGTCGTCGTCCTGGTCCTGATGGTGGCCAGCCTGTGGGTGTTCGGGGCCTTCGACGTGGAGAAACTCCACTACACCCAGAGTCTGCGGCTGCTCGGTGACGATGAACGGCGCGACCTGGCCGAGGAACTGGGAGAGCCCCGCTCCGGCCAGCGGCCGAGTCTGCCACCGCTGGAGGATATTCCGCCGCTGGAGATTCCGCGTCACCAGCGCAGCGGCTTCGTACAGCTGGAATTCTCCGTCGACGCCCAGGGTCGCGTCACCGACGCTCAGGTGGTGCGGGCGGCGCCCTCCGGCTATTACGAGGAACAGGCGCTGGCGATACTCCGCAGCCGCCGTTTCGAGGATCTGGCGCCGGGTGAGACCGGCACCGAGATCATCGACTTCAGCATCGAGCCGCCCGCGGACGGTTCCTGATCGGGGCTCAGACCGGCACGGCCGGATTCAGCGAATACACCCCGGTCACCCGGGACTCAGCCAGCACATGGCCGGCGATCGCCGCCTCGACCTCGGCGCCGGTGAATGCCCCCTCGACCGGGCAACGTTCGAGATCCGTGGCGTAAAGGATGAAGTGGTAGTGGTGCGGGATGGAATCATTCCAGGGCGGGCACGGGCCGTCGTATCCCAGGTAGACACCCGCCATGTCGGCATCGCCCTCGAACCAGCCCGTGTAGTCATTCTTGCCCTGCCGGGCGCCCGCCGGTCCGGGTGGTTGCGCCTTGCCGCGCGGGGTTACGCCGTCGCTGCACTCGCCCTCTGCGATGGCACCCGCCGCCGGCGCCAGGTCGACCATGAGCCAGTGGTAGAAGTTCGCTCGCGGCAGGGTGGCCGGGACCTCCCGCCCCTCCTGATTGACGTCGTCCGGGCGGGTCGGCACATCCGAATCGACGCAGATCAGGACCAGCGAGCGGGTCTCCGCCGGGGGCTCCGTCCAGCGCAAGCCCGGATTGCGGTTGGCGCCTAATCTGACGTGACTTTCGGGATCCTTGACGCCGAACGCGAACCGCTCGTCGATCGGACCGTCCGCTTTCAATCCTTCCACCTGCAACTGCATGATCGTCCTCCCCTGAATCACCGCGCCGCCCAGGAGGCTTTGCGCACGTTTTCCATTTCTTCCAGCACTTCCCGTATCTGGTCTACCGCCCAGGCGAGCAGCGCCTGATCGATGGTCAGGGGCGGTGCCAGCAGCACGAACACCTGATGGGTCTCCTTGCTCAGCAGGCCCCCGCCCATCAATGCCAGGCAGACGTCCCGGGCCAGCGGGATTCCCTGATTCTAGGGGAATCCGGCAGGCCCTTCACGCCGCGGTTGCGCCGTGTCAGGGCGGACGCTAACGTAGCGTCGAACCTGGGAGGACTGGTTTGCATACTCATGGACTGATGCCGGTCATTATTCTGGCCGTGGGTATCGCCGCCCAGTGGCTCGCCTGGCGCACGCGCCTGCCGGCCATCGTCCTGCTGGCCGCATCGGGTCTGCTGATCGGACCCGTCCTCGGTATCGTCCCGTCCGGTCCCGAGATTTCCCAGCTGATCCAGCCGATCGTCAGCCTCTGCGTCGCCATCATCCTGTTCGAGGGCGGGCTCAGCCTGCAGCGGACCGAGCTTCGCGTGGCATCGGTGGGGGTCGGACGGCTGGTCTATGTCGGCGGCCCTCTGGCATGGGTATTGGGCACCCTGGCGGCGCACTACATCGGCGGTCTGAGCTGGTACGTGGCGACCGTGTTCGGCGCCATCATGGTCGTCACCGGACCCACGGTGATCATGCCGCTGTTGCGGCAGGCCGGCCTCAACCGGCGCACCGCCTCCTATCTGAAATGGGAGGGCATCGTCAACGATCCGATCGGCGCATTGATGGCGGTGCTGAGCTTCCAGTTCTTCGTCTTCGCCGGAGAGGGCGAGGGCGGCATCGTCCAGGGGCTGCTGGCGGCCATTGCCTCGGCGCTGCTGCTCGGCGCGCTGTTCGGCTGGCTGATCGGCAAGGCTTTCCAGCGGGGGATGGTGCCCGAGTATCTGAAGTCACCGGTGCTGCTGACTCTGGTGCTGCTGGTGTATCTGTTCTCGAACCAGCTCCAGGCCGAGGCCGGCCTGCTGGCCGTGACCGTGATGGGCATCGTGGTGGGCAACATGAATCTGCCGGGTCTGCAGGACATGAAGCGCTTCAAGGAGTACATCACCGTGATGCTGGTCTCGGT
>JASFJM010000167.1:0-5959 GCA_050122055.1 Gammaproteobacteria bacterium | reverse complement strand
GTCGGCTACGACCCGGAGGCCGCCGCCGGATTGTTCCTCCGCGCCGCCGAAGCCGGCTTCCCGGAAGCCCGCTATCGTCTGGGCGAAATGTATGGCGCCGGGTACGGCCGGCCACAGGATGCGGAGTCGGCCCGGGACTGTTTCCGGCAGGCGGCCGAGGCAGGTCACCCGGGCGCTATGTGCCAGCTTGCCTACTGCCACAGCCACGGTATCGGGGGCGATCGCGATCCGGTCGCGGCAACCCATTGGTACGGCCGGGCGGCGACCGCCGGTGACCCGAGAGCCCTGTGCTCGATCGGCTGGCGCCACGAGACTGGCGAAACCCTGAGCGAGGATCCGGTCCGGGCACTGGCGCACTACATGCGCGCCGCCGCTGCCGGCTATCCCGGTGGATCGATGGCCGCCAATCGCCTGGCTCTGGTCCTGGACGAGGACCGGATCGCGCTGGCCCAGACACAAAGCCGTCAACCCCTGGAGCCGGAGACGCCCGGTGGAACCCCTGTCCGGTCCCCGGACGTCTCACCCCGGGTCGCCTCATGGGAACCACGTTGTTTCCTGTTCCCCGGATTCCTGTCCCAGGAAGAGTGCTTCCATCTTATCGGCATCGCACAGCCGTTCTTGCGCGCTGCCCATGTCCTCGACCGGCACACCGGCGAGCGCGTCCTGGACCAGGCCAGGCGGGCATCCTCGGCGCGCATGCTGGACCCGCTGCGTGATCTGGTGGTGTGGAACATCGAACAGCGTCTGGCCAGATCAGCCATGCTGCCGCCGGAGAACGCCGAGCCCATCACCGTACTGTTCTACGGTCCCGGCGACGAATATCGCCCGCATCGTGATTATTACGATCCGCGGCTGCCGGGCAGCCAGGTGGGATTGGATCAGGGCGGCCAGCGGGTCGCGACCTTCCTGGTCTATCTCAACGATGTGGAGGCCGGTGGCGAGACCCGTTTCCCCGAGGCCGGGCTGACCTTCCCGCCGCAGATGGGTTGCGGGCTGCTGTTCTTCAATTGCGGACCGGACGGCGAACCGGACACCCGCACACTACACGCCGGGGCGCCAGTCGAACGAGGAGAGAAGTGGCTGCTGAGCCGCTGGATAAGAGCCGGCGCCTACCCTCTCGGCGCCGGCTGATACGGACGGGCCGGGATTCAGGCCTTGCGCGGGCCGGCGATCAGCCAGGCGATGAAGCCCAGTACCGGCAACAGCACGATGGCGGCGATCCACAGCACCTTGGGCGTCATTTCAGACCGGCTCTGCACCACGTTGAGGATGGCCCAGATATCCGCGACCAGCACCAGTAATCCGATTAACCCACCTTCCATTTCGATCTCTCCCGCCTTCGGCCGTGGATCGGCTCGAGCCGATTTTACGGACAAGGCTCCTGTCGGGCCAGCGCCTGCCGGAAGCGCGGAATCCGATCATGTCTGGCCGGCGGCTTCCGTCTCCTCATGACACCACTCGACACCCGGGCTCAGATCGATGCAGATGTTCGCATCGACGAAGGTGGTCGCTTCCATGGCCGAGAGAAACGCCAGCAGGATCAGGAACCCGATCGTCAAGCGCAGCAATACCCAGCCGCTGCGGATGACCACGCTCGGGGACCGGTGGCGGCGGCGCGGCGAAGTCAGCCGCAGCAACAGCACCAGCAGCACGAGCAGCGCCAGAGCGAGCAACAGTTGCTGCGGCCGATCGATCAAGATCCGTCCTCTGTTCCACGTCGCCGGACGGGCGGCCATGCCACGCAGGGACCTGCTCGCCGTACAAGGTGGCATGACCATCTCTCTACCCGGGACGGGGTTGGACCCGGATCGGCCGCGCCGAATCGACCTGGCTGTCCGGCCCGCATGGCGGTCATCCCGACGCTAAAGGCTGGTAGAGCTCGACCCGATTGCCATCGGCGTCCCTGACCCATACGAAACGGCCGTAGTCTTCGTCCTGGCTGCCGATGACGGGAACCTGCTGCTGGTCCAGATGCGCAAGCATCCGGTCCATGTCTTCCACCCGCAAATTGACCATATAGGCCTGATCGCCATACATGTCCTGTGGGTCCGGATCAGGCGGTGGCCGGGGGAGTTCGCCACGGGCAGGCAACACGGCGAATGTCGTGTCGAGACGACGGCCCGGATCCCGGTCGGAGCGGCTCCAGAAAATGTAGTAGGAGCCCTGCTCGCCCACTCCCTCGAATTCCAGATCGAACACCCTCCCGTACCACTCCGCCAGCGCTCCCGGATTCTCGGAAAACACGAACACACCCCCGAGTCCGCTCAGAAGTCCGCTCATCGTCATGTCCTCCCTGTTTCCTGGCCAGGCCCGGTGTCCAGGCATTTGCTCAGGCAAGGCGCGGATGCGGGACAAAGACCGGCAAACTCGCCAGTGCCGAGGATTTCCGGCGGTACCGCCTCGCGGCCGGTCTCCGCATAGCCGAGGCGGACGAAGAACGCCGACGCGTCCGGCGTGAGGAGGTACAGCGTCGTCACGCCGTGCTTGCGGGCCATCTTCTCCGCGGCAGCCACCAGGCTCCGGCCCAGCCCGGAGCCCCGTGCCGGCCGCGCCACGATCAGGGAACGGAGCAGCCCGTGGGGCTTCCGCAGCTCCAGCCCCACGCCGCCGAGCAAGCTGCCATCTCTGCCTGTGGCGGCCATGTATCGCTCCCGGGCGCCGAAACGCAGATCCGTATAGGGCAAACCCTCACCGCGCAGCATCTCTGCCAGCCGGGTAAGTTCACCGGGTGCAGCCATGGACACGGACCATGGTGGCCCGGTGTTCATGGGGATCGCGGGACCGGCGCCTGATCGGGAGCGATGTGGCAGGAGCGGACAGGAGCATGCGTCATGCTCGCGGACCCGGTTCGATCCCCATCCGCCCGAGCTGCCGATCCTGCACCCGGCTGAAGACCAACTGGGCGGTAATCGCTCCGAGCAGGGCCAGGAACATGTCCCACTGAGTGTCCCAGATATCGCCCTGGGTACCGAGGAAAGCCTCGGCGGAGATGCCGGCGATCACCGCGACCCACCACTCGATCATCTCGTAAAAGGCGCTGAACGCCAGGCATACGCTGACGACCAGCATGAACAGCCAGCCCCCGGGCCGCAGCGGTGACTTACGCAACAGGATCTCCCTGGTAACGAGCGCGGGGATAAACCCCTGGGCGATATGGCCGATCCGGTCGTAGGGATTCCGCGCCAGATCGAAAGCGTCCTGCAGCCAGAATCCCAGCGGCACCTCCGCATAGGTGTAGTGTCCGCCGAGGATCAGGATCAAGGCATGGAGGGTGATAAACCAGTAGCACAGCCGGGTCAGCGGAAACCGGCGCCGGGTGAGGATCAGAACCGGCGCGACGATCAGCACCGGGAGTACCTCCAGCAGCCAGGTCATGGCATCTTTCGGGCCGATCCCGGAGATCACCAGGGCCACCGTCACGACCATCAGCAGAGCGGAAAGCTCGGTGCCCGAGGAAAGGGATCGCGGCGGATTCATGGCGGTCCCATGGCTAGGGTGCGTTGACCGCTGGCCGGCGCTGCAATTCCTTATGTTGGTACATCTGGGTATCCGCTCTCTTGATCAGGGACTTGGGGTCCGTGCCGTCTTTCGGATAGACCGCCGTGCCGATGCTCACCGACGTCCGATACATGGTGCCCTCGTATTCCAGGGTGGCGTTCTGCACGCTGCTGCGGATGCGCTTGCAGATCTGATCCAGCCGCTCTGGCGATATCTCCGACAACAGCACGATGAATTCGTCACCGCCGTAGCGGGCGGCCGCGTCGGTGTTGCGGATCAGCCGGGTGATGACGTTCGCGACCAGCACGATAGCGCGGTTGCCGGCCTCGTGGCCGAGACTGTCGTTGATGCCCTTCAGATCATCCATGTCCAGCAGCATCAGGCCGTAACTGCGCTCGTATCGGGATGCCCGTTCGTGCTCCATCTTGTGCAGCCGCGAGAACGCGCGCATGTTCTGCAGACCGGTCAATTCATCCGTCTCAGACAGGGTGCGGATGCGGCTCTTGGCGATATGGATGTCATTGGCCAGCATCGTCGTAATAAAGGCGACCAGCAGGAATGGCGCCAGATTGCCGAGGACGGTGCTCAGGCCCGCCAGGGACAGGGCCGCGGTCAGGTCCCCGCCCACGAATACGAAACACAGGGATATCAGGCCGACGAACAGCAGCGTGATCCATTTGCCCAGGGTCAGCGCCGAGACGATGATCGGCAGCAGATACAGGTTCATCAGCGGGCTCTCGAGCCGGCCGGTCGGCAACAGAACGGCCGTGACAAACCCGATCATCGCCAGGGTTTCGATACTGATCTTCAGGCGACTCTGGGTGCGATAGAAACCCAGGTACCGGAACATCAGGATGAAGGCGGCGAAGGCGACGAGGACCACCGTCAACATGGACCTGTCCGTGACTTCGGTCCCGGGAGCCAGCATGTACAGCATGACCAGGATCAGGACCAGCCACTCGATCTCTGCCACGCTGCGCGCAAACCCCCGGATCTGGTCGCGTTCGATTTCCTCGCCCACATCGGCGACCAGCCTGGCACGTAAATTCTTCATCTAGCCTGCCTGTCTCCCTGGCGCGACACCGGTCTAAGCTCGTTGCAGCCCGTCCTCGACTGTCTGCCGCATCGTCGACCCGGCCAGATTCTCGACCAGAGTCAGCGCAAAATCCATAGCGGTCCCCGGTCCTCGGGAAGTGATCCGGCGATCGTCCTGGACCACGGCGTCATCGGCGAGGATCAAGCCCGGCACCAGGTCCCGGTCAAGGAAGCCGGGGTAACTGGTCGCCCGTCTATCGTCCAGCAGCCCGGCCGCCGCCAGGACCTTGGGTGCGGCACAGATGGCGGCAGTGTAGCCCCCACGGCCGGCGGCGTGTTTGAGCAAATCGATGACCCGGGGATCATGCTCCAGATTGTCGGCGCCCGGCATGCCGCCCGGCAACGCGATCATGTCGAACTCCTGGTCCAGAGCTTCGTCCAGCGCCAGATCCGGCGTGACCGTGATCTGATGGGAGCCCGACACCGGACCAGGCTGCAGCCCGGCGGTCACGACCTCGATGCCTGCCCGCCGCAGGATATCGATAACGGTGATCGCCTCTATCTCTTCGAAACCGGGAGCGAGGGGGACGAGTACACGAGCCACGGGGCATTCTCCTTGCTCGTTCGATGGATAAGTCGATTGACACTCACCAGCATAATACCCTCCTCTCGCAGCCGCGGAAGCTCTGCGCGCAGGACGGCGAGGGTCTCGGGATAGGGATGGCCGATGGCCAGTGCGAAACCCTGCGACCGTGCAGCCTGCTTCAGCCGCTCGAACTCCCGGCGGATATCCCCGGGGCGGGGCGAGTGGTCCAGGAAGACATCCCGGCGGGCTGTTCGCAGTCCGTTGGACTTTGCGACCCGCCAGGCGACGGTCGCCGGCGTCGTGCGGCTGTCGACGAAGAACAGGTCCCTGCGCTCGCTGAGGGACTCCATCAACCACTGCATGGGCGCCAGATGGCGGGTGAGCAGACTCCCCATATGGTTGTTCACGCCGCTTGCGTGGGGCACGGCGGCCATGGCCGCCTCGAGCCTGTGCCTGAGTTCGTAGCGGCTGTGCGCGATCTCCAGTGCGCCGTCTCCGGGGCGCTCGGATGGGTCCGCGGGTTGCATCGGCAGATGCAGCATCACTTCCTTGCCGTTGGCGTGGCAGCGGCGCGCAAGCTCCGCTCCCGAGGGCGTGTGAGGCAGGATCGAACAGGCGATGGGTCCGGCCAGGGCAGCGACCTGCAGCCCCGGGTCCAGGGCGTGGCCGAGATCGTCGATAACGATCGCCACCATCGGCGGCTCGGCGGCGGCGGGGGGACCGGCGGTCAGCGCGGAGGCACCCAGGGCGACAAGACCCGGGACGCCCCGCCACCTCATGGTGCGGCGCTGACCTCTGAGGCGGCGATCCGCCGCACCGGAAGTATGTTGGGATCCTGAA
>JASFJM010000166.1:0-5967 GCA_050122055.1 Gammaproteobacteria bacterium | reverse complement strand
ACCGCTGGCGTCCGGACGGCGCCGATAACCCCTATACCGGATATCTGGCCCTGGCCGATATCCTGGTGGTGACCGGCGAGAGCGAATCCATGCTCAGCGAGGCGGCGGCCACCGGCAAACCGTTCTTTATCTACCCGCTGCCCCGACGGCGTGTCGGACTGCGGGCCCGGATCGCCGAGGCGGTGTTGCGGCGCTCACGCAAACCGCGGCTCAACAAGCGCGGCACTATCCGTCCCCAGCGTGGCCTGCAATACCGATGCGCGCGGCTGATCGATCGTGGCTGGGTGCGTCCGCGGCGGGATCTGGGCCTGCTGCACCGGGCGCTGGTGGAGGCCGGCGTCGCACAGATGTTCGGCCGCGAGTTCCAGCCGGGTGAGCGTCCGGTGCTACACGAGGCCGAGGACGTCGCGGCCCGGGTGAGGAAAATGCTGGGGCTGGCGGATGACTGAGGCCAATCTCGTCATCGTCCGCCACGGCCAGAGCGAGTGGAACCGGGACCGGCGCATGACCGGCTGGAGCGACGTTCCGCTGAACGCGCGCGGTCGGGAAGAGGCGCGAGACGTGGGCCGCCTGCTGCGGCAGGCCGGGTGCCGTTTCGATCTGGCCTGGACCTCGACGCTACAGCGGGCCGCGGAGACCCTGGAGATCGTGCTGGGCGAACTCGGCCAGACCGACCTGCCGGTGTGCAGGAGCTGGCGGCTGAACGAGCGCCATTACGGGGCCATGCAGGGGATGAGCCGCCAGCAGGCCGCCCGGGAGTTTGGCCTCAGACAATACGCCAGCTGGCAGAGCGGGTTCACCCAGCGCCCGCCGGAAGTGGCGCAGGACGATCCGCGCTATCCCGGTAACGATCCGCGCTATGGGGGGATCGACCCGGCGGTCCTGCCCTTGGCCGAGAGCATGGAAGACACCCTCGGTCGGGTGATGCCCTGCTGGCAGGAGGAAATCGGTCCGGCCGTGAGCGCCGGCAAACGGGTACTGGTGGTGGCTCACAAGACCAGCGTGCGAGTGCTGCGCAAGCAGCTGGAGGGGATCTCCGATGAGGCGATCTCCGCCATGACCGTCAGGACCGGTGAGCCCATCGTCTACAGCCTCGATGCCGCCTTGCGTGTGCGCTGGCAGAAATCCCTCAACCCCAGCGGCCGGTTCAGGCGTCTCGCCCAGGCCGCGCTGGCGCGCTGGATCCACAGCGGTCGTCCCGAGAAGACAGTGTGAGCCCGGCGATGGAATACCTGAACACTGCCTTGATGGATGCGGTCGATGGCGAGGGCTTCCGCAAACAACAGCCCTATCCCTGGATCAATCCGGAGGGCCTGCTGACCGACGCTGGTTACGCTGCGCTGCGCGGGAGTTTGCCCGACGTGGCGCTGTTCAAAAAAGTGTTCGGCGTCCAACGCGCCCACGGCCAGCAGAGCCACGATCGCTACACCCTCGAGTATGCCGACGAGCTGGCGGTGCCGGCGCCCTGGAAGGCATTCATCGAAGAATTGCGCGGCCGCCGCTACCGGGATTTTCTCCGGCGGATCTTTGGCGTGCGTTTGCTGGACCTCACTTTCCACTGGCATTACACGCCCAACGGTTGCTCGGTCTCGCCCCATTGCGACGCCCGCCACAAACTCGGCTCGCATATTTTTTATCTCAACACCGCCGATGACTGGCGGGAAGAGTGGGGCGGCGAGACTTTGATACTGGACGACGCGGGCCGGTTCCGCCGGGATTCGGCGCCGGGCTTCGGCGACTTCGACCGGGTCATCAGCGCCCAGGCCCTGGGCAACCGCAGCCTGATCTTTATGCAGCGAAAGAACTCCTGGCACGGTGTGCGCGAGATCCACTGCCCCGAGGGCGAGCTGCGCAAGGTCTTTATCGTCGTCGTCAACAGCGGCAGCCCGGTGGCCCGGGTGCGCCGCTTCCTGCGCAGGGTGGCGTGATGATGACCGCGCCGCCGATCGCGGCACACGCCCAGGAAGGTCCGTCATGATCAGGATCGTCATCGGTACCGACCCCGGCCAGTTTGTCGCTCAGCGGGTGCTGGAATATTCCATCCGCAAGCACACGGACGCCGAGATCGAGATCATCGCCGGACGCCAGACGCAAAAAAGGCTGGGTGGGACCCGTTTCGGTTTCGTGCGCTTTACCGTTCCCCAGCTCTGCGGATTTCGCGGTACCGGCATCTATATGGATGCAGACCAGCTGGTGCTCGGAGACGTGTCCGAGCTGGCCGGGCAGCTGCAGCCGCCCCATGCCATCGGCATCGTGCGCCAGATCGAGGGCACGTTCGCGGGCGAGCCCGTGGCGCCGCGCAACGAGACCAGCGTCATGGTGCTGGACTGCGCGCGGCTGCGGGACTGGGACCCGGAGACCATGTTCGACGTGGTGGTGCCGAATACGGAGCAGCCCGGTCCAGGACAGGTCCGATACAGAGATTTCATCCGCCTGGCCTGGGTGGACCCGGCGTTGATCCAGTCCATCGATCCGTGCTGGAATCACTACAACATGGTGCGCGACGATACGCGGCTGATCCACTTCAGCCACGTCCGCGAGCAGCCCTGGAAGCGGCCGGCCCATCCCATGACGGCGCTATGGGAGGAGTGGCTGCACGAGGCCATGGGCGCCGGCTATGTGAGCCGCGGTGACATCGTCAAGGCGGTCGCCCTCGGCCGCATCCATCCCCATTTCCTGCGCCACGTACTCCGGGCCGCCTGAGCCGGACGCGGTTCGACGGATAGCCCTAGGTTTTCCGCCGCGACATTTTCGAGAACAGGCGCGCGAACGGCCCGGCCTGACGCCGGCGCACGGCCGCCTCCAGGTAATCCACGTGCCGCAGCATCGGCGCGGCCTCGATGAGGCGGGCTTCGATCCGCTCCCAGTCTCGCCACAGGTCAAGGTCGTCGGATCCGGTCTCGTCGCCGGCCAGCCGGCGCAGCCAGCGGTAGGCGTCCAGGGTGAGCGGGTTCAGACGCGGGTCCTGTTCGAGATCCGAGTCCGTGAATCGGGTGTGGCGCATCCCGGGTTGCAGGAATTCATCGGTGAAGGCGTCGATGCCCTCGCGGGCGGCGGCATCCAGCGGGATGTCCAGACGCTCGGCCATGCGGGTCAGCTGGGTGCCGGGATCCTCCATCAGCCGATCGTACTCCACCACCACGAACGGATATCGGGCCAGCCGGCGGAAATAGGGCACCACGTTGACCAGCCATTCCAGATCCGTCTTCTCCTGCATCCCGCGCAGGGGATCGAGCTTGCTGCGCGAGCGGGCCACGCTCAGCGGATTGCGCGCGGCCACCACGAACGACAGTTCGACCCCGGTCCGCGCCATCACCGATTCCCAGAACGGCAGCATCCGCAGGGTCTGCGCGTACTTGAAGCCCCACAGCGGATACGCGCCGAAGCGCCGCTGGATGGTCTCCTCCGCCTCGGCGGTCAGGGCCTCCAGCGGCGGCGATCCCCAAAGACCCGGATCGATCAGGGACACGCTTTCGGCGCGCAGTCCCAGCTCGGCGCGCACCCGCTTGGCGATATCCAGCAAATCCCGGTCCTCGAAGAAACCGGTCGGGTTCTTCTCCGTCGGCGCCTTGAGCCGGTCGCCCAGCTCCACGCCCAGGGCCTGCAGACCGCGGGTAATGGTGCTGGTGCCGCTGCGCCCGGCACCCACCACGAAGATCGCCCGGGAGCGGGACGCCAGGCTGTTGGTCGGCGCGTTGTGGGTTGTCGGCATGGTCGTTACCCGGCAGCAGGGTCCACCCGGCGGGTCTTACCCGGACGTAGGATGTAGCCGGTCATGTTAACAGCTCGCGGATACGCGCCACGGCCACCGCGAGACCGTCCTGCGGAGGCTGTTCCGGCGGCTGTCCCGACGCCTTGGGCGGCTCGCCCAGGCTGGTCACCAGGCCATGCTCTCTGAGGATGCGGTGATAGGCGTCGAAGTCCCGGGCCGGTTTGAACAGGCCCAGATAAAGCAGAGCTCCATGGAGCTGGCGCAGCGGCGTGTGACGAAGCAGTCGGTCCCGGAGGCCGGGCGTCCGCCGCCGGGGCCACGCGAACATCGCCACCGGCTTGCGGGTGGCGCAGGCCTCCACCGGCACCGAGGCGCTGTCCACGGTGACGATGAAGCGGTCGGCGACGGCCAGGATCGCGAAATACGGATTGTCAGCATCCTCTGGCTGCCAGCGATAACGGAAGGCCGGCGCGTCCACGGCGGCGAACAGGGCGTCCGCTGCATCCGGTGGGGTGCGCGGCGTGGTGCTGATCAGCAGCGAGCCACCGGTCTCCCGAGCCACGGCGCTGGCCTCGCGTCCCAGCCGGGCCGCGGTGGCGGCATCCATTACATAGGATGAGCTGGTGCCGCCCACGATCAGACCTATCCGGGGACCCGGGAGCGACTCGAAATCCTCCCGCCAGCGGTCCGCGTCCGCCGCCAGACGTTCCTGCGGAAGTCGATTCAGGGCGCTGGTCAGATGCAGCACATTGGCCCGCCGGGGCAAGCGGTACTGGGGCAGTGTAATGATCAGATCGAAACGATCCAGCGGCGCCTGGACATGAAACAGATGGACGAGCCTGGTGCGGCCGCGGGACTGTCTGCGGATCCACCGGGCTACCGGGGCGCTGCGGCGGGAGGCCGCGATCACGAGATCCGGCCAGGGTGGTTCGAGCGGGTCCGACCGTGCCCGGTCGACGCTCAGGACGGACGCCCCGAGGAACAGATTGGGGATGCGGTTGAGTGCGTTGTGGTGGAGCTGCCGGGTCTCGAAGGGCCAGCCCAGGGCCTCGGCCAGATTCAGCATCTGAACGTTGCCGCCCTTGCCCTTGCCGAGCAGGACCCAGACTCTGGGCGGGTTCGAGTCGGGGTTCAAAGGCCGATGCTCATGCCGGGGGCAGCCAACGCCGGCTCGGGTCGGCCGGGGCCGATCAGGTCCCGCCGGGCCGATGGAGGTCTTCGACCACGTCGCCGGCGAAAACAATCTCCGAGGGCCCGGCCAGCTCGCGCCAGTGCGCGCTCAGTTCGGCCATGCGGCCGGTTTCTTCGGTCTCCCACATGCGTTCCCAGCTGGCCCGGTCCGGCCATTGGGCATAGGCGTATAGGTCGCCGTCTTCGGTCCGATGCAAACGTGAGCCCAGGCCGCCGAGCTCGCTCTCGATGAGTTGAGTCATCTCCTTCCAGCAGGCGATAAATGCTGCGTCATCCTCTTCTAGCGGGTGGAACCGATAGGCCACGCAGAACATGTATTCAGACTCCTCGGCGACGGGGAATGGTGTTGGCGTAATCCCGCAAGGGTACGTGAGCAGACGCCACCGGCTCAACCGGCACGCGAGCGCAGCGCCCCGCGCGCGAGCAGGCCGAGCGCCGCAAGGAGCGCAAAGCCGGCGCCGGTGAGGAAGGTCGCGACCGGGCCGTAGACGCTCCACAAGGCCCCGGCCAGCACGCTGGCCAGCAACAGCGCGCCGCCGCTGACCAGATTGAACAGCCCGAATGCGGTCCCGCGCAGGTCCGCCGGCGCGGTGTCCGCGACCATCTTCGACAACAGGCCCTGGGTGCAGGCCATGTGCAGGCCCCACAGCGCACTGCCGGCCAGCGCCAACAGCGGTGAGGTGGCATATGCCAACATCAGGTCTGCGGCGATGAGCAGCGCCAACCCGACGAGCATCAGGCTGCGGCGGCTCATGCGGTCCGCGGCGGCGCCGGCCGGGTAGGCGAAACCCGAGTAAAAGACGTTCATCACGATCATCACCAGCGGTACGAAGGCCAGGCTCAAGCCCACATCTTCCGCGCGAAGCACCAGGAATGCTTCGCTGAACCGGGCGAGCGTAAACACCGCGCCGAGGGCGACGACCAGCCAATAGTCGAGCCGCAGGCGCCGGGCGTCGCTGAGTTTCAATGGTGTACGCGGACCAGGCTGTACGCTGGCGCCCTCCGGCTCGCGCAGAAAGAATACCAGCAGCGCCACGGCGGCCATGGCCGGCACGACTGCAAAC
>JASFJM010000165.1:0-5980 GCA_050122055.1 Gammaproteobacteria bacterium | reverse complement strand
CCTTTGCCTCAGTGGAGAGATCGGTCCGGTCGGTCTCGTCGGCCTTGAAGTCCTGATAGCCGGTGCCGCGCACGAACAGGCCGACGTTTTTGTAATCCAGCTGGATCTCGGACAGGAACTTGAGTTCCTGGCTGACCGTGCCGGTGCCGTAGTTGAGGGAGGCATCGTCATAGTTACAGCTGTACGAGTTGCCGCCGTTGCTGTCGCAGATGATGTCGTTGCTGGACGACTGGGTGCGGACCACGGTGCCGGCGCTCAGAGTCGTATCCCAGCTGCCGGTCAGGCCTTCGATGGGCGTGCCGAACTCGGCGGCCGAGGCGCTGGTGGCGACGGCTGCGCCCAGGGACGCGGCGAGGGAGAATTGGAACAGAGCCCGTATCAGGCCGGAGTGACGGGAGGCGGACGTGCTTCTCATTATGTTCCCCAGATGGTGTGCCAGTTCGGCAGGTCGTTTAGTTATTCGTATTCGATTCGTATTCACCGGCTTTCGATGGACTGTCTGCCTTTATCCATTGGACACGACGCACAGGTCACCATCCACCGGTTTTGGTATCTAATTCCTTGTTTCTAACTCATTTTGCCTTAGGAAAACAACACTGCGCCCCAAATCGCCGATGACGGACGAGACAAACCGCCGCGGTGATCAGAGACTGGCTTTGCCGAGCTGGCGGCGCCGTGTGCGGGCGACAATCTGACTCTAGACCCCGGCTGCGATCTTCGCCAAAGAAAACAGATATTTCTCCGGGGCCGGCTATGGACCGTGGCTTGAAGCCAGGGCTGACAGGCCATTCCGTGTATCAGCGAATCGCACGAGGATCGACAAAGCGGGTCGGACGCATCGCAGCATGGATTGCGCGCTGCGCCGCAACATCAAAACAGGGGACGGGAAGCCGCCGGGCAGGTCCCGCGGACACGGTCATCGGGAGTCTGATCTAAAGATGGACCGCCTGCAGGATGTCGTGGCGGAGGTGCTCGCCGAGGACCGTGCGGCCGTCATCGTCGGCCCGGCGCAGGGCGTCGCCGAACTCGATCCGGCCCTGTTCGTCGAGCCAGATCACTTCGCGCTGGCGCAGACCGGCGATAAATCGCCGGAACAGGCTGCGGTCGAAGAACTCGGGCGCATCCAGCTGGAAGAGGAATGAGATCCGCTGCGCCATGAGCTGGCACAGATCCTCCAGCTTGCTGGGGCTCAGCACGCCGGAGCCGTGCTTGAGCAGGAGCGCGACCGTCACATAGTAGCGCTCGAGCACCTGCAGGGTATTGCGCGCAAGCACCGACAACTGGGTGGCCTCGGGGGTATGTGCGGGCGGCCGCGCCAGCACCTTGCCACGCTTTTCCGCTACCAGCAGACCGCGCTCTGTCAGCGCCTCGATCATCTTCTTCGCCGCCGCCTCGAGTTCATCATCGTCCCAGCGCAGCTGCAGCTCTCCCTGGACATAGGGATAGATGCGCCACAGCAGCGCCAGCACCTTCTGCCGCTCCATCTGGGTCCGGTCCAGGAAACAGCAGGCGATCAGCGATTGCAGGGCGAACACGTGGGTCACATTGTTGCGGAAATAGCTGGCCAGGATGGCGTCCCGCTCCTCCAGATACATCATGTCCCCGAGCTTGTGGGCGCGCCGCTTGAGCAGACCCAGCTGCTCCGTGTAATCCAGCACCTGGCGACCGTTCATCTCCGGCAGGGTCATCCGCCCGGAGTATGGGGCCGCCCGGAGCAGCCCCAGGTGCAGGTCCAGGAACTGGACCAGATCGGTCTCCAGCATGCGGCAGCGTGGCGTGGACAGCAGGGCGGTGGCGATCAGGTTGACCGGGTTGACGGCCGCGGCCTCGTTGATACCGCGGAGGATACGCGAGCCGAGTTCCCGCACCATCCCCTGCAGCCAGGGCGGACGATCCTCGCGACGGATATCGTGCTCGCGCCAGTCCGGGCTGTGGGCGTCGAGCAGATCCACCAGCGGGATCGGATCGCCGAAGTTGACATAGACGCGGCCGAAGCGCTTGCGCAGCACCTTGAGCGACTTGAACAGACCGAGCAGGGTCTCGCGCTGTTTGGCCTGGCCGGAGAGCTCGGAGATATAGCTCTTACCCTCCATCAGACGCTCATAACCGAAATACACCGGCACGAAGGACAGCGGTCGGCTGGGATTGCGCAAAAATCCCCTGACCGTCATCGACAGCATGCCGGGCTTGGCGTTCAACAGCCGGCCGGTGCGGCTGCGCCCGCCCTCGATGAAGTATTCGATGGACAGGCCCTTTGCGAGGATGAGCGACAGGTATTTGTTGAAGACGGCAGCGTAGAGGGGATTGTCACGGAAGCTCCGGCGCAGGAAGAAGGCGCCACCCTTGCGCAGGAACCCGCCGACGACCGGCAGATTGAGATTGATGCCGGCGGCGATATGGGGGCAGATCAGACCCCGCTCGTAGATCACATAGGACAGCAGCAGATAATCGAAGTGGCTCCTGTGACAGGGCACATAGACGATCTCGCTGTCACCGGCGACCTCCTGCAGGGCGTCGAAATGACCCACCTCGACGCCCTCGTAGATGCGGTTCCAGAGCCGCCGCAGCAACCCGTACATGAACTGGACAAAAGACGGCGAGTAGTCGGCCGCGATCTCGAAGGCGAATTTTCGCGCTCTTGCCTCGGCCTTGATCCGCGGCACGCCGTTGACCTCTTCCTCCCGCCGCACAGCGCGGCGAACGGACTGCGACATCAGGATCTGATTGACCAGGGTGCGGCGGTGGGAGAGGTCGGGCCCGATGGTCGCGATACGCTGGCGGCGGAAGTGGACCCGCAATACCCGCGCCAATTTGCGCACCGGCAGATCCCCCGGCGCCTCGCCGAGGAATTCCCGGACCGATATGGGCGGGCTGAACTGCACCAGCACGTTACGGCCGTGGACGAGGATGGTGAACAGGCGCCGCAACCGTCCGCCGATCGCCCAATCCTCCGAGAACAACAGCTTGAGGGCGGAACGCTCCTTGTCCGGGGCCCGCCCCCAGTAGACCGAGACCGGCACCACCGTAAGGTCTGCCGGATCGCCCGCATCCACCGCCCTGAAAACCCGCTCCAGACGGGACAGGTCCGGCGGGCGGTTGCGGCGCAGGAAAGTGCGGCCCCGATTGCGCAGATAGACCACCGCCGAGGATTCCTGCAGTGCTCCTGCTTGGATGCCCTGACTCGCGGGCGTGCGCTTCAGCTGGATCAACTCGTGATCCAGCACCGCCGCATCCGACAGGGCCGGCCGCTCGAGCACGAAACACACCGGGCCTTCGGGCAGATTCAGCATGGCCTGGCGCTGATCGTCCAGCATGCGCGTGCGCACCCACAGATACATCACGCGCCGGGTCAATCCCAGACCGGCCCGATAGATGCCCGACCAGATGCTGCTCACGATGCGTCCTGCGCTTTGACCCGTCGGCGGATCATCAGCCCGGCATCCGGCCCCAGACCGCCAGATGACGGTCGCTGACCGGCTCGACCCGGAAACCCGTGAATCCGGCCGCCCGGAGCTGGGATCGGACCTCGCCGATTTCGAAGGCTGCCAGCAGGGAATGATAGAAGTCCTGGCGCAACACCTCCGGCTCGCCGTCCGCATAGGCATCGACCAGCTGCCGGGCGTGCCCGGTATCCTTCGCCCGCATCAGGTCCATGATCAGCACCGGAGCACCCTCTTCTGCCCGCTCGGCCACCGCCCGCCACAGCACTGCCGGGTCATGGAGATGGTGTAACAGGCTGTTGCTGACCACGGCCTGGTAGCGTGCCAGCGGCAGCGCCGCACCCGGCAGGATGCCCCGGATAAAGCGGGTCCGGTCCATGCCGGCATGGGTCTCGCGGGCGGCCTCGGCGAATTGCAGCATGGCGGCGGATCCGTCCACGCCGTGGATCTCGCAGCTCGGAAATCGCTCCGCCAGCCGCAGGGCGATATCACCGGGCCCGCAACCCAGATCGAGGATGGCGCCGGCCGCCTCCCAGTCCGTGAAGCATTGGTCGAACAGCTCGATAAAATGGCTGTTGGGCTCGGCGAAGTCGGCCTCGGCATAGGCGCGGGCCTGCGCCAGGTCGTCCATCAGCTCCGGTTCGAGGATCCTTTCCATACGATCGGGCTCCGTCGTGACACCACTCAATCGCCGCCGGAACCCTGTTCCTGCTCGTCGATGGAGTCTTTCAATTTCTTCATCCGCTCGTCGTTGATGTCTTCTACCGCCTTGGCCTTGTCCAGGGCTTTGACCTGATCGGAGAATACGGTCTCCTCGATCGGCGGTGGCGGCTCCCGCTCCGCCTCGCAGGCGGCTGCGGCGAGACACGCGATGACGAGGGGAATCAGCGGCCATCTGCTCATTTCTCGACCTCCTGGGTCTTGGGGGGCCCTGAGAAGGTAATCCCGGCGCCACCGGTACGCAAACCGCCGCCGGGCGCTTCCGGGCTGGCGTGCTAGGCTTCGAACGGCAGAGGCCGCGTCCCCGGAGGAACGGAATTGGCTCCCCTGGACAACAAGACCATCGTCATCACCGGCGCCTCGGAAGGCATCGGCCGGGCCCTGGCGCTCAATCTGGCTGCCCGCCCGGTCCGGCTGGTGCTGGCGGCGCGCAATGGCGAGCGTCTTCAGGCTCTGGCCGAAGAGTGCGAGCAACTCGGCGCCGAAGCCCTCGCCGTGCCCACGGACGTGACCGACCCCGCCCAATGCGATGCCATGATCGCCGGGGCAAGCGGACACTTCGGCGGCGTGGATGTCCTGATCCTCAATGCCGGCGCCACCATGTGGTCACGGTTCGACGAACTGGAGGACCTCTCCATCCTCGAGCGCATCATGGCGGTGAACTATTTCGGTGCCGTCTACTGCACCCGCGCCGCCCTGCCCTGGCTGAAACGCTCGAAGGGACAGATCGTGGCAGTGGCCAGCGTGGCGGGTCTCACAGGCGTGCCAGCGCGCTCCGGATATTGCGCTACCAAACACGCCATGATCGGATTCTTCGATTCGCTGCGGATCGAACTGGCCGACGACGGGGTGGCGGTCACCGTGATCGCGCCGGATTTCGTGGTCAGCGAAATCCACCGTCGGGCGCTGGGGCCGGATGGCAGACCTCTGGGCGAGACGCCGATGCAGGAATCGAAAATCATGACGGCCGAGCGCTGTGCGGAGCTGATCGTGGAGGCCACCGCCCGGCGCAAACGCCTGTTGATCACTTCGAGCCGGGGCCGGCTGGGCCGCTGGATCAAACTCATCTGGCCGGGCCTGATCGACCGTATCGCCCGCCGCGCCATCGAGCAGCGACACTGAGCGCCCCCTGGACAACTGCAGCGTCGTCCGATCGGCGGCGCCCTCGCACCCTGCTCATCCCACCTGCTGCAGGTCGTGCAGCAGCCAGTCGAACAGCCGGTTGATCTCGAATATGCGGTCCGCGAGCCGGTGGTCGCCGTCGATGACGTGCAGTTCCGCGCGGTGTTCGGTGGCCCAACGGATGCTGTTGGCCACCGGCACCACATCATCCCGCCAGCCGTGGACGACGCTGATCCGGGCTGCCCGGGGCGTCGGCGTCAGCGGCTCGTAGCCAGGCATGTAGAACGCCGGCGCGATCAGGAACAGGCCTTCCACCTGCAACTTCGACGAGGCGGTCGCCGCCACGTGTCCGCCCATGCTGGAGCCGACCAGGACCAGCCGCTGATCCAGATCACGACAATGGCCGATCAGCCGCTCTACCCGGTCGCCCGGCTGGTCCAGACCGCGATAGTCCAGGGACTCCACCTCGCAGCCCCGGTCCCGTGCCAGATCGGCCATGGCCGATATCTTGGTGCCCCAGGGCCCGCTCTCCTGGCCATGAGAAAAACATACGTAAAGGTTCTCCGCCGTCTTAATCTCTTCCCGGGCGATGCTGCCGCCGTTGATGCCGCACCGGATTTCCGGTGCTTCCAGTATTTGATGGCCGGACCGTTACAGGTCCGGTGGCCCCCACAGCAGCGCGTCCAGAGACGGCTGCC
>JASFJM010000164.1:0-6022 GCA_050122055.1 Gammaproteobacteria bacterium | reverse complement strand
CCGGTCCGGGTCGGGGTCATCCGTGCATCGATCGTCAACGGCCAGCGCCTCGGGATGGCGGCCGGGGGCAGTGAATCACTGCAGCCGGCTCCGCTGCCACTCGTCGGTGGGCTCGTTCAGGTGCAGGATGACCACCATGGCGTCATCCTCCGCGCTGAAGTGGCTGGCGAATCCCAGCTTCTTCGCCAACTGCAACATGGGACGGTTGTCCGGCAGCACGGTGCCGCGCAACACCAGGGTGCCGCGGCGCCGGGCATATTCGATCATCTTCTCCAGCAGCATGCGCCCCAGACCCTCTCCCCGCATGGCGTCGTCGACGATGATGGCGAACTCGGCGCTGACGTTGTCGGGATCGGTCCAGGCGCGTACGACGCCCAGGGTCTCGGGTTTGCCCGACTCGTCTTCTGCTGTGGCGATAAAGGCCATCTCCCGGGAGTAGTCGATCTGGGTTGCCTGGGCCAGTTCCAGACTGGTGAAGCTCGAGCGCGGCTGAAAGAAGCGGAAGCGGATGGCTTCCGGGCTGAGGCGCTGGACGAACGCGGCGTGAGCCGGCGCGTCTTCGCCACGGATGGGCCGCAACAGGATCTGGCGGCCGGAACGCGGCAGGGTCACCGTCTCCTCGAGCTCGGACGGATAGGGGATGATAGAGAACTCGGCTGGCTCACCGAGGGCGGTCCTGGCATCGAGCGCAAGGATGCCGTCACGATTCACGATCAGGGGGTTGATCTCCAGCGCCACGATCGCGGGCACCTCAACCACGAGCTGGCTCAGACGGACCAGCATGCCGGCAAGGGCATCCCGATCGCGGGCCGCATCTGCGCTGTAGGCGTCGATGACGCGACCGGCGTGGGTGGAGTCGATGAGGATCCGCGCCAGGTTGGCATTCATGGGCGGCAAGCCGACCTGCCTGTCAGCCAGGGCACTGGCCGGGTTGCCGCCGGCGCCGAAGAACAGCAGCGGGCCGAATACCCGGTCCCGGGTGATGCCCATGCTCAACTGCAGCGAATTGAGACCGCGACGCATACGCTGGAGCTTGAAACCCTGCACAGCCATATCGGGGTATTGAGCCCGAGCCGCTTCAGAAAGCGCCTCGGCGGTCTCCTCCAGTTCCCTGGCCGATCCCAGGTCCAGGGCGACAAATCGTTCGCTGATGCCGGGTACGCTGATATTGGCGGCGAAATCGGCGCCCAGGTCGGCGAAGGGTCGGCACACCACCTGGTTGAGGACCTTCAGCGCATACGGTGGCGCCAGACCAACAGACTGGTCGCGCAGGCCGGCAACATCGGGCGCATAACGGCTTTCCGCAACCGGGATGCCGGCGGCTTCGATCAGGCGCATGGATTCCTGGTCGCTCAGGATATGCCGTCCCGCGTTGAGCGCATCGCCGACCAGCGCCCAGGCCGCGTTGAGATCGCACTGGGTGTCTTCCGGGCCGGGGGACGAGGGCAGCTGCGCCAGCTGTTCCTGATTGCGCCGGTACTCGTTCATGTGGATGAACGCATCGACGGCCTGTTCCGGCGTGTCGAAAGTGGGGATGGCGGCGTCGTCGCAGGCCGCGCGCGCGGCCTGTGCGCTACGCTCACCCATCCATGTGGTCAACACCGGTTTATTGGCCTCCAGAGCCACCGGGATGATTGCCTCGGCCGTGGCCCGGGACGGGCTGATCCGGATCGGCACATGCACCAGCAGTACTGCATCGACGCCGGCATCCGCCAGTACGATCTCCATCGCCTCGGCGAAACGCTCGGGTTTGGCGATGGCAAAAAGGTTGACGGGATTGCCGCTATGGATGATCGGCGGCATATCCTTGCCCACCGCCTCGATCGTGGCCTCACTCAATTCTGCCAGCCGGCCGCCGCTGCGGATCAGGTGATCCGTGGCGAGGATCGCGGGCCCGGAGCCGTTGCAGATCACCGCAAGGCGGTCGCCATGCAGCTTGCGCATGTGGATCAGGGTCTCCAGGGCGTTATATATCTCATCGGTGCGCTCGACCCGGAGCACGCCGGCCCGCCGCAGGACGGCGTCATAGACCACGTCACCATCCGTCAAACCGGGAGCGGGGGGCTCGGGTTCCTCCCGGGATTGGGGCACCCGACGGCTCTTCATGACGATGACCAGTTTGCCGCGCGCCGCCGCCCGCAACGCGGAGACGAACCGGTGGCCCGACTCCAGATGTGCCACTTGCAGCAGGATCGCCCGGGTACTGATGTCATCCGCCAGGTACTCGACCACGTCGGCGATGTCGATATCCAGGCTCTCTTCGAGCGTGGTGATGTGGGACAGACCGAGACCACGTCCCTGCGCCCAGTCCACCAGCGCCAGTCCCAGCACTGCCGATTGGCCGACGAAGGCGACATTACCGGCCGGCGCCATGGTGTGGGCGTAACTGGCGTTGAGCCGCTTGCCCGGGACGATCACACCCATGCAGTTCGGGCCCATGATCCGCATGTCGTAAGGCCGGGCTGCCTCCCAGGCGGCCTCCTTGAGAGTCTTGCCGCTTTCCAGACGGATGCCGAGGAGGTTGTGGGCGAATTCCACCGCCTCACCCAGACGGCCGGGGACCAGGGGGGCCGGCAGCGACAAGCCGCCCATCACGATCAGGACCGCGTGGACGCCTTTCCTGCCCAGCTCGCCGACGATCTCCGGCGTGGGGCCGGGTGATGTGGTGATGATGGCGAGATCCGGTGTTTCCGGGAGGTCGGCGACGCTGTCGTAGCGGGGCAGGCCGAGGATCTGCTTGCCCCCGTGACGGTTGACCGCCATCAGCGTGCCGGGGAACCCTGCGTCGATCAGATTCTGCAGTACCGTACGCCCTAGACTCTCCTCCCGTTCCGACGCGCCGACCACGGCGACGGATCGCGGATCGAAAAAGCGCTGCATGTAGCGGGTGGGCATGACTGAAGATTTTCGCCAGATCGTGTATGTGCCGGTTTGGCCGCGTCCGCAGCCGCTGTCCCTCGCCGCTGCGGCACCAAGATCCGCGTCGCCGGATCGCCACGGAATCGAGCCGGATGCCTGCCGGTGTCCCGATCATATCAGGCTGCGGGAACCGGCTGAGGGCCGGCTGCGGCGAGTCGGAGCGGGCGGCGGCGAATGCGTCCGCGCCTGCTAACCTTTGATCAAGGCTTGCAAGAAAATACGAGGCTGCGGCGACCGTGCGCCCCGCCCGAAGAATCCTCTCCCCGATGACAGGGCGCCGACCCTGGGACGGATTCTTACTGATATCGGTGTCGTTCATGGCCGGCTCGTCGGGCCTGGCCGCCGCCACTGGTACCGAGCCCCCGGTCGCGGTCAGCCAGGCGGTGACTTCGATCTCCGCGGGAGTGGCCGAGCGGGCTGACGGCAGGGCCGGGGAGCCGGATGAAGGCGAGTCCTCCGCCGATGGGGAAACCGACGGTCTCGAAAAGACGATCCGATCAGTCCACGGTGGCGTCTCCAGCGCCGTGGAGCGTTCCGCCCGCCGGATCGATGCCTTTTTTGCCGATGATCGTGTCTACACCGACTCGACCGAGAGCTATGCCCGCCTGAGCCTGCAGAACAGCTGGGAGAGTGGCGAGGACACCCGCTCGGAGGCTCGGGTCCGGCTGCGTGTCGATCTGCCCGGGACCCGAGAGCGCCTGCGTCTTTTCGTGGAGGGCGGCGACCCTGACGACGTTACCGGCGAGGGCTCGGACTCGATCCCCAATGCCCTGGATGACAATGACTACAACATCGGGCTGGAAGGACAGATCCGCGGTACCGGCCGCTGGGATCTCCGGCCCGGCGTCGGCGTCAAGGCGGCCGGACCGGCCGATCCCTTCGTCAGGCTGCGGGCGATCCGTTACGCCCAGCCGGGCGACTGGCTGATGCGGTTCGCAGCCGGTGCCGCGGAGTATCTGGACGACGGTACGGAGCTGCAGACCCGGCTGGATTTCGACCGGCGTATCAATCCGAAGTGGCTATTCCGCTCGGCCAGCCGCCTCCGTTACCTGGACAGCAAGGACCGGGTCGAGGCACGACAGCAACTCACCCTGTTCCACAAATTGAGTGGGCGCGTCGGGCTCGCCTATGATCTGGGGCTTGACGCCAATGACGATCCGGACTGGGACGTCGACCGGTATTTCACCCAGCTCCGGGCGCGCTTCCGCGCCTATGAGAAATGGCTGTTCGTGGAGCTCAAACCGGAGCTGCTGTTCCGCGAGGAGGACGATTACGACCCCAGCTTCCGCTTTTCGCTGCGCGTGGATTTCGTGTTCGGCGCGCGCTATCGCTGACCGGCATCCTGTTCGGGCAGGCCCCGGATCAGGGCGATAAACCGGGGGTCGTCGCGGATGCTGTCGAAGTCGGGATCGTTGTCGATCCAGTCCTTGTAGATCGTTCCCGCTGCCCGCATTCGCCGCTCCAGGAGATCTATCGCTTTGTCGACCCTGCCGGCGTGCGCATAGGAGCAGGCGGCATTGTGCAGCACGCCACCGTCTGTGGGGGCCAACTCCACCGCCCGGTCGGCCATGGCCAGGGCTTCGTCGACGCGGCCCAGGTCGATCAACGCGCCCGGGCCCAGGCTCAGGGCCCGCCGGTCATCGGGGTTCAGCTCCAGACGCCGCTGGATCAGTTCGAGCGCACGTTCCGCGGCGGCGCGATCTTCTTCCTCCCGCCCCAGCTGTCTCAGGGGCCCCGCTGAGAGGGCCAGGCTCTGGAACTCGTCCGGCTGCGCCTCGTGGGCGCGACGCCATAGTTCGACCGCGTGTCCCAGCTTGCCCTGGGCGAAGCGTGCGCGGCCATAGAGATACAGGGATTCGTAGTGCTGAGGATCCAGCTCCAACGCCCGGTCGAATTGCCGGGCGGCCGCCTCGTAATCGCCCTTCAGGGACAAGGCGAAGCCGCGGGAAGCGTGAGCCTCGGCCAGGTTCGGTGCCAGCTCCATGGCCCTGCGGCTGGCTTCGTCGGCGGCGTCGAGATGCTCCGGTGAGCGATCCAGCCATTGGGCGATCATGCTTTCCGAGTCCGCCAGCCCGGCATAGGCGCGGGCGAACTCCGGGTCGAGATCGATGGCCTTGCTGAACATCTCCCGCGCGATCCTGATGGTGGCATCGGTGGTCTGATGGAAATACTGTCGTCCGCGCAGATAGTAGTCGTAGGCGGCGACATTCCCGGTATTGCCGCCGCAGTCGATACAGGTATCGGGATCCAGATTCATGGCGTCGACGATGCAGCGGGCGATCTCGGCCTGGACCGCGAAGATATCGTCAAGATCCCGGTCATAGCCGGCGGCCCACAGGTGCGCGTCATTGCTCGCATCGATCAACTGGGCGACGATCCGCACCCGGTTGCCCGAGCGGCGCACGCTGCCTTCCAGCACGATGTCGACACCCAGCTTTTCGGCGATGGCGGGCACGTCCAGCTTCGTGTTCTTGAACGAAAACGACGAGGTGCGAGAGACCACCCGAAGATCCGGTTGTCTGGCCAGCAGATTGAGGATCTCCTCGGTAATCCCGTCGCTGAAGAATTCGTTTTCCGGATCGCCGCTCATATTGGCCAGGGGCAGCACCGCGATGGCACGGCGTTCGTCGGAGCGCGCAGCCGGCGCGGCCAGGGCCTGGGGTCCGGCGGTCGCAGCTGGCGATCCGATGCCGGTGTCCAGCGCTTCCCGGGGCAGCTCCCGCTGCAGGCCGTCCGGAGAGAGCTCGAAGGCCCAGGCCAGCACCAGCACCAGCGGGAAACCGACCAGGGCCAGGCCCAGCACCAGACGCTGGGACCATTCGGGCAACAGCAGGATCGGGAACACCACGGAGGAGACTTCCACCACGATCCAGGCCACGATGACGTAGACCACCGCCGCGCGGATGACCTTCCGCCGCCTGAGTTCGCTAAAGAAGGTCTTTAGCCCGGATCCCGCCACCTGAATCGCCTCCCGTCTATCCTGCGAGCCACAGTATACGAATTTCCGTCTGGGGCCTGTGGATAAGCAGGCCCGGCTCAGGGTTGGCGATATGGTCCCGGCGATACGAGAGATAACGTCCGCCACCCTGTTAAAGGAACGGGG
>JASFJM010000163.1:0-6038 GCA_050122055.1 Gammaproteobacteria bacterium | reverse complement strand
TCAGCCACGTAAACGAGTCCATGCTGACCGGTGAACCGGCACCGGTCAGTAAGGGGCCGGATGCAGCCTTGTCGGCGGGCACCACCAACGGGCGCGGCGCGCTGCTCATGCTGGCTGAGCGGGTTGGCGACGATATGCTCCTGTCCCAGATCGTGCATCGGGTCGCCCAGGCCCAGCGGTCACGGGCGCCGGTGCAGCGGTTGGTCGACAAGGTGTCCGCTTGGTTTGTGCCGGCGGTGTTGTTCAGCTCGGCGCTGGCAGCCATCGTCTGGGCTCTCCTTGGACCCCCCCCTCAGCTATCCAATGCCCTGCTCGTCGCCGTCTCCGTATTGATCATCGCCTGTCCGTGTGCGCTGGGCCTGGCGACGCCCATGTCCATCATGGTGGGCGTAGGTCGCGGTGCCCGCGAGGGCGTCCTGATCAAGGATGCGGAAGCGCTGGAACGGCTGGAGAAGGTCACTACGCTCGTGATCGACAAGACCGGCACCCTGACCGAGGGTAAGCCGAGCCTGCAGGAAGTGGTCGCCGCCGGTGACTTCGACCCCGGCCGACTGCTGGTGCTGGCCGCGGCGGTCGAGTCGCCGAGCGAGCATCCCATCGGTCGCGCCATCGTCGAGACGGCCCGCGAGCAAGACCTGGCGTTGCCGGAGGTCCGGGATTTCGGTTCCGACCCCGGTCACGGCGTGTGGGGACGGGTGGATGGTTCTCTGGTGAGGGTGGGCAATCTGAGCTTGATGGAACGCCATCAAATCGTCACCGGGGAACTGGCCGGGCTGGTCGAACGTCTTCGCGCCGAGGGTGCGACCGTGGTCTATGTTTCCCGGGACGACAGATTTGCCGGTGTGCTGGTGGTGGCGGACCCCATCAAGGAGACGACGCCCGCGGCCGTCGACGCCCTCCGGAGCGCCGGGATCCACCTTGTCATGCTTACCGGAGACGACCAGGCGACGGCGCTGGCGGTGGGCAGGAAACTCGGCCTGGACGACGTGATCGCTGGCGTCCTGCCCGGGCATAAGGCCGACGCCGTCAAACGGCTGCAATCCGGCGGGGCGGTGGTGGCCATGGCTGGTGACGGGGTCAACGACGCCCCTGCCCTCGCCCAGGCGGATGTCGGTATCGCGATGGGGACCGGGACCGATATCGCCATGGAGTCGGCCGGCGTGACGCTGGTGAGCGGCGACCTGAGAGGGATCGTCCGGGCGCTGCGTCTGTCCCGGCGCACCATGGGCAACATCAGGCAGAATCTCCTGTTCGCCTTCGGCTACAACTCCCTGGGCGTGCCGATCGCCGCCGGCGTCCTGTATCCGGCATTCGGCCTGCTGCTGTCACCCATGATCGCCAGCGTGGCCATGAGCCTGTCGTCGGTATCAGTGATCAGTAACGCTCTGCGTCTGCACGGGACCAGGCTCTGAAGCCTGGAATTGCCCTGGCAGAAAAAAGGGGTCACGTCGGCTGACGTAACCCCTTGATTTCATTCTGGAGCGGGAAACGAGACTCGAACTCGCGACCCCAACCTTGGCAAGGTTGTGCTCTACCAACTGAGCTATTCCCGCTGGGCAGACGACGGATTCTAGCGGCCGCCCGTGCCCTGTCAAGGGCAGGTATCGTCGCTCTTCAGATGGGGCCAGGCGGTCACCATGTACTGGGTCATGGACCACAGGGTGAGGATGGCCGAGCCGAGCAGGAAACCGTATCCCAGGTCGTACATGGGCAGGATCAGCAGATCGTGCTGGTAGAGCATCATGATCAGCGCCGTGATCTGGAAGATGGTCTTGTACTTGCCCACCTTCGACACCGCCACGTGATGGCGGGCCCCCAGTTCCGACATCAGCTCGCGCAGGGCCGAGATGGCGATCTCCCGGCCGATGATCACCGCCGCGGACAGGGCGACCAGCAGCCGCGGATCGGTCTGCACGATCAACACCAGCGCGGTGGCCACCATCAGCTTGTCTGCCACCGGGTCCAGGAAGGCCCCGAACGGCGAGGTCTGTCCCAGCTTGCGGGCGAAATATCCGTCCAGCCAGTCGGTGATCCCGGCCAGGGAGAAGATGAGCGCCGACGCGGGTCGCGCGAAATCCCAGGGAAGGTAAAACACGATCACGAAGGCCGGGATCAGGACGATCCGGAAGAACGTGAGGCCGTTCGGCAGGTTCAGTGCAATGTGCAAGGTCGGTCAATCCGCCGGGTGCAAGGTGTCATAGATGCGCTGCGCAAGGGTGCGGCTGATGCCTCTGACCCGGCACAGGTCCTCGAGGCTGGCGGCGGTCACACCCTGTAACCCGCCAAACTCTTTCAGCAATGCGCTGCGCCGCTTCTGCCCCAGACCCTGCACGTCCTCCAGCACCGATCGCTGACGTGACCGGCCCCGTTGGTGACGATGGCCGGCGATCGCAAACCGGTGTGCTTCGTCCCGGACTTGCTGGATCAGGCGCAGCGCAGGAGAGCTGGGCGGCAGTATAAGGGCCCGTTTTCTGCCTGCCAAGAACAGCTGTTCCTGACCCGGCCTGCGGCTGCGGCCCTTGGCGACGGCGACCACGTCCAGTCCTTCGATCTGGAGTTCATCCAGGACCCGCATGGCCTCGGCCAGCTGGCCCTTGCCGCCGTCCACCATCAACAGATCCGGCAGTGCCGCCTCGCCGCGCTTGATCCGGGTATAGCGTCGCGACAGGGCCTGGGAGATGGCCGCGTAGTCGTCACCGGCGGTGACGTCGGCGATGTTGAAGCGGCGATAGTCGGATTTGACCGCACCCTCGGCACCGAACACCACACAGGACGCAACCGTGGCTTCGCCCTGGGTGTGGCTGATATCGAAACACTCGATCCGGCCCGGCACTTCGCCCAGACCGAGCGCCTCCTGCAGCGCTTCCAGCTGCGCCTGCATGCCGGCCTGATTGGCGACATGGAGCGCGAGACCATGCGCGGCGTTGTCGGCAGCCAGCTCGAGCCAGCGGGCGCGTTCGCCCCGGACCCGGTCACGCAGCCGCACCCGGCGCTCCATCCGCTGGCTGAACGCCGCCTCGATCAGTTCGGTATCGACGACCGGACGGTCGACGAGGATCTCCTTCGGTATCGGCCGGCTGTCGTAGTACTGGGTGACAAAAGCGCTCAGCACCTCCTCGGCGTCGGTGCCCGGTGCGGTCCGGGGCAGCCAGGTGCGGCTGCCCAGATTGCGGCCGCCGCGCACGAACATCACCGCCACGCAAAACAGGCCGCCCTGCTCTGCCACGGCCAGCACGTCGATATCGCCGCGATCCCGATGGGCGCCGGCGAATTGTTGTTGCACGCTCTTGAGGCGACCGATCTGATCCCGATAACGGGCGGCCTCTTCGAAAGCCAGCCGGGTGGAAGCGTCTTCCATGCGCCCGACCAGTTCGCCGATTACCTCTCCACTGCGGCCCTCCAGGAAGCGGACCGCGTGCTGCACGTCGCGGGCGTAATCCTCACTGCTGATCAGCCCGACACAGGGTCCCGAACAGCGCTGGATCTGGTACTGCAGACAAGGGCGGCTGCGATGAGCGAAGAAGCTGTCCTCGCAGGAGCGCAGCCGGAACAGCTTCTGTAGCAGGTTGAGCGTCTCCCGCACCGCGCCGGCAGACGGATAGGGGCCGAACAGGCGCCCGGGTATCCGCTGGCTGCCGCGATAGAAGGACAGACGCGGGTATTCATGCTCCGAGGACATGCGGATAAAGGGGTAGCTCTTGTCATCCCGCAGCAGCACGTTGAAGCGCGGCCGATGGGCCTTGATCAGATTGTTCTCCAGGATCAGGGCCTCGCCCTCGCTGCCGGTGACGGAGACCTCGATGGCGCCGATCTGCTGGACCAGCAGACCGGTCTTGCCGCCCGGGATGCCGGCCCGGAAATAGCTGCTGACGCGTTTGCGCAGGTCCCGCGCCTTGCCCACGTAAAGCACCTTCCCGGTCGCATCCATAAAACGATAGACGCCGGGCTTGTGTGGCAGCCGGCGCAGGGTCGGCCGCGGATTGAAGGACTGGGTCTCGGCGCTCGGGGCGGGCGTGTCGCTCACGCTGCCCTGCCGCAGCCGGCGATCCTGGCGGCATGGGCCACCACGGTCTCGAACATGGCCTCGGTGAGCCGGCGGGTCTGGGTGTTGTAGCGGCTGCAGTGGTAGGAATCCACCATCGACAGCGCGCCCAGATGATGCTCGGCACCGTGGGCGAACCGGCAGCTGGCCAGCGGCAGATTCAGCGCCATCAACACCGCGTCGTGGGCGATGCGGCCCAGCGCCAGGACCGCCGCGCCGGGAGGCAGGGCCTCCAGTTCGGCCGCCAGATAGCGGTTGCACTGGCGGATCTCACCGCGCACCGGCTTGTTGGCCGGCGGCAGGCATTTGACGGCATTGGTGATGCGACAACCGGTGAGGACCAGGCCATCGTCGGTCCGGTCGGATCCCTCGTGGTTGGCCAGACCCTGCCGGTGCAGGGTGCGGTAGAGGATCAGCCCGGCATGATCGCCGGTGAAGGGCCGCCCGGTCCGGTTGGCGCCGTGCATCCCCGGCGCCAGCCCCACGACAAGCAGGCGTGGCGACGGGTCACCGAAGGCCGGCACCGGCCGCGAATGATAATCCGGATGCTCGGCCCGGACCTGATCGAGGAACGCTGCCAGCCGCAGGCAGCGGCGGCAATCCGGATCGAAACAGGACGAATCGCTCATAGCGTCGGGCCTCAGGCCTCCATGTTCTCGATGATGGCCTCGCCGAAGCGCCGGGTCCCGACCAGGGTCGCGCCCGGGACCAGCCGCTCGATCTCCTCCTGGACGGAACCCTTGGGCTGATCGGCGGTGCGCGGATGGCGGATCGCTTCGCGCAAGCGCGCCAGATCGAAGGTCATCTCTTTCTTCTCGATGGTGGTGCGCACGCCGTGGAGGATGAGATCGGCGGCTTCTTTCCAGCCCAGATAACGGAGCATCATCTCCGCCGACAGGATCAGCGAGCCGGGGTTGACCCGGTCCTTGCCGGCGAAACCCGGTGCGGTGCCGTGGGTGGCCTCGAACACGCCGACCCCGTCACCGATGTTGGCACCCGGGGCGATACCGATGCCGCCGACCTGGGCGGCCAGGGCGTCGGAGATGTAATCGCCGTTGAGATTCAGCGTGGCGATGACGTCGTATTCCTCCGGTCGCAGGAGGATCTGCTGCAGGAAATTGTCAGCGATGACGTCCTTGATGACGATCTCGCGACCGGTACGCGGATTGCGGAAGTTCAGCCACGGTCCGGCCCCGATCTCGACCGCCCCGAATTCGTCTTTCGCCAGCTGGTAACCCCAGTTGCGGAACGCCCCCTCGGTGTACTTCATGATGTTGCCTTTGTGCACCAGGGTGACCGAGCTGCGGTCTTCGTCGACGGCATAGTTGATCGCCTTGCGGATCAGGCGTTGGGACCCTTCCCGGGACACCGGCTTGATGCCGAGTCCGGAGCTGGACGGGAAGCGGATGCCGGTGACCCCCAGTTCCTCCTGCAGGAACCGGGTCAGCTTCTGACCCTCCTCGGACCCCGCCGGCCACTCGATGCCCGCATAGATGTCCTCGGTGTTCTCCCGGAAGATGGTCATGGAAACCAGTTCAGAGTCTTTCATCGGCGTCTGTACGCCTGGGAAATACTGGATCGGCCGGACGCAGGCATACAGGTCCAAAGTCTGGCGGATGGAGACGTTCAGGCTGCGGAAGCCCCCGCCCACCGGGGTCGCCAGCGGCCCCTTGATGGAGACCACATACCGACGCAGGGCGTCCAGCGTCTCGTCGGGCAGGAACTGACCCCGATACCGTTCTGCGGCCTTCTGGCCGGCGTAGACCTCCATCCAGGCCACGGCGCGTTCGTCGCCGTAGGCCTTGCTCACTGCGGCATCCACGACCTGGCGCATCACCGGCGTGACGTCGATACCGATGCCGTCACCCTCGATAAACGGCACGATGGGACGCGCCGGCACGTTGATGGTGAAATCCGTATTGACGGTGATGGCCTCGCCGTCACCCGGAAGTTCGATATGGTCGTATTGCATGCTGTCCTGCCGAGGGCTTCAAAG
>JASFJM010000162.1:0-6094 GCA_050122055.1 Gammaproteobacteria bacterium | reverse complement strand
CGGGATGCATTGTCGGGGTCGGCAGCCAGAGTCCGCTCCCGGGTCAGTCGGAAGATAAGAAAACTGGCCAGCGGTCCCCACGCCAGCCTTCCCTGATCCCGGGCGGCGCGGACCGGGGCCAGATGATCCAGACACCAGCGCAGCTTGCTTGCGCCATAGTGGGCGGAGACGCGCAGACCGGTGATGCCATGGACCCGGGCCGGATCCAGATCGAGGCCGGCAAGCCACTGCTGGTGGCGGGTGTCTCGCCAGGAGATCACCGGCGACAGCGGCTCCCCGGTGGATCGATCCCAGCAGACGATGCTCGAGCGCTGGGTGGCGAGACCGGCACCGAGACAGGCCGCGGCGGGTTGTCGGGCCAGCAGGCGTTCGACCGTCGCGACGACCGTCGCGAGCAGGGCTTCGGCGTCATGCTCGAACCAGCCGGGACGCGGGTTGGTCGTCTCCACGGTCGCCTGCTCCCGGTCCAGCAGCGTGCCGGAAGGCGTAAACGCGATGGCGCGGCTCGCGTGGGAGCCCTGATCGAGGGCGAGGAAAAACTCAGCCACCCGGCCAGTCCTCGCCGACGGGGTCGAGCCGCAGACGAGCGGTATCCGCCCTGGGCTGCCGCTCCGGCAGCGAGTCGCCGATGCGCTGGATCACTTTCTCCGCCGTCGCCCGCCACGCGGTCAGCTTGCCGCCGAAGATGGACAAGACGCGAGGCCGGCGTTTGCGGTCTGTCTCGAAGCGGGTCTCACGGCTGCGATGAAACGCATGTCCCGAGCCCGATGGCAGCACCCTCAGCCCGGCGAAACCCGCGGTGTTGGACAGGTCTCTCGGCCCGGTGTCCGGGAAGTAATGGCGCACCACGGAAAGCAGATACCGCCGCTCCGATGGCCGCGGCCTCACCGTCGCCGGATCGCCTTCAAAGCGTGTCTCCGTGGTCCCTACCAGGGTGCCACCCGGCCACGGGAGGACGAAGACGCCGCGGCCGTCCCGCGGATTTTCCAGGTAATAATTCCGCCGGACGTGCCAGTCGCGAAAGACCAGGTGACTGCCCTGGATCAGGTCTACCGCCACCGGCGGCGGTGACGGCCTGATACGGCCGATCAGTTCTGCCGCCCAGGGCCCGGTCGCATTGACCAGCACGCGGCAGGCGATTTCCACCTCGCCCCCGGGCTGCCGGCACCGGGCGTGGACCCCGTCATCCCTGATCTCGGCAGAGACGAATTCGGCGGGCATCATGAGACGGGCACCGAGGTTCATGGCCGATGCCATCACCGCCCGGGTCAATGCCAGGTCGTCGGTGCGCGCGTCCTGGTAACGGAAGATGGCCTTCAGATCTTCCCCCAGCAACCCGTCGGCGGGATCGACCGCGTCCGGTCCCAGGCGCGCGAACCCTGTCCCCGGTCGGAAGCCCGCCAGCAGCGCATAGAGGGACAGGCCCGTCAACAACTGCCACTGATAGCGGCGACCCTGCCGATACAGGGGGAGGTAGAACTGTTCCATCCGCACGAGATCTGGCGCGACCTCGACCATGATGCGCCGTTCCCGCAGGCACTCCCATACCAGTCCGAGTTCGCCGCTCTCCAGGTAACGGAGCCCGCCGTGGATGAGCTTGCTCGAGCGGCTGGACGTGCCACTCGCCAGCCCCCGCTGTTCCACCAGGATCGCGGAATAGCCGGCGGCGGCCGCCGCCTGGGCTACGCCGACGCCGTGGATCCCGCCGCCGACGACCAGGACGTCGCAGCGCTCGTTCAACAGGGGGCGCTCCCAGGAGAGAAGCGCGGGTCCTTGAGAAGATCGCCGATGGCCATGGTCTCGATGTACCCGGCGCCCCGGGCAGCCAACTCCATGGCCAGGTCCGCATCGGCCACCTCGTAGAGGACCCAATGCCAGCCGGACTTCGGCAGCGACGTCAGTCCCTCCGGCAGTTTGCGGTGATTGCAGAATACGTATTCCGGTGCCAGCGTCTCCGCTCGCGCCAGACTCTCCGGACCCCAGCTCTCCAGGACCCAGGCGATGATGACCTCCGGCCGATGGCTGGCTTCGAGCAGCACCTCATGGCTGAACGAGGTCACGACGCAGCGTTCCAGGATCGGAGACAAGAGGTCGAGACACGGTTCGAGGACCCGCTCGACGCCGAAGCGGGACAGACTCTCGGTCTTGATCTCCACGAATGCCGTAACGCCGGGCTCCGTGGCCAGCCACTCACAGATCAGGGACAGGGACGGCAGGCGCGCCCCGGGGCAGGCATCGCCGAGCCGGGCGGTCTCGCCGACGCTTATGTGCTGCAGCTCCTCCCAATTCATGTCCATGGCGCAGCCGGGCCTGCCCGCGGTGCGTTCGAGGGTGGCGTCATGGAGCAGGATCGGCACGCCATCGGCGGACAGCTGGACATCGAACTCCACGTGATCCGCACCCGCATCCACAGCGGCCATCAGGCTCTCGACGGTATTCTCGGGCCAACGCCTGGCCCAGCCGCGATGGGCGACGAGTCTCGGCACCATAAAAGAACCTCCCGACGACGACGGCGTCCACAACATCCCGCGTGGTCAAGACAAGTCTGGCAGAGCCCGGTGCCGGTTAACAGGGCGCCTGTAATCGCGATGGTCCTCGCCCGCGGCGGGTCACCAGCTCAGGGCTTCCCCGTTCGCATGCCAGAATCCGCCGCTGTTGGACAGGTTCAGCTCGTCCAGCCGTGCCAGCAATCCCGAGGCGGCCTGTTCCGGGTCGACGTCGCCGCCGCCTCCGGTCATCTCTGTCCTGACATAGCCGGGATGCAGCACCGCAACCGCCACGCCGCGTTCCGCCAGGTCCCTGGCCAGCGACGCCCCCACCATGTTGGCGGCCGCCTTGGACATGCGATAGCCGTAATAGCCTCCGGAAGTGTTGTCAGCGATCGAGCCCATGCGGCTGCTGACGATCCCGACCCTGGCGTCTGGCGCCAGGCACGGCAGCAGCGCCTGGGTGACGAGCAGCGGGCCGATACTGTTGATCCGGAACTGGAGCAGGATATCCTCGATACCCGATGCGTCGATCTTGCCCAGGCTGTCCCTGGCCAGCACGCCGGCGTTGTTGATCAACAGGTCGATCCGGCGATCGCCGATCCGTTCGGGCAGGCGGTTCACGGCGGCGATGTCACCGACGTCGATACCGTCGATGATCTCGACCCCCAGCGAATCCAGCGCCGGAGACCCGGTGCGGCATACACCCGCCAGCTGGTGGCCGCGGTCCGCCAGCTGGCGGACCAGCTCGAGACCTATGCCCCTGTTGCACCCGGTGACGACGCAGAATCCCATATCGAGTCCTCCCGATGTTTGCGGACCGCCCGCGCGGCCGGTGTAGACTTGGCCGCTGAAGACCGCGGCACCCCTATGTTAATGCAAGCAACAAGGAAACAGTTCCAGGCATTGGTATCGGCCCTCATCGCTCTGGCCATTACGGCCGGCTGCGCGGCGCCCTTCGGCGACCGCCCCGGCCTGCTGCTCGAGGGGAGTGACGACGCGGCCGCGGCGCTGGCGCTGGAGGATTATCTGCGCCTGGCGGAGCAGCCCGTGGAACTGTCCTCGGACGGACTCGGCGTATTCGTCTACCGGCGCGGCATGGCCACGCTGTTGACGCCGGTGCTACAGACCGAGGGTCTCGATCGCATCGTCTCGACCCGGGTCTACGGACCCGCCCCCGGCCGTGGCGAGACCGAGCTCGCCGAGCTGGCGGCACGCCTGAACGCCAGCCTCAACGTCGGCGTGTTCAGCCTGGAGCAGGGCGCGCTGGCATTCCAGGCCCAGCTGGGATTCGTCGACCGGGTCGCGCGGGAAGAGCTGCTGGCGTTCCTGGATTGGCTGGATGCGGTGGAGGTCGCGATCGGATCGGTGGACGGCGAACGCGGGACCCTGGCACTCACGGCCGGTGCAAAGTTGTGAGCCCAAGGTTGTGAGCCCAGAGTTGTGAGCTCAAGGTTGTGAGCCATGTCCCGCAGCGTCTACTCTTCCCATACACTCCGTTCCTGACACAGAGGGCGTCCCCATGAGCACGACCGTGGAAGCGGTGCATGAATACGACCATCCGCTGGAGAAGGTCTTCGCTGCATTTACCGATGCGGATTTTTATCTGGCCAAGTTCGAGGGCGTCGGCGCACGGGATGTGGAGGTCGTCGCCTGTAGCGACGAGGACAACGTGTTCTCGATCGAGACCAGTCGGGAAGTCCCCCTGGATGTGCCCTCCGCGCTGAAGGCCATGCTCGGCGCCTGGACCACTGTGATCCAGAACGAAGAGTGGGTGGAGGGCGCCGACGGCGAATTCCTCAACGAGCTGGATATCGAGTCAGAGGGCGTGCCCGCAAAGATCACCGGTACCATGGTGCTGTATGCCACCGAGGATGGCGGCTGCGTCAACGAAGTGACCATCCGGGTCGACTCCGGCATACCGCTGCTCGGCGGACGGATGGAAAAATTCGTCGCCGCCAACACCGAAGATCAGCTGGAGGCGGAATACGAGTTCATCCAGGAGTACCTGGAACAGTTGGACTAGGCGCCGCAGCCTCAGCCCTGGTCCAGCAGCTCGCGCAGGTTGATCACCGCCGAGTTCGCCCGCGACAGGTAAGACGCCATCACCAGAGAATGGTTGGGGAACATGCCGAAGCCCTTGCCGTTGAGCACCATGGGGCTGCGCATGGGTGCCTGGCTGGCTTCCAGTTCGCGGATGATCTGGCGCAGGCTGACCCGGGCATTCTTGTCCTCGAGGACCTGCTGGAAATCGTATTCAGTGGCCCGCAGGAACTGCACCAGCGCCCAGGCCGCGCCGCGAGCTTCGTAGAACACGTCGTCGATCTGCAGCCAGGGCGTCTTGACCCGGACGTCGTCGGGCTGGGGACCCGAGGTATCCGCCGCAGGGTCGCCCGCCAGGTCGGTGTTGACGCGCCGCTGGCCGACGCTGGCACTGAGGCGCTGCGACAGATCGCCGAGGCGCTTCTCCACCACCGCCAGCCACTCCCTCAGGTTGTCCGCGCGGGCATAGAAATGCGCTTCCGGCTCTCCACCCGAGATCAGACGATCGCGATAGGCCTCCAGATTGGAGATGCCCTCCCGGTACTTGCGCTCCGTGGCAGGCAGGATCCATGACTCGCTGTCGAAATTGAAAGCGGGTTCTGCCAGCTCCAGATCCGGATCCGCCAATGATTGCGTCTGCGAACGGCTATAGTCGTTGCGCAGGACCCGGGACAGATCCCGCACCTGCACCAGCACGCCGAATTCCCAGTTCGGGATATTGTCCAGGATCACGCCGGGTGGAGCGATGTCGTTGGACAGATAGCCGCCGGGCTTGTCCAGCAGCGTGTTGGCGGCGGCGATCAGGGTATCGACGGTGGCAAAGCCGGTGGCGGCTGGTTGCCCCTGGTGCTGCCAGTTGACCCACAAGGGCTCAGGCTCCCGGGACCAATACCAGGCCAGCGCCAGCTGCAGCACCAGGAACACGGCAAGCAGTCCGAGCGCCACGCGCGTCCACGGCCCCCTGTCCGCATCCACGGATCCCGATCGGCCACCGAAGATACCGCCGAAAAAGTCGGACAGACGCTGGAAAAAACTGTTCATGGGAGGATTCCTTTGGCCCTGAGGGAAGCCGACCTATCTGTTTGTCGGGCCGGATCGGCCAATTTCAAGGGGTAGTCCCGGCGACGATCCACCCCGACCCGCGGGGCGAGCGGGCGCCGCGGCCTCAATAATCCGCATAAAGCCCCCCCTCTGTTTCCAGCCAGTCGGCCACCTCGTGACACATCCGCTCCCGGTCTCCGTCGGTCACGTCGAGACGCATTACCGGCAGCGACGAGAACCGCGCCGCTTCGTCGAAGCGGTCCTGTTCGTCGACGAACAATTCCAGATCGTCATATTGACCCGGATTTCCGGAGACTTCGAGGCGCTCACTGCGGGCCGCCGCGAAACTCCGGGGATCCCGAAAGCACAGCACGATGCGGAAGCCTATCGCCCGCAGCCGTTGCTCCAGCCAGTCGAAGTCAAGCTCCAGGCCGTTGTGAACAGATTGCCAGACCCGGGTAGACAGATGGAAACGATCCACGATCCAGGAGTAATACCGGAGCTGTTCGAACAGCGTCACCCAG
>JASFJM010000161.1:0-6099 GCA_050122055.1 Gammaproteobacteria bacterium | reverse complement strand
CGCAGGCCGGGGACACGCTCAGCGCCATCTACGCTGACGCGTTCACCAGCTCCGGGGGCGCTGCGACCAGGACAGCCGCGGGATCCGTCGGTGGCGGTGCTGACGGCACCGTAGCGATCAGCGCCGATACGCTTCCCGGCAACGACATGACGATAACCCTTTCGGATGCCGATCTCGCCGGGAACGGGAGCATGGCAGTGACGGTGGTCAACGATGTCACGGGAGAGAGCGAGACCGTCACCCTCATGGAGATTCCCGGGAGTCCGGGTGCGTTCGAAGGATCGTTAGCGACGGTATTCGGGGTGAATACAGGCACCGACGATGACGGTGCTCTGACCACGCAGGCGGGAGACACCGTGACCGTCTCCTACGATGACGCGCTCACTGCCGCGGGTGGCGCGGAACTGCGCACGGCAGTTGGCAATATCGTCGGCGGCACGGACGGCACTGTCTCCATCACCCCGAACTCCGTACCCGGCGACCCCCTTACCATCTCCGTCACAGACGCCGATATGGCGGGCTCCGGCTCGGTCGTGGTCACCCTTGGTAACGATGTCACCGGTGAGACCGAATCCGTCATCCTCGCCGAGGATCCGGGATCGCCGGGCACCTTCATTGGCGCCCTCGATACGAGTTTTGGCAACACGCCCGGTACCAGTGATGACGGGACCCTGGTTACACAGGCCGGAGACACCGTGACGGTCACCTATGTGGACGAGTTCAGCGCCAGCGGCGCGCCGGCCGACCGCACGGCGACCAGCAGCGTCGGGGGCGGCGCAGACGGGACCGTGACGATCACTCCCAATTCGGTGCCCGGCGATGTGCTCGATGTCACCGTCATCGACAGTGATCTGGCCGGCAGCGGTCTGGTCTCTGTGACCGTCGTCAATGACACCACGGGCGAGAGCGAGACGCTGGCGCTGGTCGAAGATGCCGGCAGCCCGGGCACCTTCGCCGGCAACCTCGCGACCGTATTCGGAACCGGGTCCGGAAGCGACGACGACGGGACGCTGAATACCCAGGCCGGCGACACCGTGACAGTCACCTACAACGACCTGCTCACCGCTTCAGGCGGCAGCGCCGACCTGACTGCCGTCGACACGGTGGCCGGCGGAGCGGATGGGACCATATCCATCACCCCCACATCCATCCCAGGGGACACGCTCTCGATTTCCGTTGCCGACCCCGACCTGGCCGGCTCAGGCACTATCTCCGTAACCGTCAACAACGAGGCGACGGGCGAGAGCGAGACGATCAGCCTGACAGAGGATACCGCGTCTCCCGGCACCTTTACCGGCAACCTTCCCACCGCGTTCGGGGTTGCAGCTGGCGTGGACGGCGATGGAGTCATGAATACCCAGGCGGCCGACACCGTGGTCGCGTCTTATGAAGATGTTCTGACGGTGCTTGGAGGTGCCACGACGAGGACATCTGCGAGCGACGTGATCGGGGGCGCGGATGGCGCCGTCGAGATAACCGAGACCAGCGTGCCAGGCGAGACCCTCGATCTGCTGGTCCAGGACGCCGATCTCATCGGTGCCGGCAGCGTGCTGGTCACGGTTGTCAACCAGAACACGGGAGAATCGGAGTCCATCACGCTGTTTGATGACGGCGCCAATGCTGGCCGATTGTCAGGGACACTAATCACCGAGGGATCGGCGGGCCCCGGGTCCGACGACGACGGCATCCTGGTCACCCGGGATGGCGACACACTGATTATCGAGTATCTGGATGCACTCACAGGGGCGGGCGACTCGGCGGTCCGGACTGATGTCGGTGAGGTCTCTTCCTTTGCCTCGCTGGCGGGCACAGCCTGGATCGACGCGGATTTCGATGGCCAGATCGGCGCCGACGAAGAGCGCCTGGCAGGCTGGGTCGTTGAACTGGTCCTCGACGGTCAGTCGGTTGCATCGGGCGTGACACTCGCGGATGGCGGCTATTCGTTCGGGGATGTCCTGGCTCTGCCCGGATATGAAGTCCGGCTCCGTCAGCCCGGCAGCGGCGCCGTTTTCCGTGTGGTTTCCGACATTGCTCTGGATCCGGGCAACGACAATGCCGCCGTGAACCTGCCCGCCTACCCGACCGGCGTCGTATACGACGCGATTACGAGAACACCGCTCCCCGGGGCCCGTCTCATATTTACCGACTCCAGCGACGCCGCGCTTCCGGAGGCCTGCCTGCTGCCGGGTCAGCAGAACCAGATCACCGGCGACGGGGGCAGCTATCGCTTCGATCTGCTGGCTGACGCCGATCCGGCTTGTCCGTCGGATTCAGAAATCCGTATCTACGTGGATGGACCCGATGAGTACGCGGATGGGCGGTCGGCCCTGTTGCCGGCCCAGAACGACGCCTTCGACCCGACCGGACTGCCTGGTCCGGTGTGGATTGCGGAGAGCCCCGAGCCCCCCGACCTGTCCGAACAAGTGCTCTATCATCTTTCGTTCCGGGTGGCTGCGGGTGATCCTGATTTCGTCAACAACCACATTCCCCTGGATCCGCTGGGAGTCGATCCGCTAACCGTACGGCTCGCCAAGACTGTGGCCAGCCCGGAGGCCGTGATCGGCGATTTGGTCCAGTATCGATTGGAGCTGCAGAACACCGGCCCGGTCGCGCTGAACGGTCTCTCGGTGGTCGACATGCCTGCCCCGGGATTCAGCTTTGTCGAGGGTTCCGCAAGATTCGGCGATGGCAGCGAGGCGCCAGCGGACGGTGCGCGGCCCGTCGAGTTCTCCGGTATCGATCTGGCCGCCGGGGAAAGCGTGACCCTGACTTACCTGACTCGTGTCGGCGCCGGCGTGACCCGCGGCGATTACGAAAACCGGGCCACGCCCTACTACGGCGGCGCCCGGATCGGTAATGACGCGCGCGCCGTGGTCACGATCGGCAGTGATCCGGACTTCGAGCAGGCGACCATCATCGGCAAGGTGTTCAACGACATCGATGGCGATGGATGGCAGGACAGCGCACGCGCCACCGGCGTCGTCCTCAGCGGCTTACCGTTGGCGGATACCAGCTTCGCTGGCGGCCTCACCATAGACTTCGGTGACGGACCCCGGCCGCTGGACGTAGCGATCGGATCGTCGCCGGGTTCCGTCATGATCGGCACTCTGAGCGGGCGCGCCGCGCAATCGGAGATCGGCACGGTTTCGTCGGCCGTAGTGCGGATGCGTCTGCGTACGGATCAGGCAGGCGGCGACCTGCTGCTGAGTTCGGCCGAAGGTTCGCGGCTGCGCCTGACCCCGACCGGATCGCTCTTCCGCCAGCATGTCGGTGCCGTGGCCCGTGGCGAGACAGCCCAGGATCTCTTCATCGAACGGTCCGTCATGGCCGTGGATGGCGGGCAGGAGCTGGTGGTTCGGGTTTCTAACAGGGGTGTCGACGAGATCGGCATCCCCGGCGTGAGAGTGGCGACGCTGAACGGTCTGCTGGCGGAGACCGACCCCTATGGACGCTATCACCTCGCCGCCATCGACGTGGAGCGCTTCGATCGAGGTCGAAACTTCTACGTGAAGGTCGATCCGAGCACCCTGCCGGAGGGGAGCGAGTTCACGACCGCCAATCCGCGCACGAAACGCATCACCCAGGGACTGATGAGCCGCTTCAATTTCGGCGTCCGTCTGCCGGCCACACCCGCGCCGCAGCGCATCGTGCGTATGAGGATCGGCGAATTCTTCTTCGATGAGCGGAGCGAAGAGATCCGCCAGCAATATCGGCACCTGCTTACGGAAATAGCAGAACAGGTCGACTCTCATAGCCGGTCTGTGATTGAGATAGACGGGTATGCCGGGACCTGCCCCGCGGGCGCTGACCGTCCGGACGAGGTCGTATTCTCACCCCACTTCCCGGTGCTGGGTGCAGAGCTGACCGACGCCGACCGTGCGGCCCTCGACCGGATCATGGCGGATTGGAGCGCAAATGTTGACCTGACAGTCGAAGTGATCGGCCATACTTCAAGTGTTCCGATCGCTGCCCACAACAGACACATCTTTGCCGACAACTACGCCCTTTCGGAGGCGCGAGCGGCGGCCGTCTCCGGATATATCGTCGAGCGGCTCGGCATATCGCCCGAAAGAGTCACCTCGGTCGGCCGTGGTCCCGACGAGCCAGTCGCTGCCAACGATACCGAGGCGGGGCGGGCGCTGAATCGCCGTGTCGAGCTGCGGATCCAGGGCATCCGGCCTGGTGCGGAGTGTATCTACGAGTCTTACGATGCCCGGGAGCTGGCAGAGCGGCGCAGTCGACGCGTCCATGACGAGCTGCTGAAGCTGGTCGCCGAGGACAGTCTGGCGAAGATCGAGATCGAGACGGTGCATGCTTCGCCGTCTACCCGGGTATTGCTTTCTGCCAGTGAGGCCACCGGCCGGGTGGAGCGGGCGTCGGCGGATTCTGCCCAGCAGAAGCCGGCAGACGACCGCCTGGAACCGCTCTACCGTCCGGACCCGGCGATGGCAATCGATCGGACAGCCGCTGGGGAGTGCACGGTGCTCCAATGCGACAGCGAAGAGGGCCTGATCATCCGGACTCGCGCGCACGCGCCGGAGCCAGGTACGGGCACGGCCTCGAACTCGGAGGCTGACCCGGCCAATCGCCTGGCGACGGTGGATGGCCAGTTCTCTGTCCGTTTGCCGGAAGGCGGCGTTCTCTGGGCGACGGAGGATCCGGCGATCCTCGATCCGAGATTGGCCGTCAAGGGGCCGGGCGTCATACATCCGGGGCCGGAAGGATCACCGGAGCCGGTCATCTTCTCCGCCTATACCAACTACGCTTCGTTCATCCGCGAGCTGCAGTTGCACGTGTATCGTGAAACGGACGTCGACCGGGTCGATCCGCTGGCGGTGCTGACGTCAGAGCCGAGGAGCCTGACCAGCTTCCAGTGGGATGAACCTTACTTCCCTGGAACAGAGGTTCAGCTGACCTATGTGCTTTATGCGATAGGTCATGACGGTCAGCGTGACGAGACCATTCCTCAGGGCCTGTCGCTGGCGCCCGGTGGCGGGCGGATGACCACGGCCACGGACGACGGTCAGTTCACTGACGAGGGTGAAATATCATCCGCCGCTGCATCGGCCGCCGCCGTATACGGGCAGAGTGCGCTGGTCAGACAGAACATCCCGATCGCAGGCAGCCGGGTCCGCATCTTCGGTCAGGCCCTCGGGGACGGCTATCGGCTGGCCATCAATGGAGAATCGCTGCCGATAGATACCCGCGAGCGTTTCGCGATCGAGTACTTCCTGCCGGTCGGCGCCCATGACTTCCTGGTCGAACTCACCGATCCCGATGGAGAGGTGAGCCAGCACACGCTGTCTGTCGATGTCACCGGGCGATACATGTTCCTGGCTGCGCTGGCTGATATCACAGCTTCCGGGAGCGACGTGTCCGGCAGCATCGAGCCCCTGTCTGCCGATGATTCCTACGACGATGATCTCCTCATGGAGGGGCGTCTGGCCGTCTATCTGAAGGGCAAGATCAAGGGACGCTACCTGATCACCGCTCAGGTCGACACGCGCGAAGAGAAATTGAGCGATATCTTCAAGGACCTCCACCGCAAGGATCAGGAGAGCGTTTTCCGGCAGCTCGATCCGGATCGCTACTATCCGGTGTACGGTGACGATTCGACGACGATCAGCGACACGGATTCCCAGGGCCGGATGTACGTGCGCGTTGACTGGGACAAGTCCCAGGTGCTTTGGGGCAATTACAACACCGGGCTCACTGCGACCGAGTTCGCGCAATATAACCGGAGTCTCTACGGCGCGCGCGCCCTGTATCGGAGTGTCGATACCACGGAGCTGGGTGAGGCCCGGACACGCGTCCAGGCGTTTGCCTCGGAAGCCCGCACGGTGCTGGGCCACGACGAGTTCCTCGGCACCGGCGGCAGCCTCTATTATCTCAGCGAGACCGATATCGTGCGGGGCTCCGACAAGGCCTGGATCGAGGTCCGCGATACGGAAACCGGCCGCGTGCTGGAGACTATGGTTCTGACCCGGGGCGTCGACTACGAGATCGATGCACTTCACGGCCGGATCATCCTCGCCCAGCCCCTGATGCAGATAACGCGGCGATTTGAGAATTCGATTGTCCGTATCGGCCCGCTGGACG
>JASFJM010000160.1:0-6227 GCA_050122055.1 Gammaproteobacteria bacterium | reverse complement strand
ACTACCGATGGCGAGCCATCGACCAGGACGGTGAGGTTGTCGACGTCTATTTGTCGGAGAAACACGACGGAGCCGCAGCGAAACGGTTCTTCCGACGGACCCTCAAAGCCGCCAAAGAAGAACCCCGGCGCATCGTTTCCGACAAGCTCGCCAGTTACCACGTCGCGCACCGTGACCTTATTCATGGTGCGCGGCGAGATACCTCGCGTTACGCGAATAATCGAGTCGAATGCTCTCACCAGGAAACGAGGTCGCGAGAACGCGCGATGCGGAGGTTTAAGGCGCTCGACATGACGCAGCGCTCTCTCACCGTTCACGCGACGACGCAAGACTCGTTCAACCTCGGGCGTCATCATGTCGCCGCGAGCCATTACCGGGACCTTCGCCACACGGCCTTTGCGTTTTGGAAACGAGCAGCGGCTGTCTAAATCCGCGTCCTCTAGACAAATCTCGAGGCAGCGAGAGTTAAGCTGACAGCAGCCGCACTGCCCCCCGAGGAGACAGGTCTCGAGCCGGATCAGCAGCGTCTCGATGGATACCACGCGGTAGCGGGCGGCGCTGTCCGGGCGTCCGCCGACGCGGATCGTCGGCCCGAAGGCCGCCCCCGGCTTCGGGAACCCGCCCGGAATGCCCTTTCGTCCGGGTGTTCGGCGCCCTTCTCACTGACCGTCTGCGGTCGGGGGGAGGGCTTGCCATGGAATCGGAATTCCCCCTGGGTAATAATGTAAACGGGGTTGTCGCTGCCGTCCGAATGAGCTGCCCGGACGCCCGGATGTTTCGGTAAATCCCGGTGGATACGGCCGAAATGATCCACTAACGTAGCGCAGGTTATCAACGCCCAACGTCAGGCCCAATGTCCCAGGGGGATCGACAAGGACGCATGGCGAGACACGTCATCAAGAGAGGCCTCGACGTGCCGATTTCCGGTGCGCCGGACCTCCAGCGCATCGAGAAGAAGAAAATCTCCCGGGTCGCCGTTCTCGGCCGCGACTTCCGGGAGATGCGACCGCGTGTCCAGGTCGAACCGGGCCAGTCCGTCCGCCGGGGCGATCTGTTGATCTCTGACGCCCTTCATGGCGGCATCAGGCTGTGCGCCCCCGCCGGCGGCACGGTGCTCTCCGCCCCGCGAGCCGAGCGGCGGCGCCTGCGCTCCGTGATCGTTAGCATCGACCACGAGAACGATTCGACCAAGAACTTCGACAGTTACCGGGCGAAAAAGGACAGCCGGCTCAGCGATCAGGAGATCCGGGACCTGCTGGTCGAGTCCGGCGTCTGGACGGCGTTCCGCACGCGGCCCTTCAACCGGGTGCCTCCGGTGGATGCCTCACCGCATTCGATCTTCGTGACGGCGATGACGACGGAGCCCCACGCGCCGCCGGTCGAAATCCAGGTAAAGGGCCTCGAGGAGGACCTGGACCGGGGCCTGAGCGTGCTGACCCGGCTCACCGGCGGTCCGATCTACTTCTGCAAGGCCGCTGGTAGCCCGCTGTCGCCCGCGGCCGTCGAACGTCTCAGCATCGAGGAATTCGAGGGCCCGCACCCGGCCGGGCTGCCGGGCACCCACATCCACCTGCTGGATCCCGTCGATGCCAACAAGCGGGTCTGGCATCTCTCCGCCATCGACGTCGTCACCATCGGCAGGCTGTTCGCCACGGGCGAGCTCTTCGTCGACCGCATCCTTTCCCTTGCCGGCCCGGGGGTCAAGGACCCGCGGCTGATCAAGGGACGCCTGGGCGCATCGACGCTGAACGTCACGGAGGGCGAGCTCCACGACGGCGAGCAGCGGATCATCACAGGCTCAGTCCTCTCGGGCCATCCCGCGGGTACGGAGGAGACGGGCTTCCTCGGTCGCCACGACCTGCAGGTCACGGCCCTGCCGGAGGGCGGCGACAGGATCCAGCCGGCCTGGGCCCGGCTGGGCTTCGATGTGTTCACCGTGACGGGCACCTACATGTCGGCCTTCTTCAAACGGAAGACCTATGACTTCGACACTACGGCCCATGGCGCGAAGCGCGCCATGATCCCGCTCGGGGCCTACGAGGACGTGATGCCCCTGAATCTCCTGCCCGTGCCCCTCCTGCGGGCCCTGGCCGCCCGGGACGCCGTGCGCTCCGAGCGCCTGGGCTGTTTGGAACTGGCGGAAGAGGACCTGGCGCTCTGCACCTTCGTGGACGCCGGCAAGAACGACTGGCAGCGGGCCTTGCGGCTGTTGCTCCAGCTGATCGAGAAGGAGGGCTGAGGTGCCGGTCGGACGCGGAAGATGGGGCGACGCCCCGACCCTCAGGGCGACCAGGGAACAGGCCCTCGGCCCCATCCGTCAGGCCTTCCACGCGCTGGCCACCGGCAGCAAGCAGGTCACCCAGCGGGCGGCCCACATCCGCGACGCCGTCAGCGTCCGGCGCTTCTTCGCCGTCTACCTGGTCGCGCTCGCGCCGGTGATCGTCTTCGGCCTCTACAACACGGGCCTGCAGATCCACCTGGCCCTCGCGACCGCGGGCGTGGAGCTTCAGGAGACCTGGCAGACGGGTGCCATGCAGGCGATGGGCCTCGGCTTCGACGCCGGCAGTTTCCTCGCCTGTTTCGTACACGGCGCCCTGTACTTCCTGCCGCTTGTGATCGCCATCTATTTCACGGCCCGGATCATCGAGCTGCTCTTCGCCGTGATCAGACGCTCCGACCTGCCTCCGGGGACCTGGATCTACGCGCTGCTCTTCGCCCTGATCCTGCCGCCGACCGTGCCCGTCTGGCAGGCCGCGCTCTCGATGGGCTTCGGCATCGTGGTGGCGAAGGAGATCTTCGGCGGCACCGGGCGCAACGTCGTCCACCCGGTGCTCCTCGCCTGGGCCTTCCTCTATGTGTCCTACCCGGCGGCTTTGTCCGGCGAGGGGGTCTGGGTGCCGGTGAGCGAGGACGTCCCGATGCTGATCGACATCGCGGATGCGAAGGGCATGGCGGGGCTCGAGAGCGTCGACTGGATGAGCGCATTCATCGGGCTGTCGCCGGCCCCCCCGGGCGTCTCTTCGGCACTGCTGTGTTTCATCGGCGTCGGCGTGCTGCTCCTCGCAAAGCTCATCTCCTGGCGTATCGTCCTCGGCTTCGTGGTGGGCTCGTTTCTCGCCTCGCTGCTCTTCCTGGGTGAGTCGGCCGACAACGCCATGTTCGGGGTGCCTTTCCATTGGCACATGGTCCTGGGTAGCTGGGCCTTCGGCCTCGCCTTCATTGTGACGGATCCCGTCACCGCGACCCACACGCGCACCGGCCGCCTGCTCTACGGCCTGATCGCAGGCGCGTTCGTGATCGTTGTCCGGGTGCTGAATCCCGTCCAGCTCGACGGCACCGCCATCGCGCTCCTGTTCATGAGCCTGTTCGCCCCGCTGATCGACCACTTCGTGATCGAGGCCAACATCAAGCGCCGCCAGGCCCGCTATGCGAGCGGCGCGGGGGAAGGCGCGTCATGAACCGGAACAGCGCCGTCTACACGCTGCTGTTCACGCTGGCCGTCTGCGCCGTCTGCAGCGTGGTCGTTGCCGGCACCTTCGTCGCCCTGGCGGAGCGCCAGCGGGCGGACGCCGCGATCGCCCGCATGCTCGACATCCTGCGCCTGACGGAGCTGGCCGAGTCCGAGGAAGAGCTGACGAAGGAAGAGATCGTCGAGCGCTTCAAGGTGATACGGCCCCGGGCCGTGAACATGGAGACCCGGCAGTTCGACGACGAGGTCGACGCCGCGCTGTTCGACCAGCGGGAGGCCTCCAATGACCCGACCCAGTCCTTCATGGCGCCCGCGAACGAAGCCGGCGTGCGGCGCGTCCCGGACTTCGCCATCGTCTACGAGCGTTTGGGCGAGAACGGCGAGTTGGACCAGATTCTGATCCCGATACACGGACAGGGCTACGGCGGGCAGATCTACGGGTTCTTGTCCCTGGGGCCCGACCTCAATACCGTCCGCCAGATCGTCTTCTACGAGCACCAGGAGACGCCGACCCTGGGCGGGCGCATCAACCGCAAGAGCTGGCGGAGCAACTGGCCGGGGCGCCGCATCTTCGATGAGTCCGGGAACGTCGCCCTCGAGCTCGTTCCGAAGCCGCCGCCCGCGGAGGAGGCCCCCTACCAGGTCGACGCGGTATCCCGTGCCACGGTGACGACGGCGGGCGTGCAGAACATGATCAATTTCTGGTTCGGGCCGGACGCGTTCCAGCCCTTCCTGGCAGAGTATCGGAAGACGCTGACGGCGAGCGCGTCCGGCGGTGTCGCAGGAGGACGGTGAAGCCATGTCCGAGACCCCAGTCAAGACCTTTGTCGACCCGCTGCTGGAGCGCAATCCGGTCGTCTACCAGATGCTGGGCATCTGCCCGGCCCTGGCCATCAGCACGGCCATGGAGAACGCGCTGGCCATGGGGCTCGCCACCGTGGCGGTGCTCGCGGTATCGAACACGGCGATCTCGGCGATCCGCAATCTCGTGCCGGAGAATGTCCGCATCATCATCTATCTGGTGATCGTCGCGTCCCTCGTGATCATCGCCGACCAGGTCCTGCGCGCCTTCTACCCCGAGCTGTCCCAGGCCCTGTCGGTCTACGTGGGGCTGATCATAACCAACTGCATCGTCCTCGGCCGGGCCGAGGCCTTCGCGGCCCAGAACAAGGCGTTCCCGAGCCTGCTGGACGGCGTCGGCAGCGGCCTCGGCTATGCTCTCGTGCTCGTGACCGTCGCGTTCTTCCGGGAACTCCTCGGCGCCGGGGCGCTGTTCGGCGTGCAGGTCTTGCCGACTGCCGGGGACGGCGGCTGGTTCCATACGGTGGGGCTCCTGAGTTCACCCGCCGGGGCGTTCTTCGTGATCATGGTCCTGATCTGGGCATTACGGGCGTGGAAGACCGACCAGATCGAGGAGGCATAGGGGCGTGGAGCATTATCTGGACATCATCGTCAAGGCGATCTTCATCGACAACATGGCCCTCGCCCTGTTCCTGGGGATGTGCTCTTTCGTCGCCGTCTCCAAGCGGGTCAAGACAGCCATCGGGCTGGGCATGGCCGTGACCTTGGTGCTCGTGATCACCGTGCCGCTCAATAATCTGGTCTATGACCACCTGCTTAGCCGGGGTGCGCTGACCTGGCTCAGCGAAGACCTGGCGGCGACGGATCTGAGCTTCCTCAACTTCCTTTGCTTTATCGGCACGATCGCCGCGCTGGTCCAGATCGTCGAGATCATTCTCGACCGCTACGCGCCGGCGCTCTTCAACGCCCTGGGCGTGTTCCTCCCGCTGATCGCGGTCAACTGCGCGATCCTCGGCGGCTCGCTGTTCATGGTGAACCGGGATTACACGCTGGCGGAGGGCACGGCCTTCGCCTTCGGCTCAGGCATCGGCTGGCTCCTCGCCATCGTCGCGCTGGCGGCGCTGCGCGAGCGGATGGTGTATTCGATCGTGCCGGCGCCGCTGCGGGGGACGGGCATCACCTTCGGCCTGATTGGTATCATGGCGATCGGATTCATGGCATTCAGCGGAATCAACATCTGAGGTCGGCAACGACATGAACCTGATTGCAGTCAGCGGGGCGATGTTCACAGGTTACATCCTGCTGCTGGTCATCGTCCTGCTGCTGACCCGTCGATTCGTGGTCGGCACCGGGCCCGTCAAGATCACGATCAACCACGACCCGAACAACACCATAGAAGCCGAGCGCGGCGGAACACTGCTCAACATACTGCGCAACCATGACATCCTCGTCCCCGCTGCCTGCGGCGGCAAAGCGACCTGCGGCATGTGCCGGGTGAAGGTGCGAGCAGGTGGCGGAGAGCTCACGCCGGCCGAGCTGTCCCACATCACCAGGGCGCAGGCCCGGGAAGGCGAGCGCCTCGCCTGCATGGTGCGGCTGCGCCAGGACCTCGACGTGGAGGTGCCCAAGGAGATCCTGTCAATCGCCCGGTGGGACTGCACGGTCATGTCCAACGACAACGTCTCGACCTTCATCAAGGAAATCACGCTGGAGTTGCCACCGGGGGAGGAGGTGCCCTTCGCGGCGGGTGACTACATCCTGGTCGAGGCGCCACCGCATACGGCGGCCTACAAGGATTTCGACATCGCCGAGGAGTACCGGGCAGACTGGGACAAGTACGACATGTGGCGCTACGTGTCCGAGGTCGAGCAACCGGTGACCCGGGCGTACTCCATGGCGAACTACCCCGCGGAGAAGGGCGTCATCAAGCTCAACGTCCGTATCGCCTCGCCTCCAC
>JASFJM010000159.1:0-6244 GCA_050122055.1 Gammaproteobacteria bacterium | reverse complement strand
GCACCACGGCCGGGGCCGACGACGACGGCGTCCTGAACACCCAGGCTGGCGATACCGTGACCGTCTCCTACACGGACGCGCTGACCGCAGCGGGTGGTAGTGCCACGCGGACCGCCACCGATACCGTAGGTGGCGGCACGGACGGCACCGTTTCGATCACACCCACATCGGTGCCGGGTGACACCTTAGACATCTCGGTGACCGACGCCGATCTGGCCGGAGACGGCACGGTCGTTGTCGCCGTCGTCAATGACGTCACGGGCGAGAGCGAGGCGGTGACGCTTACCGAGGACGCGGGTAATCCCGGCACCTTCGACGGGACGCTGGCGACGACGTTCGGCGACGCGGCGGGCGCAGACGACGACGGGACGCTGAACACGCAGGCCGGCGACACGGTGACGGTCACCTATACGGACGACTTTACGGCCACCGGTGGCACCGCCGCACGGACGGGCACCGACGCTGTTGGCGGTGGCGCTGACGGTACGGTGGCCATCACACCGACCTCCGTGCCCGGTGAAACACTGAGTATCTCGTTGACCGACGCCGACCTCGCCGGTGACGGATCCGTAACGGTCACGGTAGTCAACGACGTGACCGGCGAAAGCGAGGCCGTCACCCTGACCGAGGATGCCGGCAATCCGGGCACCTTCGATGGCACGCTCGTCACGACGTTCGGTAACACCGCTGGCACGAACGACGACGGCACCTTGAACACGCAGGCCGGCGATACCGTGACGGTCAGTTACTCGGATGTTCTTACGGCGGTCGGCGGCACCGAAGTCCGGACGGCCACCGACACCGTAGGCGGTGGCGCTAACGGTACAGTCTCGATCACGCCGACGTCCGTTCCGGGCGACACGCTGGATATTTCCGTGACCGACACGGACCTGGCTGGGGCGGGCACGGTGGTCGTGACCGTCGTCAACGACGTCACGGGCGAGAGCGAAGCCATCACCCTGGCCGAGGACGCAGGTAACCCTGGCACCTTCGACGGCACGCTGGCGACGACGTTCGGCACCACGGCCGGCGCAAACGACGATGGGACGCTGACTACCCAGTCCGGCGACACCGTCACGGTCAGCTACAGCGATGATCTCAACGCCGCCGGCGGCACCGAAGTCCGGACCGCCACCGACACTGTGGGCGGTGGCGCCGACGGTACGGTCTCGGTCACACCGACGTCGGTGCCAGGCGACATCCTCGACATCTCGGTCACGGATGCGGATCTCGCGGGTGCCGGCACACTGGCGGTCACCGTCGTCAACGACATCACGGGGGAGAGCGAAGGCGTTACCCTCACGGAAGACGCGGGGAATCCGGGCACGTTCGAAGGGACGCTGGCGACAACGTTCGGCACTACGGCCGGCACCGACGACGACGGCACACTAAATACCCAGTCCGGTGATACCGTCACCGTCTCATACGCGGACGCGCTGACCGCAACGGGCGGTCCAGCCACGCGGACGGCTACGGACACGGTCGGTGGCGGTGCTGACGGCACGGTCTCGATCACCGCGACCTCGGTGCCGGGTGACACATTAGACATTTCGGTCACCGATCCCGATCTGGCCGGTGCCGGCACGGTCGTTGTCACCGTGGTCAACGACGTCACGGGCGAGGGCGAGTCCGTCACCCTGACTGAAGACGCGGGCAATCCCGGCACGTTCGACGGCACGTTGGTCACGACGTTCGGTACCGCCGGAGGAACCGATGACGACGGCACGCTGAACACACGGGCCGGCGATACGATCACGGCATCCTACCTGGACGATCTCACGGCAGCAGGCGGCAGCGCCACGCGGACGGCCACCGACACCGTCGGCGGCGGCGCTGACGGTACGGTATCGATCACGCCGACCTCGGTGCCGGGTGACACATTAGACATCTCCCTGACTGACGGCGACCTTGCCGGCGATGGCACCGTCGTTGTCACCGTCGTCAACGACGTGACCGGCGAAAGCGAGACCATTACCCTGACCGAGGATTCCGGTAATCCCGGCACCTTCGACGGCACGCTGGCGACGACCTTCGGCACCACGGCCGGTACCGACGACGACGGCGTCCTGAACACCCAGGCTGGCGACACCGTGACCGTTTCCTACACGGACGCGCTGACCGCAGCGGGTGGTAGTGCCACACGGACCGCCACCGATGCCGTCGGTGGCGGCACGGACGGCACCGTCTCGATCACGCCCACGTCGGTGCCGGGGGATACGCTGGATATTTCGGTCACCGACGCGGATCTGGCCGGAGACGGCACGGTCGTGGTGGCCGTCGTCAACGATATCACGGGGGAGAGCGAAGCCGTCACCCTGACCGAGGACGCGGGTAATCCCGGTACGTTCGACGGGACGCTGGCGACGACGTTCGGTACCGCCGCAGGAAACGACGACGACGGGACGCTGAATACCCAGTCCGGCGACACCGTGACCGTTTCCTACACGGACGCGCTGACCGCAGCGGGTGGTAGTGCCACGCGGACGGCCACCGACACCGTGGGCGGCGGTGCCGACGGCACGGTCTCCATTACTCCGACTTCGGTCCCGGGTGACACCCTCGACATCTCGGTGACCGACGCGGATCTGGCCGGTGCGGGCACTGTCGTTGCCACCGTCGTTAATGACGTCACGGGCGAGAGCGAAGCCGTCACTCTGATCGAAGATGGCGGCAATCCGGGCAACTTCGACGGCACGCTGGCGACAGCCTTCGGCACCTCGGCCGGTACCGACGACGACGGCACACTGAACACCCAGTCCGGTGATACCGTGACGGTCACCTATACGGACGAGCTGACGGCCACCGGTGGTAGTGCCACGCGGACGGCCACCGACACTGTAGGCGGTGGCGCCGATGGAACAGTGACCATCACGCCCACGTCGGTGCCGGGTGACACATTGGATATCTCGGCGGCCGACGCCGATCTGGCGGGTGCGGGCACTGTCGTTGTCACCGTCGTCAACGACATCACGGGCGAGAGCGAGTCCGTCACCCTGACGGAAGACGCTGGCAATCCGGGAACTTTCGACGGCACGCTGGCGACGACGTTCGATACCGCCGCAGGAACCGATGACGACGGCACGCTGAATACCCAGGCTGGGGATACGGTCACCGTAACTTACAATGACGCATTGACTGCGGGCGGCGGGACGGCCACCCGGACGGCCACCGACACCGTGGGCGGCGGTGCCAACGGCACGGTATCCATTACTCCGACTTCGGTGCCGGGTGACACCCTCGACATCTCGGTGACGGATGCGGATCTGGCTGGTGCCGGCCCCATCGTCGTGACGGTCGTCAACGACGTCACGGGCGAGAGCGAAGCCATCACCCTGACCGAGGATGGTGGCAACCCCGGTACTTTCGACGGGGCGCTGGCGACAACCTTCGGCACCTCGGCCGGCGCAGACGACGATGGGACGCTGAATACCCAGTCCGGCGACACCGTCACGGTCAGCTACAGCGATGATCTCAACGCCGCCGGCGGCACCGAGGTCCGGACCGCCACCGACACTGTGGGCGGTGGCGCCGACGGGACAGTGACCATCACGCCCACGTCGGTGCCAGGTGACACATTAGACATTTCGGTCACCGATGCGGATCTGGTCGGAGAGGGCACGGTCGTGGTGACCGTCGTCAACGATGTCACCGGTGAGAGCGAGTCGGTGACCCTGACCGAAGACGCGGGCAATCCGGGTACGTTTGACGGGACGCTCGCCACGACGTTTGGTACCGCCGCCGGCACCGACGGTGACGGCACGCTGAACACCCAGGCTGGGGATACGGTTACCGTCAGCTACACGGATGATGTTACGGCTTCCGGCGGAGCCGCGACCCGCACCGCCACCGACACCGTCGGTGGTGGAGCTGACGGCGCGGTCACAATCACACCGACCGCGGTGCCGGGCGATACTCTGGACATCTCGGTCACTGACGCCGATCTGGCCGGAGATGGCACGGTGGTTGTGACCGTCGTCAATGACGTCACCGGCGAGAGCGAGGCGGTGACCCTGACCGAGGATGCCGGCAACCCCGGTACCTTCGACGGAACACTGGCGACAACGTTCGGCACCTCGGCCGGCGCCGATGACGACGGCACACTGAACTCGGAGGCTGGTGACACCGTCACCGTCAGCTATAGCGACGCACTGACAGGCGCGGGTGGCACGGCCGTCCGGACCGCGACAGCTACGGTCGACGGTGGCGCTGACGGGTTGATCTCCATAACGCCGAACACTCAACCGGGTGACAGCCTGGCCGTCTCGGTGACTGACGCCGACCTTGCCGGCGATGGCACCGTCGTCGTCACGGTAGTCAATGACGTCACGGGCGAAAGCGAGGCGGTTACGCTTACAGAGGATGCCGGTAACCCGGGCACTTTCGACGGCACGCTGGTCACGACATTCGGCACAACGGCCGGTACCAACGATGACGGCACACTGAACACCCAGGCCGGTGACACCGTCACCGCCAGCTACGATGATGATCTGACGGCGTCCGGTGGGAACGCCCTGCGTACTGCCACGGGTAACGTCGGCGGAGGCATCGACGGTACAATCTCGATTACACCGAATTCCGTACCGGGCGACACGCTGGACATTTCTGTCACGGATGCGGACATCGCCGGGGTCGGTGCAATCGCCGTCGCAGTCGTAAACGACCTAACCGGCGAAAGCGAGGCGGTGACGCTGACCGAGGATGCCGGCAATCCGGGCACCTTCGACGGCACGCTGGTGACGATCTTCGGCACCGCCGCTGGCACGAACGACGACGGCACGCTGAACACGCAGGCCGGTGATACGGTCACGGCATCCTACCTGGACGATCTCACGGCAGCAGGCGGCAGCGCCACGCGAACGGCCACCGACGCTGTTGGTGGTGGCGCTGACGGCACGGTCTCGATCACACCGACGTCGGTGCCAGGCGATACGCTCGACCTTTCCGTGACCGACGCTGATCTGGCTGGAGCCGGTACGGTGGTGGTCACGGTCGTCAATGACGTCACGGGCGAAAGCGAGGCCGTCACTCTGACGGAGGACGGTGGCAATGCGGGCACCTTCGACGGGACCATCGTGACGACCTTCGGCACCACGGCCGGTACCGACGATGACGGCGTCCTGAACACCCAGGCTGGCGACACCGTGACCGTTTCCTACACGGACGCGCTGACCGCAGCGGGTGGTAGTGCCACGCGGACCGCCACCGATGCCGTCGGTGGCGGCACGGACGGCACCGTCTCGATCACGCCCACGTCGGTCCCGGGTGACACATTAGACATTTCGGTCACCGACGCCGACCTGGCCGGCGATGGCACGGTCGTTGTCACCGTCGTCAATGACGTCACGGGCGAGAGCGAGGCGGTGACGCTTATCGAGGACGCGGGTAATCCCGGTACGTTCGACGGCACGGTGGCGACGACGTTCGGTACCGCCGCAGGAACCGACGACGACGGGACGCTGAACACGCAGGCCGGCGATACGGTGACGGTCACCTATGCGGACGACTTTACGGCCACCGGTGCCAGTGCCGCACGGACCGCCACCGACACGGTCGGCGGCGGTGCCGACGGCACGGTCTCCATTACTTCGACTTCGGTCCCGGGTGACACCCTCGACATCTCGGTGACGGACGCGGATCTGGCTGGTGCCGGCACCATCGTCGTGACGGTCGTCAACGACGTCACGGGAGAGAGCGAAGCCGTCACTTTGACGGAGGACGTGGGTAATCCCGGTACGTTCGACGGCACCCTGGTGACCGTATTCGGCACCACGGCCGGGGCCGACGATGATGGCACGCTCAATACCCAGTCCGGCGACACCGTCACCGTCAGCTACAGCGATGATCTCAACGCCGCCGGCGGCACCGAGGTCCGGACCGCCACCGACACTGTGGGCGGTGGCGCCGACGGGACAGTGACCATCACGCCCACGTCGGTGCCGGGTGACACATTGGACATTTCGGTCACCGATGCGGATCTGGTCGGAGACGGCACAGTCGTGGTGAGCGTCGTCAACGACGTCACCGGCGAGAGCGAAGCCGTCACCCTGACGGAAGACGCGGGTAATCCCGGTACCTTCGACGGGGCGCTGGCGACAACGTTCGGTACCGCCGCAGGAACCGATGACGACGGCAGTTTGAACACCCAGTCCGGTGATACCGTCACCGTCTCTTACGCGGAAGCGCTGACTGCAGCGGGCGGGCCAGCCACGCGGACGGCTACGGACACGGTCGGTGGCGGTGCTGA
>JASFJM010000158.1:0-6258 GCA_050122055.1 Gammaproteobacteria bacterium | reverse complement strand
GCATCTCCGCCGACATAGAATTCGGCGAGATCCTCGATTATCTGGTGATGGACTCCAACACCGACGCCATCATGCTCTACATCGAGGGTATCCACGACAGCCGGCAGTTTATGAGTGCCCTGCGCGCAGCGTCGCGGGCCAAGCCGGTGGTGGTGATGAAGGCCGGCCGCCACGCCGAAGGCGGCAAGGCCGCGATCTCCCATACCGGCGCTCTGGTCGGGGCGGACGAAGTCTTCGACGCCGCCCTCAGCCGTGCGGGTGTGGTCCGGGTCAGGGCCTACTCCGACCTGTTCGCCGTGGCCGGTACGCTGCACGCGGGCGTCCGCACCCGCGGCCCGCGTCTCGCGATCGTGACCAACGGCGGCGGCCCGGGCGTCATCGCCGCCGACCGGGTGGCCGACAAAAACCTGAAGCTGGCGAAATTCGGTGATCCGACCCGTCAGGAACTCGACAGGATACTGCCCGCGGCGGCGGCATCCGGAAATCCGGTGGACGTGTTGGGCGATGCCGGACCGGAGCGGTATGGCGGTGCCATCAGCGCCTGCCTCAAGGATCCCGCCGTCGATGCGGTCCTGGCCATCCTCCTGCCCCAGGCAATCACTCAGCCGGAGCCGGTGGCCGAAGCAGTCGCCGGACTGGCGAAAGGTGGATCGAAACCGGTCCTGACCTGCTGGATGGGCGATCAGACCATGCGCAGCAGCCGCGAGTTGTTCGTGGAACGGGGCATCCCCACCTACGCCACGCCGGAAGCAGCGGTAGAGGCATTCGCGGCAGCGGCAACCTACAACGCCAACCAGCAGCTGTTGCTCCAGGTCCCGGAGCCTCTGAGCCGGAGCGATGTGCCGGATGCCTCCAGCGCCAGACTGATCATCCAGGAAGCCATGGCCAGCGGCCGTCGGGTGCTGGATCTGGCCGAGTCGAAAGGCCTGCTCGCCTCGTTCCGCATCCCCATCCTCAAGAGCATGCCCGCCCACAAGTCGACGGAAGCGCTGGCCATCGCCGAGGAGATCGGTTTCCCGGTGGCGATGAAGATCTACTCTCCGGATATCACCCACAAATCGGACGCCGGTGGCGTCCGCCTGGGGTTGAACAGCGGCCAGGAGGTGCGCCAGGCATTCAAGGAGATGACGGAACAGGTCGCGCGGCTGCGGCCCGAGGCCACCATCGAAGGCGTGCTGATCGAACCCATGTGGCACCCGCCGGACGGCCGCGAGCTGATGTTGGGGGTGATGAATGACTCGGTGTTCGGCCCGGTGATCAGTTTCGGTCTGGGCGGCACCATGGTGGAGATCATCCGCGACCGCGCCATCGCCCTGCCACCTCTGAACCGCTATCTGGCACGGCGAATGATCGAACAGAGCCGTGCTGCCGGGTATCTGGAAGAATTCCGCGGCAAGCCGGCCGCCAACATGCGGGCATTGGAAGACGTCATCCTGCGGATGTCCGAACTGGTCTGCGAACTCCCGGAGATCGAACAGATCGATATCAACCCGCTGATCGTCAACGAACAGGGCGCGCTGGCGGTGGACGCGCGGGTGGTCGCGCGTAAAGTCGGTGCGGGCGTCCGGCCGTATGCCCACATGGCCATCCATCCCTACCCGTCCAAGCTGGTCAAACAGATCGATCTGCCGGATGGACGCCCCCTGACCATCAGGCCGATCCGGCCCGAGGATGCGCTGCTGGAGAAGGAATTCGTCAACGGCCTGTCGGAGCGGTCGCGCTTCCTCCGGTTTATGTATGCGCTCTCGGAAATCACGCCGGAGATGCTGTCGCGCTTTACCCAGATCGACTATGACCGGGAGATGGCCCTGGTGGCGCTCTTGCCGGGAGACGAAGGAGACCGCCAGATCGGCGTGGCCCGCTACGTCACCTACCCGGACGGCCGCGGCTGCGAGTTCGCGATCGTCGTGTCCGACGATTTTCAGCGCCAGGGGATCGCCCGCCAGCTTCTCAGCGATTTGATCGATGTGGCCCGGGACCGTCGTCTGGAGTATATGGACGGCATCGTGTTGAGGCAGAATGCGAACATGATCCAGCTGGCCGAGAGCCTGGGCTTCGATGTGGAGCGTTCGACGGACGACCCGGAACTGATGTCGCTGCAGCTCACACTCTAGCCGCCGGCAGCCGCCCATCTGCAGGATGTCGCCATCGCAGCCGGCCCCGGGGACCGGTCTTTGTTCGGGAGTCAGTCATGGATGGAATCCGCGCGATAATCCGGTTCCCCGCTCTTGCCGCCCTGGTCTGGGCCGCGGCCTGCGCAGCCCCTGGAGAGCACCCTGAGATGAGCCCGTCCACGGCGCCGACCTTGCAGGAGCTGGGGCAGGCCACCTATCGGGGGATCTATGAAGCGCCCGTGACCCTGACCGGTGGCGCCTACGAGGGCGCGCCCTACATCGAGGGCGGCGCGTCCCGGCCGACGGTGGAGCTGGTCGAGGGCATCTATCTCAGCGGCGATCTGGCCGGGGACGGCCGCCAGGAGGCTGCCGTATTCCTGGCCGAGCAAGCGGCCGGCTCCGGCACCCGGCTCTACCTGGCGCTCAATGACCGGGACGCATCAGGCGTCCCACGGAACCTCGCGACCACCCTGCTGGGCGACCGCGTTCAGATCATCGCCGCATCCATGGATGAGGACGGCGTCGCGGTACGCCTGGTCAGGGCCGGTCCGGGGGATGCCGCGTGCTATCCGGGTGAGGTCGCCATCAGCCGCTGGACACTGGCGGGGGGCGCTCTGCAGCGCGTCAGCGACGAGATCCAGGGGCGCCTGAGCACGGCGGAATTATCCGGCTCCCGATGGCGTCTGGAGAGCATGGACATCGACGGCGCCAGCCTCCAGGACACGGCTGTCGACCTGCAGTTCGAACCGGACCGCGTGTCCGGACGCAGCGGCTGTAACAACTACTTCGGCGGCATCGAGGATGGGGACGGTCCCGGGGAAATCCGGATCGGACCCCTGGCCGGCACCCGCATGGCCTGCTCTCCCGAGATCATGAAGCTGGAAGATACCTATCTGCGTGCGCTCCAGGCGGCGGACCATTTCAGTTTCCTCGGAGGCGGGCTCATCCTCACTTCGGTGGATGAAGACGGAGAGATCAGCCGCCTGCGCTTCGGTCGACAGGCGCCCCCACCCTCGACCCGCTAGTCCCCACGGACCCGCGGCGATCCGGCTTGAATTCGGCGGGGCGGTTCGCCTAATGTAGGAAGGGCTGCAAACGCATAGCCAACACGTGCCGGACCGAGGAAATCAAGACCCATGATCGATGGCAATGACATGCTCCTGCTGGCCCGCATCCAGTTCGCGTTCACGGTAGCCTGGCACATTATTTTCCCCGCCTTCACCATCGGCCTGGCCAGCTATCTGGCGATGCTGGAGGGCCTGCATCTCAAGACCGGCCGCGACGTGTACATGAAGCTGTACCGGTTCTGGGTCAGGATCTTCGCCGTCTCTTTCGGCATGGGCGTGGTTTCCGGACTGGTCATGAGTTATCAATTCGGTACCAACTGGAGCCTGTTCTCCGAACTGACCGGAAACGTCCTCGGGCCGCTGCTGGGCTACGAAGTGCTGACCGCGTTCTTCCTCGAAGCCTCCTTCCTCGGCATCATGCTGTTCGGCTACAACCGGGTCGGGCCAAAGCTCCACTTCGCGTCCACCGTCATCGTCGCCTTCGGCACGCTGGTGTCCGCCTTCTGGATCCTGGCGGCGAACAGCTGGATGCAGACGCCGGCCGGGCACGAGATCCGCGATGGCGTCTTCTACGCCACCGACTGGATCGATGTGATCTTCAATCCCTCGTTCCCCTACCGCTACGCCCACATGGTGCTGGCGGCCTATTGCACCACCGCCACCGTGGTGGCGGCGGTCGGTGCCTGGCTGCTTCTGGGAGACCCGCGGCGGGAATCCGCACGGGTCATGACGCGTATGGCCGTCGGCTTCCTGGCCATCGTGTTGCCCGCCCAGATCATCGCCGGCCATGAGCACGGCCTCAACGTCTACGAGTATCAACCCGCCAAGCTGGCGGCGATCGAGGCCCACTGGGAGAGCTACGAGCGCGACGCCCCGCTGATCCTGGTGGCTATGCCCAACGAGGAGACCGAGAGCAACGACTACGCCATATCGGTGCCGAAGATCGGCAGTCTGATCGCCGCCGGCGGCTTCGACAAACCGATACGGGGCCTCAAGGAATGGCCGCCGGAAGAGCGTCCACCGGTGGCGATCACGTTCTGGAGCTTCCGCATCATGGTCGGCATGGGCATGGTGATGCTGTTCATCGGTTTCTTCGGTACCTTCCTCATGCTGCGCAAGAAGCTGGAGCACACGCGCTGGTTCCTGTGGTGTTCCCTGCTGGCGCTGCCGTCCGGATTCATCGCCGTCATCACCGGCTGGATCACGGCCGAGGTGGGCCGACAGCCCTATGTGGTCTACGGCCTGCTCCGCACCGCCGATGCCGTGTCGCCGGTGACCGCCTCGGCTGTGGGCACGTCCCTGATCGTGTTCATCTTCGTCTACGCCATCGTGTTCGCGGCCGGCGCCTATTACATGGTGAAGCTGGCACGCAAGGGGCCGGAGGGGCCGCCGCGCCCGGAGAGCGGCAAGCCGGATGCGCCGGTCAGAGGTTCGGCACTGCCTCTGGACAGCCACAAGCCGGCACGGGTCTGAGCGCGGTCCGCCGCGGCCGTCAGCAGGAGAACGGATATGGAATGGATCGACCTTCCGCTGGTCTGGGCAGGGCTGCTGGGTGTCGCCGTCTTCATGTATATCTTCCTGGACGGCGCGGATCTGGGGGTCGGGATCCTGTTCCCCTTCGCCAGCCACGACGAGGACCGGGACGTGATGATGAATTCCATCGCGCCAGTCTGGGACGGCAACGAGACCTGGCTGATCCTCGGCGGCGGCGGCCTGTTCGCGGCCTTCCCCAAGGCGTATGCGGCGCTGATGCCGGCCGTCTACATGCCCATCGGCTTTATGCTCATCGCCCTCATCTTCCGCGGCGTCGCCTTCGAGTTCCGGTTCAAGGCCTCGGAGAAAGGCCGGCGGATCTGGGATCAGGCCTTCCACTGGGGCTCGGTGGTCGCCACCTTCTCCCAGGGCCTGGTGCTCGGCGCCATCGTCCAGGGCATCGATCTGGAAGACGGGCGGTTTGCCGGCGGCATGTACGACTGGCTTACGCCTTTCAGTTTCGTGGTCGGCTGTTCGCTTGTGTGGGGATACGTGCTGCTGGGCGCCACCTGGCTGAACATCAAGACCGAGGGCCCGCTCCTGGTCTGGGTCCGGGATGTCGCCAAGACCGCCGCCGCGGTGGTGCTGATCATGATGCTGCTCGTCAGCTTCTGGGTGCCGGCCCTGGACGCTGCCGCGGCGGATCGCTGGGGCTTGCGCTATCCGGACGTGGACTGGGCGCGGCTGTTGCCGCTGACGCCGATCCCGTTGCTGGTGCTGGCCTGTTTCTGGCAGTTGATCCGGTCCCTGGGCCGCGGCGACACCTATCGCCCGCATCTGTTGGCCGCCGGCCTGTTCCTGCTCGGATTCGTCGGGCTGCTGGTCGGGATCTATCCCTATCTCGTCCCCTACTCCCTTTCATTCCGGGACGCCGCGGCGGCGCCCAATTCCCAGAGCCTGCTGCTGGTGGGGGCCGTCGTCATGCTTCCCATCATCCTCGCCTACACCGGGTATGTGTACTGGGTATTCCGCGGCAAGGTAAGCGCCGATGCCGGTTACCAGCACTGAAATCGGGAACAGCCGGTCACCGGGCCCCGGATCGATCTGGCGGCGCCTGGGCTGGTTCGCGCTGCTATGGGCAGGAAGCCTGGGCATCTGGCTGCTGATCGCCTATGGCCTGCGCGGCCTGCTCCTGCCCTCCTGAACGGATGAACCTCTCAGGGGCTCGTCGACGCATTCCGCGTCGCCTGGCCGTCGTCCTGCTTGGCGCCAGCCTGCTGGCCTGTGGCAGGTCGGAGCCGGAACCCCCATCGGCCCTGGCCCACAAACCCGATGAAACGGCCGCGTTGCAGGCGCCGGACGCCGTGCTGCCGCTGCTGGATACCTGGAGAGGCGATCTTGACGGCATGGGTCAGCGGCGGCTGATCCGGGTGGCGGTGCCCAACAGCGGCTTTTTCTACTATATCCGGGACGGCAAACAGTCCGGCACGGTCGCGGAGGCAATCCGCCTCTTCGAGACCTTCGTCAACAAGAGATTCGACCTGAGAGGATCCTCTCGGATAAAGGTCATGGCTATCCCGCTGACCCGGGATCGGCTGTTGCCG
>JASFJM010000157.1:0-6272 GCA_050122055.1 Gammaproteobacteria bacterium | reverse complement strand
GTAAGTGAAGAACAGAACCAGGTGGACGATGCCGTGCATCACATTCGTCCGCTCGCTGTTGACGTTGTGTATCGCACACAACAACGTGATCACCAACAGGTAGAGTTCCGGCAGTTCCAGACCGAGCTCGACTCTCATGCCGGTGACGAGACTGATCCCGAGTACCGCCGGTATGGTCAGGCCTATGGTCGCGAGCGCTGAGCCCAGGGCGATGTTGATCGTCCGCTGCAGTCGGTTATCGAGCGCGGCATTGATCGCCGCGACGGCTTCCGGGGTCAGGACCAGGATGGCGACGAAAAATCCGCCGAGTGCGAGGGGTGCGCCGAGGCTGCCGATGCCGTGGTCGACCAGGATCGCCATCTTCTTCGACAACAACACGATCGGCAGCATGGTCAGCGGAAGCAACACCGTGTGATACGTCATCGAACGGATCACCAGGCCGGCGTGATCGTCATGATCGTCGTCCGTCTCAGGCGCGAACTCCGGTTGCCTGAAATAGGCCCGGTGGCGGGTCGTCTGGATGCCGAGGAAGGCGATGTACAGCGCCAAAGAGGTGATCAACAGATACACGCCCTGTAGCGTGGACACCTCTCCCCCGGGTGCCGCCGTGAGGTATCGGGGCAAGATCAGGCCGAGCCCGGCCATCGGCAGCAATACCCCGACGTAGGCGCTGGCGCCCTGCAGGTTGTAACTCTGCTCCCTGTACTTGATCGCCCCGATCAGCAGGGTCAGGCCGAGGAGTCCGTTCAGCACGATCATCACGACCGAAAACAAGGTGTCCCGGGCCAGCGTCGGGCTCTTGTCGCCGGTCAGCATGACGGCGGCGATCATCACGACCTCGATGCTGATCACCGAAACCGTCAGGATCAGCGTGCCGTAGGGCTCGCCGAGCTTCACCGCCAGGCAATCGGCGTGGCGAACGACACCGAATGCGAGCCAGAGCATGACCAGGAACATCCACAGGAAAAGCCCGCCGTAGACCAGCGGGTTGGAAAGATCGTCGAGCCAGCCGGCACCGACCGTCATAAGAATGACAGTCGTCGCGATCCCGACCCAAAGCGACAACTCGGAGCGGGCGATGCCGGGAGCAAGGGACCCGGCGGGATGGGTGGTCTCGGCCATTGCGTGTCTCACAGTGACGGGCCCTCGTCGAATTGTAACCTCGCCACGGAGAAGTCGGCCCGCCGACCTGTTCGAGGCGGTACCGGGGCCAGAATCCGCGTTGTAAGCTGTCCCGGACAGGGATCCGGTCCCTGGCATGAGGTGCCGGTTTGTTCTGCCTGCCATCTGCCGGCGTCGGGATGCTGGCATCAGAGATGGCCTTCCCGACGCCACCGTGATCGGCGGCGACATGTCACTCCCGACGGCCTCATTTCCCGCGATTCCCATAAGAATGTCTGTCTGCCTGGTGGATACCCCCAGCCAGACAATAACCCTCGTCAAGAAAACCGGTCAGTCCCTGGTATCGCCGTCGGCGCTGCCCGGACGATCCACCAGGCGAGGGAAACATGGGAAGTCTCACATTTCTGACGAGCGCCATTGCCGCTCTGGCGTTCTTCTCCGGGGCCGCGCAGGGGGCGGTGGCTTTCGTCGATGGCCGGGTGCCCGATCCGGCCAAGGTCGAACTCGGCCGGCTCTTGTTTTTTGACAAAGTGCTTAGCGGCAATCTGAATATCTCATGCGCGACGTGCCATCATTCCCTGGCCGACACGGGGGACGGTCTGTCATTGCCTATCGGCGAGGGCGGTGTCGGCCTCGGCGTGACCCGGGATGCGGGCACCGGCTCTGATGCCGTCCACGAGCGTGTGCCGCGCAACGCGCCGCCGGTGTTCATGCTGGGCAGCATTGAGGTCACGCGGCTGTTCCATGATGGCAGGGTCGAGATGGATGCGAGCTTCCCCAGCGGCTTCCGTAGCCCTGCAGGCCACGACTTGCCGGACTCGCTGGAGAACATCCTCGCGGCCCAGGCCATGTTCCCGGTCACCAGCGGGGCCGAGATGGCGGGTCAGACCGGGGAGAACCCGGTCGCCGATCAGGCCGGCGCGGGCAATCTCGCCGGGCCCGGTGGCGTCTGGGACCTGTTAGCCGGCCGCCTTCGATCCATGTCGGAATATGTGGACCGCTTCGGCGCCGTTTTCGGCATCACGGCCTACCAGATCCGGTTCGCCCATGCGGCCAACGCCATCGCCGCCTTCGAGATCGACGCCTGGCGGGCCGACCGCAGTGCCTACGACGAATTTTTGAACGGCAACGCCAAGGCGAAGCCCTTCAACAAGGCCGAGAATCGCGGCCATCGTCTGTTTTTCGGCAAGGCGGGATGCGCTGGCTGCCACCACGGTGACCTGTTGAGCGATATGGAATTCCACGCTATCGCCATGCCGCAGATCGGTCCCGGTAAAGGTAACGGGGCCAGTCGCCATGAGGACTGGGGCCGGTTCCTGGTCACCGGCAACGAGGCGGACCGGTTCAGGTTCCGGACGCCGCCGTTACGGAACGTGGCGTTGACGGCCCCCTACGGCCACGCGGGCGCTTTTCAGACGCTGGAAGAAGTCGTGCGCCATCATCTGGATCCGGTCGCGTCGCTGCATGCTTACGACTGCGGCTCCCGGACACGATTGCCGTCCAGAGCCGACCTGGATGCCGTCGATTGCAGGGTGATGGATGATCCGGCCGCGGTAGCCGCCATTGCAGACGCGAATGAACTGCCGCCGGTCATCCTGACTGACCGCGAGGTGGACGACCTGATTGCGTTCCTCCATGCGCTGACCGACAGGTCCAGCATGGATTTGCGGCGGGATGTGCCGCCAGCGGTGCCTAGTGGATTGCCGCTGGCGGAGTGAATGTGCGTGCCGGGTGTGGTCAGGTCCGGAGTGTTCCGAAAAACTTTGGATTCAAAAAAAGCGGCCCCGGATGGGGCCGCCGTCTTCATCTCACGACTGCAGTCTGACAACGAGATCTATCGTCCTCGCCAGCAGTCCTCGTTGTGGCTGCCCATGTTGATACTCGCGCCGACCGGGCCCGGTCCGCCGTAGCGCAACCCGTCCTCGTCGATGGCCAACACCTTGCAATCGGTATCTTCGGCCTGTCCGCCCTTGGCCGTGGCCCGGACGACGAAGTTGGTCGCGTTACCCGCGGTAATCGCCAGATCGTAGCGGCCATGCTCGGTCTCGGCGCCAAAGCCCAGATCTCCAAGAGCGTTCGCGTAGGAGTTGTTCTGCAGGTAGAACTGCTCCTGGCGAGCGGCCATCTGGGTCAGAGCCATGGCCCCCTCGGTGCGATGACCCCGCATCGAGTACTGACGGTAGCCCGGTATCGCTACCGCAGCCAGGATGGCCACGATCGCCAGAGTGATCATGAGCTCCATCAGAGTCACGCCTTCTGATCGTCGGATCATGGTCGTTTGCCTCCTCATCACGTCCCGTCCTGGGTCCAGATCGTGCGGACCAGATCGTTATTGATGCCCGGCGGGAGACATTCCACCCCGATACAGGCGATAGGACGATCCGATTGATCACGCGGGAACAGGAACACGGGCCGCGGAGCGATACCGCCCTGTTTCAGCTCGATAAAGCGATCCTCTTCGGTCAATTCCTCCGGATCGTCGATGGGCTGATCCAGATTCGTGTTCGGCGATCCGTCTTTTACGTTGACCCGGTACAGCCGGTTGAGACCGCTGGAGGCGACACAGGTATTGGCCGCCGCGCCCGGGGAGAAGCTGCTGAAGAACACCGCCCCCTGGAACGTAAACGACTGGGACAGGATCTTCTCGCCGGCGCTCTGGACCATCCGCAGACGCCATCCGTCCGCATCCACATCCAGCGTGGGGTTGGGATTGGTGGTGACGTCGTCCAGATCCGCCCGGGTCAGCGGCGGGCCGTAATCTTCGGACGCGATGATATCGAACACCTTGTAATCCCGGACCGAGAAGAACTCGTCGTCGATATCTGTATCCAGCGGATGGGCACGATAGCCCGAGCCGATATTGACGGTCAGTACCAGCCGGTCCTGGATGATCACCGGTACCACGTCCGGCTGAGCGTAGAAACGACGGGTATCGGCCTGCAACGGCGTCTCCACGGCGGCGCCCCCAAGGGAGGCGATGACGCCGCCCTCGACCAGATCGTTGGGATCAGAGCCGTTGACAATGTCGAAGCGCCACAGGCGGCCGCCCATGTCACCCACGTACATGCGATCGGCAATACCGTTCTGGCTCACATCGATCACCGCGATGGGCGACGGGATGGAATGGGTCATTTCAGCCAGTTCCAGATTGGCGTCGTCGCTGCTGGCCTTCCAGACCAGATCGCCGGTGAGCAGATCCACCATGTAGATGGCATTGCCGACCGTGTCTTCCCGGTAGCCGGGGTTGTCCTGGCCTTCGTCATAGCCGCCGCCGAAGATAGCGACAGGCTTGCGAACGCCGCTGACCACCACATCCGCGACCACCGGCGTCGACCAGGTCTGGCCGAGTTCGTCGAAGTCCGCGTCACCGCCGTCCACCTTCCAAAGCAGCTTGGGCGCGGCGCGGTTGGTCACCTCCATAGCGTATACGGTGTCGCCCCCGCGGCGCATACCGAACACCAGGATGACGCGTTCCTCACCGCTGATCCCGGGCACGCCGTCGTCCTTGTAGACGTGGGCCCTGATCTCGCCGTCGAGACCGTAGCGGCGGTTTGGCGCCGGCTCATCCAGGAACAGCTCGTAGGAGCGATCCAGCATCTCCCTGGGAACGTACGCCCACAGCTCGGAGCCATCGTCCGCATCGATGGCGTGCATCACGCCGTCGTTGGTGGAGACGAAGACCACCGAGTCCGGGTTATCCACGTCGCCGCCGTAGATGACCGTGACCGGGCGGACGTGGAAGGGGTCGCCCATCTGGCGTCGGGTGTCGGTGGTGCTGCCGTCGTCGTCGGCGTCGTTGACGTCGAGGCCGTTGAGCCACTTGATCACGTTGTCCCGGTCCAGGGCCGGCGCGCCGAGCATGGCGGCGTCTATACTGCCGTTGCCGATCTCGACCCGGTTCGCCGGCGCCGTCAGCGTGCCGCCGCCGATATCGGTGTAGACATTGCGCAGACTGTAATCCGGCTGCTGGCTGGCCGCACCACCCTGGGGCGCGCGATCGCCGTCAGGGGCCGGTGACCAGTAGCTGAATGCATCGTTGGAGAAGAAGCCGGTATCGGGGTCCACCGCCGGTTTGAGGTCCTGGCCGACGAGCTTACCTGCGACCAGGCGGTACTTCTTCAGGTTGCCGGGCCAGTGCACGGTGGCGGAGGGCTCGAACACCGAGACGAACACATCGTTGAGGTTCTGCGTCCGGTTGAAGGCGTTCACCGGCACGGACGGGGCTGTAAAGGTCGTGGCATCGTCCTTGATCGACAGAACGATCTCGCTCAACACCGTGGCCAGCGTGGCCGTATCGTCGGCCAGCTTGTACTCGCCGCCGCCGCGGGCTGCCGTCGAGGCGAGCAGCGGCAGATCGACGGTAAAGCCGATGGTATAGGTGGTGACGTTCTGCTGACCCGGCAGGTCGCCGTCCAGATCAGCCTTGAACAGATACTCGGCCATGTCGTCGAGACAGGCGCCGTTGCCACTGCCGTCGCAGCTCGGTCCCACGTAGGTGCCGAAGTTGGGCAGGCTCTCGATCTTGGTCTGGGCGCTGACGTCACGGGTCGGCTCGCCATCGGTCAGGAGCACGATATAGGTCTTCTGACAGGCGTAATTGATCGGGGCCTCGTAGGCTGAGCCGGTCGGAGCGCCGCCCAGACGGGACGGCGCGACGCTCATCACCGGGCCGACGTCGCCGTAGTCCACGTTGCGGCCCATCAGATACTGACCCGCCTCGTACATGGTCTCCGACAGGGGCGTCCAGCCGTCACCCGGCAGCCCTTCGATGGTGGTCTTCATGGGCTCGCGGGCGGTGGCGATGTCTTCCATGGCGTGGATCACCGGGCCGCCTTCCTCGAAATTGAACCGCATCAGGCCGACATTCACGCCGTTCACGTTGTCCAGGATCTGTTTGGTGACCTGCTTGACGATCTCGAGGCGGGTGCGGCTCACGCTGCCGCCGGTGGAGTTCCAGTCCAGCCAGTTGCCGTCGAACAGGAAATACTTGTTGTTCCAGGACGGCTCGGCGCTGTTGTCCGTATGCCAGGGGCCGAGAGAGCCGACGGCCGCCCAGGTCTCGGAACCGCCATTACCGTGGATACCCCGGTCGGCCTTGCATTCCACGTCCCGGTTGCGATTGGTGCTCAGCTGCACCCAGCGGCTGTTAT
>JASFJM010000156.1:0-6284 GCA_050122055.1 Gammaproteobacteria bacterium | reverse complement strand
CAGCACGTCGGCTCGCCCCCGCCACGGACGCATTCATGGCGCCCGCCATTTCTTATCTTTATTCCTCGCGCCCCGGGCTTCGCTTGTGCATCGCCGCCCGCCCCGATCCGGTGCGGCCTGCCGTCGACCCCGCCTGGCAGACGATGATCCGCCTGTGGCTGCCGGGTCGGTCGGGCAGTCCCGCCCGCCTTTCCATCGATGGCGTCGGTCGAAGGCCTTGGCCGTCAGACGCTCCCCCTGAGCCCGGCAGATCATGGATGAAGCGAAGGGATTTGTCGAACGCAGCGCCACAATCCCGTGCCCTTCTGCCCCTTACGGTCCCGATCGGGGTCCGGCGAGCTTAGGCGAGTGAACAGGCAACCGTCGGCGGGAGCTCAGGCCGCCTGCTCCTCCGGTGAGCGGATGCGGTAGAACATGGCGTAGAGCGTCGGCACCACGATCATGGTCAGGACAGTGCCGAATGACAAACCGGCCATGATAGTGACCGCCAGACCGATCCAGAACGGATCCTGCATCAGGGGTATGACGCCGAGCACCGTCGTGGCGGCCGCCAGCACCACGGGTCGCAGACGGGACAGGGCCGAATAAACGATGGCGTCGTAGGGCGACCGCCCCGCCGCCAGTTCGATGTTCACCTGATCCAGCAGGACCACCGAATTCTTGATCATCATGCCCGACAGGCTCATGGCGCCCAGCAGGGCGACGAAGCCGAATGCGGCGCCGGTCAGCACCAGGCCCCAGGTCACGCCGATGATGGCAAAGGGGATGGTAAGGATGATGATGATCGGGGGCCGGTAGGCATTGAACAACATGACGATGATGAACAAAATCACGATCACGGCCGGGATTACCCCGGGGACCAGGGATGCCTGCGCTTCGCTGGTGCTGCTGGCCTCCCCGTCCCAGAAGAGTTCGTAGCCCACCGGCAGCGAGTCCGCAATGGCCTCGAATTCTTCCGTCAGCACTCCGGCCATCTGCGGGAACGTGAACCCTCGGGCCGGCGATGCCTGTACCGTGACCGCCCGCCTCCGGTCCCAGCGGATGATGATCGGGTCCTCCCATTCATTCCGGATATCCGTCACCACCTGAGACAGGGGCACGCTCTCGGTGGACAGAGACGGCTGGATCTGCAGCGTGTCGAGGTTGACGACGCTACGCTGGTCCTCCTCAAACCGCAGCAGGATCGGATACAGATCGGGCCCTTCCCGGTAGAGTCCGACCTGCAGACCGTCAAAGCTGCGTTTGGTAGCGTCCGCCAGATCCTGTCGGTCCACCGACGCCCAGCGACCACGCTCCTGGCTGTAGTCCGGGACGACCTTCTTCACCTGCTGGCGCATGTCGGTCCGCGCCTCCCGGGCGATCCCGGGCGCGTCTTTGAGAATCTCGACACCCTGGTCACCCAGCGAACGCAGAAACTCAAGATCGGCCTGGGCGGGCCCGCTGAAGCGGGCCTCGAATGGCCACGTATCTGAAGGTCCGACGCCGTACATTCTTACCCGGACCAGGGCGTCGAAAGTCTGATCGGCAGCCCACGCCTCCATCCGCTCCACCAGGTCCGGGATCTTTCTGAAGTCCGAGACGTTGATGATCAGCTGGCCGTAGGTTTGAGTCGGGAATTGGGAGTCCACCGGCAGATAAAAACGGGGTGGTCCCTGGCCGACAAAAGTGGACACAGCGGTCACCACCTGTTCCTGTAGCAGGCGCTCCTCGATGATGGCCAGGTCCTCAGATACCTGCTGGATCCGGGTGCCCTCCGGCATCCAGTAGTCGATCATGAGCTGCGGCCGGCTGGAATCCGGAAAGAACAGCTGCTTGACCATGCCGAAACCCATCAGCGAGACGATCAGCAGCGCCACCATGGCGCCCATGAAGACGACACGGTTGCGCATCGCCCATTCGAGAAACCCCCGATAGGCATTAAACATGCGCGTGTCGAACGGATCCTTGCCACCTTCCCCCGCCTCCGGATCCGGCAGCATATCCATGCACTGCAGCGGCGTGATGGTCATGCCGAGAAACCAGCTGGCGAGCAGGGCGATGCCGACCACGGTGAACAGCGTCCGACAGTACTCACCGGCGCCAGCCTCCGAGGCAAAGATCGGGTAGAAGGCCATCACCGCCACCACCGTGGCGCCCAGCAGCGGCATCGACGGCCCACTGGCCGCCTCGATCGCGGCCTGTTTCCGGTCCATCCCCTGCTGCAGCCGGGTGACGACGCCGTCGGCGACGACGATGGCATTGTCCACCATCATGCCCAGCGCGATGATCAGGGCACCCAGGGACATCCGCTGCAGATCGATGCCCAGGATCGACATCACCAGGAAGGTGGCGAGGATAGTGAGGATCAGCGCCGAACCAATGATGATGCCCATGCGCCAGCCCATGGCCAACGCCAGTACTCCGAGCACGATGGCGATGGCCTGCATAAGGCTGACCATGAAGCTGCGGATCGCTTCGGTCACCTCGTCGGCCTGCCAGGAGATTTTGTGGAGCTCCAGACCGATGGGGATGGCGCTCATCAACTCGTCGATGCGATTCTGAATATTTCGGCCGGTGTGGACCACGTTACCGCCGGACACATTGGCCACCGCGATACCGATGGCCGGTTTGCCGTTGTAACGCATCAGGGTCATGGGCGGATCTGCGTAGCCCCTCCTGACTTCGGCCACATCGCCGATCCGGAGCAGCTCGCCGGACGCGGCGGCGAGATCCTGATTTCGTTGCTTGGCATCCAGGGCAGTGGGCCGGATGAACATGTTCTCGATATCGGCGGCCGACGAGAACTCACCGGTGGGTTCGATCCGGAAGCGGCGCGCCCCGACTTCGACCGCGCCGGCGTCGACCACCGCGTTCTGCACCTGCAGGGTATTGGCGATGGCGTCACCGGACAGACCCAGGGCACTGAGCTGCTGCTCGGACACGTCCACATAGACCACGCGTTGCTGTACGCCCCAGAGTTCGACCCGGGAGACACCCTCCACCAGACCGAGTTCCTTGCGCAGGTCCCGGGCGGCATCCTCCAGCTCGGAATAGCTGAATCCATCCCCGGTCAGAGCCATCAGGAAACCGTAGACGAAACCGAAGTCGTCGCCGATGTCCGGCTTGCCCACTCCCGGCGGCAGTGTCGTTACCGCGTCACCGATCTTATTGCGCAATTCATCCCAGACCTGGGGCAGGCGGTCGGACCAGTATTCGTCCTTGATGTCCACCTGGACGATGGACATGCCCGCCCGCGAGATGGAATAGATGTTCTTGACCGACGGCAATTCCTGGATGGCCATCTCGATCCGGTCGGTCACTTCGAGCTCCACCTGGGTAGGGCTGGCGCCGGGATAGGGCGTGGTGATCACCGCCGTCTTGATGCTGAATTCGGGATCCTCCAGCTGGCCCAGGCTGAAGTAGCTGGCGACGCCAGCCAGCAGCAGGATGGCGAGGCCGAAGTAGGTGACGGCCCGGTTCTCGATCGCGAGCGCCGTCAGGCTCACGTGTTCTCCCCGGGAAATCGGGGACGTACTTTCTGGCCTTCCCGGAGATGATTGACGCCGGAGATGGCTACCAGCTCGCCCACCGCAAGACCCTCGGTGACAATGATGCCGAAGCGGCTGAACTGGCCGGTCTGCACCGGCCGACGGCTCACTACGCCGCCCGCTTCATCCACGATCCAGACGAAGGTCTGCCCGGTCGCATCGGCATCAGCGCCGGAGAATATGGCCGACGCGGGCACCTGCAGTCCCTGCAGATCCGGCAACGTGCCGTCGGGCAGATTCCCGCTGGCCCGGCCCGCCATCCCCGGCAGAATTTCGAAGGCCTCCGGCTGATCCATGATCAGGGTGACCGGGAAGGTGCGGGTCGTCTGGCTGGCCTCGTTGCTGATCTCCTTTATCGACGCCGGCACCGGACGGCCGGGGAAGGCGTCGAACTCCACCTGCACATCCTTGACGCTTGGGACCAGCGAGATCAGATTCTCGGGAACCTGGACCACCATCTCGATGGCGCTGGTATCCAGCAGCCGCACGATGGGCTCCTTGGCCTGCACCGAGGTGAATGTCTCGACGTAGGTGGCGGAGATGGTGCCGGCACGCGGCGCGTGGATCTCGCTGTCCTGGATCGCCTTGGCGGCGATATTGACCTCGGCCTGGCGCATTTCCATCTGGGCTCTTGCGTCATCGAGATCCTGCTTGGCCACGGCGCCGGATTCCACCGCGATCTTGATCCGCTCGAAATTGGCCCGCGCGCGGTTGAATGCCGCCCGCGCCGAGGCCAGCTGGTTCTTGTAATCGCGCTGATCCAGCCGCGCGAGCAACTGGCCCTGCTCCACCCGGTCGCCCACGTTGACCGGCCGCTCGAGCACGGTGCCGGGCACGTCGAACGACAGATTGGTCTCCTCCGTTGCCCGGGCCCTGCCCGGCAGCGCACGGCCGCTGATGGCGTCCGGTGATTCCACCCGGATGACCCGGACCGGGCGGATGATCTCCGGCGCGACCACCTCCTGTTCACAAGCGCTGATCGCGCCGACCAGCGCGGCGATCAACAGCAGGACTTTGCGGCCGGGCGGACTGCCGGAGCCAGGTTGCACGTCGATTCCGCGATTAACCATTGCGATCAGATCTCCGGCAGCTTGTCAGGATCCCAACCGCCGCCAAGGGCGGTATAGATCCGGATCAGGTCGCTGGTCACCTGTCCTTCGCTGCCCGCGAGCTGGTCCTGCAGCTCGAACAGGGAACGCTGGGTGTCCAGCACGTTCTGGAAATCGGTCAGGCCGGTGCGGTACAGGATCAGCACGAGACGCACCGACTCCTGCGCCGCGAACACCGATTTGGCCAGCGATGCCCGGCGCTGCTTCTGCCGGGCGAAGTCGGACATGGCGGTCTCCACTTCGCCGAGCGCATCGAGCACGGTCTGCTCGTAGCGCTGCAGGGCCTGCTCGGTGCGGGCGTCCTCGACGTCGATCCGGCCGCGCACCCGGCCGCCGTCGAACAGGTTCCAGGTGAAGATGCCGCCGAGGCTCCAGTTGCGATTGTCCGTATCGCCCAGATCGTCGAAATTGGTGGTGATGATCGAGAAGTCGCCGCCGATGTTGAATCGGGGATAGAGGTCCGCCGTGGCCACGCCGATCCGCGCGGTCTGCGACGCCAGCGCACGCTCGGCGGCGCGGATGTCCGGGCGGCGACGGATCAGGTCACCGGGGATGCCGACCAGTGGCTCGCCGCCCGCGCCGGGGATCGCCTTGCGCGCCATCAACTCCCCGTGCAGGGCTGAGGGGGGCTCCCCCAGCAGGATCCCGAGCTGGTTCATGCCCCCGGTCAGGCGGGCCTGGAGTACGGGCAGAAAGGCCTCGGTCCGGTACAGATTCAGCTCGGCCTGCCGTACCTCCAGATCCGACGCCAGACCCGCCTTGTTCCGGTCCAGCACCAGCTGCAGCGCATCCCGCTGACTCTCGATGTTGCCGCGGGTGAATTCGATCCGTTCCTGGGAGGTGCGCAGGTCGGTGTAGGTCAGGGCCACCTGGGCATAGAGCAGGACCAGCACATCCCGGTAGGATTCCAGCGAGGCCTCGAAATTGGCGTCGGCTGATTCCACCAGGCGGCGGACCCGGCCCCAGACATCCGCCTCCCAGCTCGCGCTGGCGCCGTATTGGTAGAGATTGGATGTGCGATTCCTTTCCACGTTGGGCGGGAAGAACGCTTCGGAAGTGCGCTCCCGGACCGCGCCGCCGCCGGCGTTGATATCGGGTACGCGCTCGCCCGCGGCGATGGCCCGCACCGCCCTGGCCTCCCGGACCCGGGCCACCGCTTCTTTCAGGCCCGGATTGCCCTGGCGGGCCCGCTCGATATATTGGCTGAGCTGAGGGTCACCGAGCGTCTCCCACCAGCGGATGATGTCGGGCTCCCCGGAGTTCATCTCCTCGGCCACGACCTGGTTCCATTTGTCGGGGACGGTGACGTCGGGCGGTTCGTAATCCGGCCCTACGGTGACACATCCCGAGGTGAGGGCTGCCACGAGGATCACGGGCAAGACGACGACCGAGGCTATGCTTATCCGGCCGGCAACCATCGGTTTCTCCCCCCAGTCCCGGAGTCCGGCTCCACCGGCCGCGTCGACCCCCGCTCTGCGCTCTCGAAATCGATCACACGCGGACCCTGCCTCGCTGGCGATGAGGGGAAGCGGAGGTGGTAGTCACAATACTCTCCCAAGCGTAGCACACCGATTCTGGATATCGGACGCACGATTCCCCGGCCCCTGAAATTCCTTGCGCACGTCGCCGGCAGGACAGACCGGGCCGA
>JASFJM010000155.1:0-6293 GCA_050122055.1 Gammaproteobacteria bacterium | reverse complement strand
GCCCAGTTCTGCGAACCGAAGTCGAAGCGCGACAGACCCTCGCGGAAGTCATCCAGATTTCGGGCCTTGTTCCAGAGATAAAAGGTCTCCAGCTCCCGGGTCGGTCCGAAGCCGGTGTACTGGGCGGTGAGCACCGACCCCCCCGGGGCCAGATCCCCCAGCACCTCGAGGATGACACCGTCGTAGCGCGCCGGCACGGTCAGGGTAAACGGCGGGATGGCCGGATCCTGGGGAGCCGGAACGACATTGCCGCCGATGTTGACCCGGTATGACTCGGGCACCGGCACGATCGGGCCGAGTCCGCCACCGGGCAGCGCGATGCTCAGACCCAGCGGGGCATTGGCGTCCGCCACCAGCGTATCCAGGAAGATATCGGTGACGTCCATGGGATTGGTGGTCGGGCCCCAGGCGATTTCCCGGTTCTGCCCGGTGATGATGAACGGCGTTCCCGCGAAGCCGTTGCCGGCGGCGTTATAGCCGGTGGCGCTGATCTGCATGGGGTAGAACGTCGTCGGATTATCCAGCGAAAGATGCGGATCATTGGCGATGATGGGATGTCCGGTAGCCGAGTTGTCCCCGGTCACGCCCCAGTTGTTGGAGCCGCGGTCAGCACGCTCGTTCTCGATCAGCATCCTGAGCAAGGGCACCTGGCGTGCCTTGCGCAGGTATTCCTCGGACAGTCTCGCCGCGTCCGGATGGATCTTCGGTGCGCTCGTCACTCCCTTGGCCTTTGCCTGTGCCTTGGGTGCGTTCTTGGGCGGCTGCACCGGTCCGCTGCTGCCCGCATCCGGCACCGTGCTGGCCGGATCAAAAGGCTCGGATCGATACAGGTCCTCCGCGAACAACAGGAACCCGTCGACCGGACCCAGGACGGTCTGGAAGGCCGTCAGCGTCTGCGTGTTGTCGATGTCCTCCAGATCGAAGGACAGACCGAAGGCGATCAATTTTCCGATGACGATACTGTCCACCGGCATCCAGGGATCGAACGAACTCAGGTTGAGGGCACCGTATTCCGGCGGCAGCACGCCACCGGCCGCATCCACGTAGGCGTTGACGCCCTCGGCGTAGGCGAACATGGCCGCCTCGACACCGCGGGCCGTTTCATCCCCGTCCTGGGCATCGGCCTGGATCGCCGCCCAGGTGCGTTCCGCCGAGCGCCGGAGACCGATCGTGCGCAGCTGCACGTCGCTGGGCAGGGCCCCGGGTCCCAGCAGTTCGGCGAGGGTGCCGCTGGGCTGACGCCGATTGACATCCATCTGGAACAGCCGGTCCTCGGCATGGACCCAGCCCTGGAGGAAGAACATGTCGCGTTCGTTGCGGGCCTGGACGTGAGCCAGACCGTCCACGTCGCGGATGATCTTGGCCGAGGATTTCAGTTGCGGCAGGCGGATCACGCTGCTGTTACCGGCTGGCTGAGCAACCGCCTGTGGAGCCGCCTTCGGGCCGGCAAGAACGGAACTCTGGCCGGAGACGAACACGAGCAGAAAAGTGGCGCACGCCACAAGGATACGATTTGACATAACCCCCTCCCGGTCTGTTTTTTGTTCCTACATGTATAGCCCTATGGCGCAGCCGATGCCAATCACCGCTCCGGCCGGTCCCGTGGCTCGGGTCCGCTGGCGCCGATACCGGGCTTCCCGGATAATTGCGGTTTTTGCTCACGAGCCTGTCTTTTCACATGGCCCAATTCATCTACACCATGAACCGTGTCGCCAAGATCGTGCCGCCCAAGCGGCAGATCCTGCACGACATCTCCCTGAGCTTCTTCCCCGGAGCCAAGATCGGCGTCCTCGGTCTCAACGGCGCCGGCAAGTCGACCCTGCTGCGGATCATGGCCGGGCTGGACACCGAGATCGAGGGCGAAGCCCGGCCCCAGCCCGGGATCAAGGTGGGCTTCCTGCCCCAGGAGCCCCAGCTGGACCCGGCCAAGGATGTACGCGGCAACGTTGAGGACGGCGTGGCCGAGGTCAAAGCCGCGCTCAATCGGCTGGACGAGGTCTATGCCGCCTATGCCGAGCCCGACGCCGACTTCGACCAGCTGGCCGCCGAGCAGGCCCGGCTCGAGAACGTGGTCCAGGCCGCCGATGGACACAATCTGGACCGGACCCTGGAAATCGCCGCCGACGCCCTGCGCCTGCCCCCCTGGGATGCCGATGTGGCGAATCTGTCGGGCGGCGAGCGGCGCCGGGTCGCGCTCTGCAGGCTGCTGCTGTCGCGGCCGGACATGCTGCTCCTGGATGAGCCCACGAATCATCTCGACGCGGAATCCGTGGGCTGGCTGGAGCATTTCCTGGACGAGTACCCGGGCACCGTGGTGGCAGTCACCCATGACCGTTATTTCCTCGACAACGTGGCGGGCTGGATCCTCGAGCTGGACCGGGGCTACGGCATCCCCTGGGAGGGCAATTATTCATCCTGGCTGGAACAGAAGGAGCAACGGCTGGAGCAGGAGGCCCGTCAGGAGGCGGCTCGGATCCGGGCGATGAAACACGAGCTGGAGTGGGTCCGATCCAATCCCCGCGGTCGCCACGCCAAATCGAAGGCCCGGCTGCAGCGCTTCGAGGAGCTGTCGTCGAAGGATTTCCAGACCCGCAACGAGACCAACGAGATCTATATCCCGCCGGGGCCCAGGCTCGGCGACCTGGTCGTCGAAGCCAGGGATCTGCGCAAGAGCTTCGGCGACCGGCTGCTTTTCGACGGCCTCTCCTTCAATCTCCCGCCGGGCGGCATCGTCGGCGTCATCGGTCCCAACGGTGCCGGCAAGACCACCCTGTTCCGCATGATCGCCGGGGATGAAGCACCGGACGCGGGGAGTCTGCGTCTGGGCGACACCGTCCAGCTGGCTTATGTGGACCAGAGCCGGGACAGCCTCGACGACAGCAAGACCGTCTGGCAGGAGATCTCCGGCGGTCAGGACATCATCCAGGTCGGCAGCTATGAAACGCCGTCGCGGGCCTATGTCGGACGATTCAATTTCAGGGGCCAGACTCAGCAGCAGCACATCGGCGAACTGTCCGGCGGCGAGCGCAACCGCGTCCACCTGGCCAAGGTGCTCCGCGCCGGAGGCAACCTGCTGCTGCTCGACGAGCCCACCAACGACCTGGATGTGGAAACCCTGCGGGCCCTGGAAGAAGCGCTGCTGAATTTCCCGGGCTGCGCCATCGTCATCTCCCACGACCGCTGGTTCCTGGATCGCATCGCCACCCATATCCTGGCCTTCGAGGGGGACAGCGAAGCAGTCTGGTTCGAAGGCAACTACGCTGATTACGAAGAGGATCTGAAACGGCGCAAGGGTGAGGATGGCGCTCAGCCCCATCGCATCCGCTACCGGCGGCTCGAGAGCTGAGATGCCGCTCGCGGCGACCCGTGCATTAGCTTCCGAATGCCTTGTAACTAGCGCATATATTTCATTAGCTTATGGATGATTCCTCAAGCATTTCCGAGGCTATTCTCGAGGCCGGCCAGCTACGCGCCCAGGGGCGGGTGGACGAGGCCGCCGCCCGTCTCGAGACGGTGTTGGCCAGCCGGCCGGATCATCTGGATGCCCTGCTGGGGCTGGCGCAGATCGCCCTGGCCCAGCGACGCCTGGACGCCTGCCTTCAGTGGCTGGATACGGCAGTCGGCCATCATCCGGATGATGCCGAAGTGCACTTCAGGCGCGGGACGGTGCTGCAGCGACTCCATCGCCTCGACGAAGCGCGGACCGCCTATTCCAGGGCGGTCGGACTGAAGCCCGATCACGTCCCTGCCCTGTTGAAGCTGGGTGGATGCTGTCTGGCCCTGGGTGATCGTGACTCGGCGGTACGCACCTATCAGGGAATCGTGTCGATCACCGGACCGGTCGGCCACGCGCTGCAGGACCGGCGTCTGCCGTCGGCGATCCGCGGCGACGTGGAGCTCATGCACCGCACGCTGCAGGGCCAGTACCGGCAACTGCTGGAGCTTACCCGCACCTACCTCCGGGATCGTTACCCGGCCGGGGAGCTGACCCGGATCGACGTCGCTTTGCAGATCCTCGCGGGCGAACGCCAGCGCCAGTATGACCATCCCCAGCAGCGACCGGAGTTCTTCTTCATCCCGGGTCTGCGCCCCATCCCCTGGTTCGAGCGCGATCAGTTCGAATGGGTCCCCCGGGTGGAAGAAGCGTTCCCGGCGGTGAGGGCGGAGCTGGAGGCCCTGCTCCCCGACCGGGCGGATTTCACACCGTACCTGCACGGCACCCAGGGCCAGGAGGCCAGGACACCGGAAGGCACCGATTTCTCTCATCTGGCCGGCAACCTGTCGTGGAGCGCGTATCACCTCCACAAGGGATTCCGGATCGACGATCACTGCGCTCGCTGTCCGCAAACCGCCGCGCTGATGGATTCCCTGCCGTTGCCGGTGGCCGAGGGCTGGATGCCGGAGACCTTCTTCTCGGTGCTGGCCCCCGGCGAGCACATCATCCCCCATCTCGGCCAGATGAACGGCCGCCTTACCATCCATCTGGGCCTGATCATCCCGCCGGACTGCGGCATCCGGGTCGGTGACGAGACGCGAGGCTGGGAGGAAGGCAAGGTGCTGGCCTTCGATGACAGCTTTTTGCACGAAGCCTGGAACCGGAGCGACCGGGAGCGCGCCGTGTTTATCTTCGAGGCCTGGCATCCGGACATGCGTGCCGCCGAGATCGACGGCGTCCAGCATTTCCTCAAGACCCGGACGCGCTGGCTGGAAGACATCGGAGCAGAGCATAGCGGCGGCTGAACCCAGCGCCGCCGGCCCGAGCCAATCAGTTCCGGGCGGACAGATATTTTTCCCGGCGCACCTGGCGGACGCCGAAGCCCTTCTCCTTCAGCATCTCCACGGCCTCGTCCACCATGTTGGGATTGCCGCACAGATAGACGATGTCGCGTTCCGGATCCGGCTCCAGCGCCGCGAACCGGTGCTGCACATAGCCCTCGCTCTCCCATTCCTCGGCATCGGCCGGCAGCTCCCGGCTGTAGCAGGCGCGGAATCGGAAACGCTCGCTGCGGCCGGCAAGACCGCGGAAGGCATCGGCATACAGGAGTTCCTGCCTGCTTCGCACGCCCAGCAACAGTTCCACGCTGTGCCCGTTCTGCCCCAGCAGCCGCTCCAGTTCGGGCAACATCGAATGGTAGGGGGTCACCCCGGTGCCCGTGGCCACGAGCAGATAGCGGCACGGTGGATCTTCCCGGAGCACGAAGCGGCCATAGGGTCCGCTGCCCTCCACCATGTCTCCGGGCCTGAGCCCGAACAATTTCTCCGTGGCGAAGCCGCCCTCCACCGGCGCCACCGCGATCTCGATCACATCCGAGGTCCCGGGCTGGGTAACCACGCTGTAGCTGCGGTGGGTGCGGTGGCCTTCCCGGTCCCAATGCAGATTGATGAACTGCCCGGCGGTGAATTCGAACGGCTCCCGATCGGCCCGCCGGAAGGCGAATTGCCTGACCGTCGGCGTGAGTTCCAGGCTGTTGTCCAGGGTCAGCGGAAAGGTGTTCCGGGTCATCGTGGTCCTCGCATCGAGGCGCCCTTTTAACACAGGCGCCTGCGGGTGGCCACGCCCGGTGGTCGAGATGCGCTAGTATATGGCGCCCTGTCCGACCATCACCCCGAGGATCCAAGAAATGCTCGCAAGACGTGCAACGCTGGCAGCCGCCCTGATGCTGACGATGCTGTCCGCTCCCTGTGCGGCCATGGACGCGGAGACCGGCCAGGCCCTGGATGCTGCTCTCAACGGCAATCAACGCTCGGCCGAAAACAAGGCCCGGGACGGCTATCGGCATCCTCGCGCCACGCTGGAGTTCTTCGGCATAGAAGCCCATATGACGGTGGTGGAATTCTGGCCCGGTGGCGGCTGGTATACCGAGATCCTGGCACCGGCCCTGCGCGGCAGCGGCAAGCTCGTCGCCGCCCATTACGGGGAGAACACCGGGTCCGACTACCGGACCCGCAACTATCGGGGATTCGTCGAAAAGCTGGCGAGCCGCCCCGACGTCTATGACCAGGTAAAACTCATGGCCTGGGGCAAGGGTGCCGGCAACGCCCTGGGACAGGACGGCTCCGCCGATATGGTCGTCACCTTCCGCAACATCCACAGCCTGATCCTGGGCGGACAGCTCGAGGCGTTTCTGGATGCCGCCTTCCGGGTCCTGAAGCCGGGCGGGGTGCTGGGTGTCGTGCAGCATCGTGGCGAGCCGCTTTCGGCGCGGGGCCCCGGCGATGTGGATATAGCCGAGGAAGCGAAAGCCGGTTACGTGCCCCAGGCTCATGTGATCGACACCATCACGGCGGCGGGC
>JASFJM010000154.1:0-6310 GCA_050122055.1 Gammaproteobacteria bacterium | reverse complement strand
GAGGGATCGGTGAGGATCTCCTGGTATCCCGTCATCGCCGTATTGAAGACCACTTCACCAACGGCGCTGCCATCCGCGCCCGCGGACTCACCGTGGAAGACGGTTCCGTCTTCCAGCGCCAGCACTGCTGGTGTGCTCACTAAGACCCCCGTAAACGCCGTGGCTGACCCGTCACCGGCCCATGCACAAAGCGGGAAGGGTCCGTCATCCGGTCCCATCCCGCTCGGTCAATTCAGGCCTCGGGCAATCCGGAATTTTACTTGAGCCGCCGCGGGGGTGTCCATCATTCAAACCGTCAGCCCGAGGACGTGATCCATGCCGTAGAAGCCCGGCGGCCGCCCGGCCAGCCAGCGTGCCGCCCTCAGGGCGCCCGCGGCGAAGGCCATCCGGTCACCGGCCCGGTGGGTGATCTCAAGACGCTCCCCGTCTCCCGCCAGCAGCAGAGTGTGTTCACCGACGACGTCGCCGGCCCGCAGCGATGCGTAGCCGATCGCGCCCGTTTCCCGGGGCCCATCGCCGGGACCGCGGCCTATTTCGCTGCCCGATCCCCCGCCCCGGCCCTGATCCACCGCCTCGCCGATCGCCAGGGCGGTCCCCGACGGCGCGTCGCGCTTGAATCGATGGTGGATCTCCGAGATCTCCGCATCGAAACCCGGCAGCGCTGCCGCCGCGACGCGGCTCAGGTGGATCATCAGATTCACGCCAACACTCATGTTCGCCGCCAGCAGGACCGGGATCTTGCCGCCGGCGGCCCGCAAGCGGTCGCGCGAGGCCTCGTCCAGACCGGTGACACCGCAGACCAGCGGCAGGCCGGCATCCAGACAGACCTCCAGCACTGTCATGGTGCCTTCGGGCAGCGAAAAGTCGATCAAGACATCGGCACCGCCGATGGCCTCGGCCGGGTCGGTGGTGAAGCGGACGCCGCTCGCCGGCAGGTCAGGAGGAGCGCCGACCTCGTGGCCCTCCCGGGGATCCCCCGGCGCCAGAAGCGCACCGCTCAAGTTGAGGTCCCGGGCCTCAGCCAGCGCTGCCGTCACGGTGCCGCCCATGCGCCCGCCGGCACCGGCCACCGCGATCTTCAGCGCCGGGGCGCCGCTCACGAAGAGGATCCCAGGCGCTCGAAGAATTCCTTTACGCCATCGAGCCAGCCGCGCTCTCTGGGGCTGTGGCTCTCGGAACTGGACTGGATGGATTCGTCGAAGTCCTTCAACAATCGCCGCTGTTCGCGGCTGAGCTTGACCGGCGTCTCCACCACGACCCGCACCAGCAGATCGCCGACGGAGCCCCCACGCACCGGCTTGACGCCTTTGCCGCGCAGACGGAACACCTTGCCCGACTGGGTCTCTTCCGGGATCTTGAGGTTGACCTGGCCGGCCAGGGCCGGCACGTCCACCGAGCCGCCGAGTACGGCGGTGGCAAAACTGATCGGCACCTCGCAGGCCAGATCGGCGCCCTGGCGTTCGAATATCCTGTGCGGGCGCACGTTGATCTCCACGTAGAGATCGCCGGGCGGACCGCCATTGCGACCGGCTTCGCCCTCGCCGCCGAGACGGATGCGGTCGCCGGTATCGACGCCCGCCGGCACCTTGACCGACAGCGAGCGGGTTTCCCGGACCCGGCCCTGGCCCCGGCATTCGCCGCAGGGGTCGTCGATGACCGTGCCGGTGCCGCGACAGCGGGGGCAGGACTGTTGGACGGAGAAGAAACCCTGCTGCATCCGCACCGCGCCCTGGCCCCCGCAGGTGTCGCAGGTCTTGGGGGTGCTCCCCGGTTCGGCGCCGCTACCTCCGCAGCTGCCGCACTCGCTCATCACCGGGATGGTGACGGTGACGGTATCGCCGAAAGCGGCCTGCTCCAGCTCCAGATCCAGCTCGTAACGCAGATCGGCGCCACGGAACACGCGCGAACGCCCGCGGCGGCCGCCGCCGAAGATATCGCCGAACACGTCGCCGAAGATGTCGCTGAAGGCATCGCCGGCGCTGAAACCGCCCGGGCCGGCCCCGCCGCCGGAGAGCCCGGCGTGACCGAACTGGTCATAGGCCGCCCGCTTGCGCGGATCGCTGAGCACTTCGTAGGCCTCCTTGGCCTCCTTGAAGCGCCCGTCGCCGTCCTCCTGGTCCGGATTCCGGTCCGGATGATATTTCATGGCCAATCGACGATAGGCGCGTTTGATCTCAGCCTCGGTCGCGTTGCGCGCCAGGTCGAGCACTTCGTAATAATCGCGCTTTGCCATGGGCCTTCCGCCGTCGCCAGGTCGCCGGTCTGTACCCGGCCGATATGCAAAGCGGTGCGGGTGTAACACCCGCACCGCCCATCAGTCATGAATCCTACTTGTCTTCTTTCACTTCTTCGAATTCCGCGTCCACCACATCCTCGTCGGGCTTGCCCGCTTCCGGCTGGGCTTCGCCCGCAGCGGCAGACTCCTGGGCCTGTTCGGCGTAGACCCGCTGGGCCAGACCGGATGAGGCCTCAGCCAGTGCCTGAGCCTTGGTCTCGATCTTGCTCTTGTCGTCGCTCTTCAGCGCTTCCTTGAGATCCGCGGTTGCCGACTCGATGCTGGCGCGTTCCTCCGCCGTCACCTTGTCACCGAGGTCGGACAGGGTCTTCTCGGTGGCGTGCAGCAGCGCATCGGCCTGGTTACGGGTCTCCACCAGTTCGCGGAACTTCTTGTCCTCGGCCGCGTGAGCCTCGGCATCCTGGACCATGCGATCGATCTCGTCGTCGCTCAAACCGGAGGAAGCCTTGATGACAATGTTCTGCTCCTTGCCGGTGGCCTTGTCCTTGGCGGACACGTTGAGGATACCGTTGGCGTCGATATCGAAGCTGACCTCGACCTGGGGCACGCCGCGGGGCGCCGGCGGGATGTCGGCCAGATCGAAGCGGCCCAGCGACTTGTTGTCCTGCGCCCGGTCACGCTCACCCTGGAGCACGTGGATCGTGACCGCGGTCTGGTTGTCGTCAGCGGTCGAGAACACCTGCTGTGCCTTGGTCGGGATAGTGGTGTTCTTTTCGATCAGCTTGGTCATCACGCCGCCCAGGGTCTCGATACCCAGGGACAAGGGGGTGACGTCCAGCAGCAGCACATCCTTGACGTCGCCCGAGAGCACGCCGGCCTGGATCGCCGCGCCGATGGCGACCGCCTCGTCCGGGTTGACGTCCCGGCGCGGATCCTTGCCGAAGAAATCCTTGACCGCATCCAGCACCTTGGGCATCCGACTCTGGCCGCCGACCATGATCACGTCGTCGATCTCGTTGACCGAGAGACCCGCATCCTTGACCGCGATCCGGCAGGGCTCGATGGTGCGCGTGATCAGTGACTCCACCAGCGACTCCAGCTTGGCCCGGGTCAGCTTGATGTTCAGATGCTTCGGGCCGCTGGCGTCGGCGGTGATATACGGCAGGTTGATCTCGGTCTGCTGGGAAGACGACAGCTCGATCTTGCCCTTCTCGGCCGCTTCCTTCAGCCGCTGCATGGCCAGCGGGTCCCTGCGGATATCGATGCCGCTCTCTTTCTCGAACTCGCTCGCCAGATATTCGATGATGCGCAGATCGAAGTCCTCGCCACCGAGGAAGGTGTCGCCGTTGGTGGCCAGCACCTCGAACTGGTGCTCGCCGTCCACGTCGGCGATCTCGATGACGGAAATATCGAAGGTCCCGCCACCCAGGTCATAGACTGCCACCTTGCGGTCACCGCGCTGCTTGTCCAGACCGTAGGCCAGCGCGGCCGCGGTGGGCTCGTTGATGATGCGCTTGACCTCGAGACCGGCAATCTTGCCGGCATCCTTGGTCGCCTGGCGCTGGGAATCGTTGAAATACGCCGGCACGGTGATCACCGCCTCGGTGACCGGCTCGCCGAGATAGTCCTCGGCGGTCTTCTTCATCTTCATCAGCACCCGCGCGGAGATCTCCGGCGGCGCCATCTTCTTGCCATGGGCCTCGACCCAGGCATCGCCGTTGTCGGCCTCGACGATGTTGTAGGGCACCATGTCCTTGTCCCGGGCCACGACCTCGTCGCCGTACCGGCGGCCGATCAGACGCTTGACGGCGAACAGGGTGTTGGCCGGGTTGGTAACGGCCTGGCGCTTGGCCGACTGGCCCACCAGTACCTCATCGTCCTTGGTGAAGGCCACCACCGACGGCGTGGTGCGGTCACCCTCACTGTTCTCGATTACTTTCGGGTTCTTGCCCTCCATCACCGCCACGCAGGAGTTGGTGGTGCCGAGGTCGATACCGATGACTCTGCCCATGAGTTGCGTCTCCAGATCTTTGATGTGAAATAAAAAGGTCGAAAATTCTCTTACCCGGCTAGATGGGGCCGCGGCTGCTCAAATCAAGGCCGGCTCAGCCATCCAGTTCCCGGGACACGATCACCCGGGCCGGACGCAGCAGGCGATCATGGATCCGATAGCCCTTCTGCACCACCAGGATCACGGTGCCGGGCGGCTGGTCGCCGGTGGGCTGGGTGGCCATGGCCTCGTGCTCCTCGGGATCGAACGCCTGGCCCTGGGGATCGATGCTCGCGATCCCGAACTTGGCCAGACACTGGTCGAGCTGTTTCTTGGTCGCTTTCAGGCCCTCGGCCAGGGCGCTGTCGGCCTGATCGGGCGGGACCGATTGCAGACCCATCTCCATGCTGTCGGCCACGGTCAGCAGCTCGCCGGCAAAGCGTTCGGTGCCGTAGCGGTGAGCATTCTCGATATCCCGGGCGGCGCGCCGGCGCACGTTTTCCAGTTCCGCCGCATCCCGCAGGCGCTGGTCCCTCAGATCCGCCAGCTCCTGCTCCAGCGCTGCCGTCGCCGGCTCCGGGGCCGCCGACGCCTCACCGGCCGCGGCCTCCGGGCTGGCCTGGTGCTCGGGCGACGTTTCGGACGGGTCCTGGCCGGCGGCGCCTGCCGCCCCTGAATCCTTGATCATATGCACTCCCGGCTTGCACGAAGAGGGGCCGCCGGGGCCGGCAGCCCGTTGTGAATCCGTTACTTGAAACCCTGTCGCGGGATGTGGGGATCAATCCCGGGAATTCAAGGCGCTGCCCAGAATTTTCGCGGTGATGTCGACGATGGGTATCACCCGCTCGTAGGCCATGCGCGTGGGTCCGATCACACCGAGTACGCCGACCACCTCGTCCTCCACCGAGTAGGGCGCGGCCACCACGCTGCAGTCCCCCAGGATCCGGTAGCCGGATTCCTCGCCGATAAAGATCTGCAGATTCGAACCCGCCATGCAGCGATCGAGCAGGTGGATGAGGTCACGCTGCCGGCTGAAGGCATCGAACAGCTCCCTGAGCTTGTCCACGTCCGACAGTTCGGCGAAGTCCATCAGATTGGTCTCGCCGGCCAGGCAGTATGCGGATTGCCCGTCGCCACCGACCTCGAACACCCGCTGGGCGATATGGATGGCGTCCAGCATGCGCCGGTTCATGGATTCCCGGGTCCGCTGCAGGCCGGTGAGCAGCTCCTCGCGGACGCTCATCAGGGTCTTGCCGGCAAAATTGGCGTTCAGATAATTGGCCGCCCTGCGCAGCTCGTCCTCGCCGTAATCCCGGTCCACGTCAAGGATCCGGTTCTGTACTTCCTTTTCGTTGATCACCAGGATCGCGAGCACCCGTCGGTCCGAAAGGGGCAGGAACTCGATCTGCCGCAATGAGCCGACCACCTGCCGCGGCAGGGTCACGACGCCGGCCATGTGGGTGAGCCGGGACAGCAGACCGGACGCCGCCTGCACCAGATCCTGATCCGAAGACACCTGCTCCGCCAGGCCCTGCTGCAGCCGCGCGGTCTCGATGTCCGTCAGGGGCTCGAAGTTGACCAGGGTATCGACGAAGAAACGATAGCCTTTGGGGGTGGGCACGCGGCCGGCGGAGGTGTGGGGCGAACCCACGAACCCCATCTCTTCCAGATCCGACATGACGTTGCGGATGGTGGCCGGCGACAGGTCCAGACCCGAGTCCTTCGACAAGGTGCGCGATCCCACCGGCTGGCCTTCGCGGATGTAGCGGGCGACCAGTACCTTCAACAGATGCTGGGCGCGTTCGGAAAGGTCTTCGTAAGCCGGGTTTGCCGTCATCTCTCCCGTGATCCGGACAGCCCCGTCGGGCCAATTCCCGACGCTAGCAACCCTGTCCCGGGGGGTCAAGGGAGGACATCCGGCGTGGTCCCGGCGCAGGAGGCCGTGGGCGGATGCAGACCGATCGGGCAAAATCCTGCTAATGTCCCGGCCGAGATGTCCATGAAACGCGACTTCAACACCATCGCCCTGACCGGCAAGCAGACGGACCCGCGGGTGGTGGAATCACTGCGACTGCTGGACCCGC
>JASFJM010000153.1:0-6368 GCA_050122055.1 Gammaproteobacteria bacterium | reverse complement strand
GGTCAGCCCCCTGGGCAGTTCGCGCCTGAGGATGATCCCGTTCAACCGCTCCATCACATAGAACGGCTCTCCCAGCACCGAGACGTCTTCGCACAGGGCCAGGGGTTGGGGGCTGTAAGGGAAAACCCGGTGGAGCCGCCGCAGGACCCCGTATTCCCTGCTCATATCGTGGGCACTGCGGGCCTTGGTGCCAAAAGGCGGGCGCCTCAGCACCAGTTCCCGGTCGCCTAGCCGCAGCAGATAGGTGAGATTGGAGGCACCACCGGGAAACTGGCGGATGTCCACCGGGCCCGCGAAATCCGGCAGCGCCTGGTCGAGGAACGCCCTTACCCGCTCCGCATCCAGTTCTTCCCCCGGCCGCGGCCGGGTAGTCTCGTTTGCCGAAGCCAAGGCTCAGCTCCGGGCCTGCCGGGCCTTCAACAGATGTCTGGCCAGGGACAGCTTGTGCACCTCGTCCGGCCCGTCGTAGATGCGGGCAGCGCGCTCCTCCCGATACCAGAACGCCAGCACGGTATCGTCGGTGACGCCCAGCGCGCCATGGACCTGAACCGCCCGGTCGACGACCCGTTGCAGAGTATTGGCGGTCAGGAACTTGATCATGGAGATGTGATCCCGGGCGGCCTTGAATCCGTGCTTCTCGATCCGCCATGCGGCCTCGAGAACCAGCGCCCTGGCGGCGTGGAGTTCGGCGCTCGATTCGGCGATCCACGCCTGTACCAGCTGCTGCGAGGCCAGCGGGCGCTCCGGCGCCAGTTCCCGTTTCAGGGCATAGTCGCACATCATCTCCAGCGCCCGGCGGCAGATGCCGAGCCAGCGCATACAGTGATGGATACGGCCCGGTCCCAGACGCTCCTGGGCCATGACGAAGCCCGCGCCCGGCCGGCCCAGCAGGTTCGTGGCGGGCACCCGGCATCCTTGCAGACGGACCTCGCCGTGGCTGAAGTACCCGTGACCGCCGTGGCCCATGACCGGGATGTTTCGTACCAGCCGGAACCCCGGGTTGTCGCATTCCACCAGGATCATGCTGGCACGCTCATAGCGATGCGCGTCCGGATCGGTGACGGCCATGACGATGGCGAAATCCGCCTCATGGGCTGCGGTGGCAAACCACTTGTGGCCGTCGATCACATAGTCGTCGCCATCCCGGACCGCCCGGGTGCCCATCTCCACCGGGTTGGATCCGGCGAACTCCGGCTCGGTCATGCAAAAACAGCTGCGGATCCGGCCGCTGGCCAGGGGTCCCAGGAAGCGGGATTTCTGCTCGTCGCTGCCGTGGAGCAGCAGCAATTCCGCATTGCCGGCGTCGGGAGCCTGGCAGCCGAACACGAAGTGGCCCAGGGGCGAGCGACCCAGTTCCTCCGACCACAAACCCAGCTCGACCAGGTCGGCGCCGGTGCCACCGGCTGCGGCCGGCAGGTTCGGGGCCCACCAACCTGATCCGCGGACGGCCTCCCGCTGTGCCTCCAGGGCGGGGCCCAGCTCATCCCAGCGGGCGGCCAGCAGGAGCGGTTCGAGGGGGACGAGGTTCGCGTCCACGAAGGCACGTATCTCGGCGAGGCGGGTTTCCGTTTCCGGGTCGACGGCAAAATCCATGGTTTTCAACGGAACGTGATCAGGTCACGGTCTCCGGTCATCTCCAGGTGAGTGATGTTGTTGTAACCCATCAGCAGCGCCTCGGCGACCGGGCGCCCTCGGGGGAAATAGAACTGGGTGATGGATGCATTGTACAGGCTGACCGTCAGCCCCAGCGCCCGCCGTTGGGACAGGCCGAGGACCGAGCGCAGCAGTGCGGTGATGATGCCGCCGGAGGTAAATACCGCCACCCGGGCGCGGGTTCCGAGGCTGCCCAGCAGCCGTTCCACCGCATCGACGGCGCCCTGGCAGAAATCGGGCCATGACTGGACCGGCGCGCCTTCATGGGGCAGGCCGTTCATCCAGCTGGAGAGCACGTGGCGCAGCGCCCGCTCCAGCAGCTTGCTGTCGGCCAGCAGGTCCTCGAGGCTGTCCACCGCGTTCCCGGGATCGGCAAGAAACGTTGGCAGATAGGCCTTGAACAGGGCCACATGGTCGTACTCGGCGAATTCCGGCACCGTCCGCAGCGGCGGTGGCGAATCGCCCATCGATGCGCGGGCGATCTCCGCCGTGCGGTCCTGGCGCACCAGGCCGCCCGAGCAAATCCCGTCCAGATGCGGCAGGCAGCGACGCACGTGATGACCGACGATACGCGCCTGGCGCTCGCCGATCGGCGAGAGCTGGTCATAATCGCTGTCGCCGAAGGCGGCTTGACCATGACGGATCAGATAGATGACGGCCATCGGGATATCCGGTTGTGCCTGGGATCTGGCCTGGGTCGGGTGACCATAGGAAGGCTCTCTCCGGGTGTCAATCGGTGCCGGCTCGCCTTGCCAACAGGGGCGAATCGTGCATTATCTCCCCTTTTCTCCGGGCAGGTACATCGCATGAGCGAACAGGGACAGCGGGTATTCATCACCGGATCGGCCAGCGGTCTGGGCCGCGCCATGGCGCTGCGATTCGCCCGCGAGGGATGCCGGGTGGCCGTGGCGGACGTCAATGATGCCCGGGCGATGGAGGCGGCCGAGGAAGTCGAGACGGCTGGCGGCGAGGCCCTGGTCCTGCATTGCGATATCACCTCGGACGCCAGCGTCAGCGACGCGGCGGCAGAGGTCGATGAAGCATGGGGTGGGGTGGACGTGCTGATCAACAACGCCGGCGTAGCGGCCGCGGGCACGGTCATCGACACGCCCATGGAAGACTGGTCATGGATGATCGACACCAATCTGCTCGGCGCGGTGCGCATGTGCCGGGCCCTGGTGCCGTCGATGCAGGCGCAGCGATCCGGGTATGTCATCAACGTGGCGTCGGCGGCAGGCATCGTGCAATCCCCGGGCATGGCCAGCTACAACGTGGCCAAGGCCGGCATGATCGCCCTGTCCGAGACCCTGCGAAATGAGGTGCGCCGGTTCGGCATCGGCGTCACCGTGGTATGCCCTTCGTTCTTCGCCACCAATCTGATGGAGTCTTACCGGGGACCCGCGACCGGTGTCAGAGATATGGCGGACAAGCTCATGCGGCGCTCGTCGCTGGACGCGGACGACGTGGCCGACGCGGTCTATCGCGCCATGGAGAAGGACGAGCTGTTCGTGTTCGCGCATAACGAAGCGCGGCTCGCCTATCATTTCAAACGCCTGATGCCCGGGGTGTTCTATTGGAGCACCGAGCGGGCCGCGCAGAAGATGTTCGGCGATCTTGTCGAACTCGAACCTGATGATCGCTGAGTTCATGGCCGGGCCACCGGCCTTCCGGCGAGAGGACTGATTCCCGTGATCGAGACGACGGCCGGGGTGCCCGGCCTGGAACCGTTCGCCCCACCCCGGTTGATGGCCGGCAGACACGTGCAATCCGTGCTCGCCAGCCTGCCCGTGCGGCGGCCGCTGGTCGAGCGGCGGGTCCGGGACCTGTTGCGCAGTTCCACCGACGTGCTGGTGGATTGTGGTCACGGCATCCGCCTGCATGGATATTTCTCGCCTCGCTGCCGCGCCGACCAGCGACCGCCCCGGGGGCTTGCGGTGCTCATCCACGGCTGGGAGGGCAGCTCGGATTCCCTCTACCAGCTGTCCACCGCCCACTATCTGCGGCAGCGGGGATTCGACGTGTTCCGGCTGAATCTCCGGGACCACGGTCCCAGCCACCATCTGAACCCGGAGTTGTTCCATTCCAACCGCATCGACGAAGTGGTGGCGGCGGTGGCCCGGATCGGCGAGATGTTCCCGGATGTGCCGCTGCTCCTCGGGGGGTATTCCCTCGGCGGTAATTTCGCCCTGCGCGTCGGCGTGCGCGCGCCGGCGGCGGGGATCAACCTGCGTCAGATCGTCGCCGTGTGTCCGGTGCTGGAGCCGGCCCACACGCTGGAGGCCCTGGAGAGCGGCTGGGCCGCGTACCGGACCTATTTCATCCGCAAGTGGCGCCGCTCGTTGTTGCGCAAGGCGCAGTGTTTCCCCGAGCTCTATGATTTCAGCAGCCTCCATGAACTGCAGACCCTGACCGCGATGACCGAGTTCTTCGTCGAGCGTTACTCCGGTTTTGCCGATCTGAACAGCTATCTCAAGGGGTACGCCGTCACCGGGGATGTGCTGACGCCCTTGCAGGTCCCGACTCATCTGATCACATCCCGGGACGATCCGGTCATCCCCTCGATCGATATCGAGCGTTTGGCCCGGCCCGCGGCCCTGACCATCACGGTGACCGAGCGGGGTGGCCATTGCGGCTTTATGGAGAGTCCCCGCATGATCAGCTGGGCCGAGCGCCAGATGGCCGGCATCTTCGACCGGGTCGCAGAATCTTGAGCGTCGAAGCGGGGCGCCCGCCGTGGCTGGCCGGCGTGCTCGCCGTGGCTGCCGCCGTGGTGTTCAGCGCCGGCGGCTTATATCTGCTGGCGGCTCCCGACCTGGTGATGCTGCGTCTGGCGGTGCTGGATTTCCCGGCATGGCCGGTCTATGTGCTGGGCGCCCTGCAGATCGCCGGCGGGGTCGCCCTGCTGCGTCCAGGGACGCGGCGCTTCGCGCTGGGGCTGCTGGCCGTGATCAGCCTGGGCGAGCTGGCGGCGTCGGTGGCTTACCGGGAGCCGGAGCCGGCGGCCCAGGCCATGATCCAGCTGCTGTTGCTCGTGGCCATACTGTTCCTGGGCGGCAGGCGCCCCGACTAGGCGCCGGCTGCTCTCCGCACCCGCTCTCCTTCGCCGAACTGCAGCTCGGCGAGGCGCGCATAGATACCCCCCTGGGTCAGCAGATCCGCGTGGCTGCCGGTGGCCACGATCCTGCCGCCGTCCATCACCAGGATCCGATCAGCCTTTATCACCGTAGCCAGCCGATGGGCGATGATCAGTGTGGTGCGGTTGCTCATCAGGTGCTCGAGGGCGTCCTGCACCTTGAGTTCGTTCTCCGCATCCAGGGCGCTGGTGGCTTCGTCCAGCAGCAGCACCGGCGGATTCTTGAGGATCGCCCGGGCGATGGCAACGCGCTGGCGCTGGCCCCCGGAGAGACGCACGCCGCGCTCGCCAAGGTGGGTCTGATAGCCCTGGGGAAGCGGCTGGATAAACTCGTCCGCCATGGCCGCGCGGGCCGCCTCGATCACTTCCTGATCGCTCGCCGCCGGTCGTCCGTAACGGATGTTTTCCATGGCGCTGGTGGAGAAGATCACGGTCTCCTGAGGCACGATGCCGACGCGCTCCCGCACTTCGGCCAGACGCGCGGCGGCAATATCGGTGCCGTCGAGCAGTATCCGGCCGCCATCCGGATCATAGAAGCGCAGCAGCAGCCGGAACACTGTGGTCTTGCCGGCTCCGGAAGCACCGACCAGGGCCACCGTCTCCCCGGGGCTGACCTCGAAACTGACATGATCCAGCGCCAGTTCATCGGCGCGGGACGGATAGGAAAAGCTGATATCGTCCACGCTGATCCGGCCGCGGCCGGTCTGCAGCGCCACCGGTTCGGCGGGATCCCTGACGTCCGCCTCGGTCGCCAGCAATTCCATGATGCGCTCCATGGCGCCGGCCGCCCGTTGCAGCTCACCCCAGACCTCGCTCAGGGCCGCCAGCGATCCGGCCGTGAGGATGGAATAGAGCACAAACTGGCCCAGTTCACCGGCACTCACCTGTCCGCTGATCACTGCCCGGGCGCCGAACCAGAGGCCCAATACGATGGAGCCGAAGATAAAGACGATGGCTACCGCCGTCAGCAGCGCCCGCGCCCGGATCCGGCGCAGTGCCGTGCGGAAGGCGTCTTCCACCGCCTCCGCGAAGCGCGCGGATTCCCAGGACTCGCGCACGTAAGCCTGCACGGTCTGCATCGCCCCGAGCACCTCGCTGGCCATGGCGCTGGTGTCGGCGATGCGATCCTGGCTGGCCCGGGACAGGCGTCGCACCCGGCGGCCGAACAGGATGATGGGGAGCAACACGATGGGGATCATCAGTACGATGGTCCCGGTCATGGACGGACTCGTGACCAGCAGCATGGTGAACCCGCCAACCAGCAGGAACAGGTTGCGCAGGGCGATCGACGCCCCGGAGCCGACCACGGCCTGCAGCACCGTGGTGTCGGATGTCAGTCGTGAGAGGATCTCTCCGGTGCGCGTGGTCTCGAAGAAAGTCGCGCTGAGTCCCAGCATGTGGTCGAAGACCTTGCGCCGTATGTCAGCCACGACCCGTTCGCCCAGCCAGGTGACCATGTAATAACGGGCGGCGGTGGCCAGTGCCAGCACGGTGGCAACAGCCATCAGAGCCAGGAAATACCGGTCGACCGAAGCCGCATTGGCCTGGGAGAATCCCTGATCGATCATGTACCGGACGGCCA
>JASFJM010000152.1:0-6518 GCA_050122055.1 Gammaproteobacteria bacterium | reverse complement strand
TCCGCCAGGTTGCCGCTGCCGACCACGTAGGGAATGCCCTCGCCGATATCCGTGGTCACCGCACGGAACGGGATCGGCAGCTGGTCGAAGTCCGACACCCCGGCTACCGGCAGGGTCAGATTCCGCAGCAGCAATCCGATCTTCTGTCCCTGGATCAGGCCCGCCGGGAACTTGAGTTCCGCATGGCGCACATCCACGCCTGGCTTGGCGCGGACCGGCAGCAGGCGGTCATCGAGCTTGCGCCGGAAGCTGCGGTCCTTGCGCTCCTCGCGATCGTCGAGCACCGCCTCCCAGTTGATGTCATCCAGGGCCCGGATGATCGCCCCGGGACTCATGCCGGAGGCGTAGAGCCCCCCGGCGGTGGCCCCCATGCTGGTTCCGGCCACGTAGTCCACCGGGACCCGCATCTCTTCCAGAACCTGCAGGACGCCTACATGGGCGCCGCCGCGAGCGCCGCCGCCACTGAGGACCAGTCCGACCCGGGGGCGCACTGCCGACTCGTCGCCCTGAGGTACCGCCCCGGCGGCGGGCCCGGTGACCGTCAGGCAGATCGCCAGACTCATCAGAACACGGATTCTCGCAAGCATCGGCAGCCACCTCGGCACAAGCATTTCCACGGGCAGCGCCGTGCAGGGCGCCGCCTCCCCCTGGCGGCAAGTGTATACGACCGGATGTTCCCCTCCCGGCCGCGGCGGCCACGGGCGGGCGGATAGATTTTCGCCAGCCAAGGGGGGAAAATAGGCGTTTATTCCTGAACACAAGGACGGGAGCTCGATATGGAGAGCAGCAAACCCACCGTATTCATCCATACGAACCACAAGCAATGGCTCGGCGCCGTCGTCAGCAAGTACTCCTTTGAGCGGAATTCGGCCCGTGCGGGCGAATTCGACGTGAAGTTCATCCACACCCGCGACTATCCCTTTATGCATCGCCGGGAGGGTGAACTCTATCTGCGCGACGGCGACAAGCGCGCCTGGCTCAACGATGACCTGCAATCCTTTACGCCGTTGCGCTTTATGCCCCCGGAACTGATGGGCTATCAGGGTCGCGCCGTGGTCGTCGATCCTGACGTATTCGCCGTCGGCGACGTGTGGGAGCTGCTGACCCGGGATATGGAAGGGGCATCCATCATGTGCCGGCCAAAATCCGGCTCCAAGGGAAAGCGGGGTTGCATGGCCAGCAGCGTGATGCTGCTGGACTGCGCCAAGCTGACCCACTGGAGAGTCGAAGAGCAGTTCAATGCCATGTTCGACTTCACCCGGGATTACATGGATTGGGTGTGCCTCAAGCTGGAAGATCCGGACACCATCAGCTTCTTCGAGGAATCCTGGAACGACTTCGACCACCTGGATGCGGCGACCCGGCTGCTGCACAACACCAAGCGCAAGACCCAGCCCTGGAAGACCGGGCTGCCGGTGGACTACCGTCAGGCGGATACGTTCCAGCTGTTCCCGCCCCGGCACTGGATCCGGCGGGCGCGACGGGCGTTGTTCGGTGACTACGGCATGGCCGGCCGCTACAAGGCACACCCGGATCCGAACCAGGAGCGGTTCTTCTTCGGTCTCGTACGGGAGTGCCTGGAGAAGAACATCGTCACCGAGGAGATGCTGCGCGAGGAGATGGAGAAGAACCATCTCCGCCACGACGCCCTGGAGCTGGTCAGTCGAACGCCCCCGCTGGCGGCCTGATCACGATACTGCCGGCGGCCCCGGGGCGCCGGCTGCCCTTGCGCTCAGCCGGCCGCCTGGGCCGGTTCCGTCGCCGCGTCGCTGAGGGGCTCGGCCGCGTAACCGAAACGCGGCGACAGCTGTTCTGTCATGTAGCCATCGATGGCGGCGATCTGCTCGTCGGTGTAGTAGTCCCGATAGCCACCCACCTTGGCGCGCCGCACCTTGAACGAATCCGGATTGCTGGCGTCACCGGGCTTCATGCGGCCGCCTGAGAGCCGGAACGCGCGTTTCTCCTCGAGCTTCTTCATGTTCTCGTAGGCCGCGTAATCCACCGCCGTCTGTATCTGGTCGTCGGTGCCGGGGGTGCCGGTGAATTCCACGATCCGCTTGAGCGTCTCTGCGGTACGGGCCTTCATGTCCTCGTAACGCACGATCAGCATGTCCGGCAGGCGCTCGATGTCGTCGGCCCAGCCGTTGAAGTATTCGACGATGCGGGGCATGCCCTGCTCCCTGTGCATCATGAAGTCGTACATGGAGATATCGGCGCCGTGCTCGGGATAATCGTTGAGGCGCTTCTTGCGGGGCCGCATACGGTATTTCCACTGGAAGAACTGCGATACGGCCACATCCCGGGGATCCCGGACCAGCAGTACGATCTTCTTGCCATAGAAATCGCGCTTGTCTTCGGTGTGACCGGTGTAATCCTTGAGATAGTTGCCGTGAGTGAAGAACACCCGAGGGGCGCCGGGATTACGTTTGTGCATGTTGTCGAAGCCGATCAGCATGCCCTCGGGCAGGTCGAACCGGACCTGGTAATAACGAGACAGCATCACCCGCAGCCAGGTGCGACCGCTCTTGCCCCATGAGGCCAGGATCCAGTCCGCCTCGGCGATCTTGTTGGATTCCCAGCGGCCGCGGATCCAGCGCTCGATTTTCCGGCGCTTCTCGTAGGGGAGGAAAAATACGGCGCCGAGCACCGCATGGCGCGAGACCTTCTTCCAGATCGACTGAAACATGGCTATCCTGACCTCATATAGACGACCGGCGCGGCCGCCCAGGGTTGAACCGGGGCGGACCCGGGACCAGGGGGCTCCCGGGGACTCCGTCGGCGGCACGGCGCTCGTCGGTAACGCGATATTGTCTCCCGTTTGGCCCGATCAGTAAAACCGGCAGGATACCCATGAACAGCGCAATCACATCAGCCGCCCGTGCCACAGAGCCGGTGCGGGACAATCTGTTGAATCTCGACAAGCTGGCAGCCGCGACCCTGCAGCGCGACCCCTACGACCACCTGGTGGTGAAGGGATTCCTCGACCCCGAGGTCGTGGACGCCGTCAACCACGACTATCCCCAGATCCCGAGCGCCGGTAACAAGGACTACGAAAGCTACCCTCACGGGCCGGTCTTCGACGCTTTCGTGGAGCAGTTGTGCGGCCCGGCCATGAGCAAGGCCCTGGGGGACAAATTCGGCGTCGATCTCTCCGATTGCTCCACCACGGTCACCGTGCGGACCTTCTCGGAGATGAGCGACGGCAGTATCCATACGGATCACTGGAGCAAGGTGGTCACCGTCCTGGTGTATTTCAACGACGGCTGGGAAGGCGACGGCGGTCAGCTGCGCATCCTGCGCTCCAAAGACGATATCGAGGATTACGCCGCCCAGATCCCGCCGCTGGCCGGCTCCCTGACCGCTTTCCGCCGCTGCGATCACTCATTCCATGGCTATGTGCGCTATGCGGGTCCCCGGCGGATGGTGCAGATGAGCTGGAACCGGCCGACGAAGATGGCCGGTATCTCGCAGAATCTCAGTCGCCTGGCTACCCGGGTGATGAAACTGGTGACCCGCGGCAGCGGCCGCCAGATGTAGGCGGCCGGACTCCGGCAGCTCAGGCGCCCATCAGCGCCCGGATCCGGTCGACGATCCGCTCCACGTCCGCCTGGGGCGATGCCGTGGGTTGTACGAATGGCTGGCCGGCCCACACCGCCTGGCCGCTGCGCACCAGTTGCCGCTGGAAAGCCGGGAAATTGCGGCTCTGGTAGACGAGGCGCGCCCGGTACAGCAGCCGTGCCAAATTTTGCCGCAGCGGGCCCGCGCCCTGCTCCCGGGTCGCGAACAGCCAGGCCAGAGCGTCGCGTCGCGCCAGATCCAGCCGCCCGGTCACACCCACCGGCAGCGGCAGGATCGCGGCCGGCCGGCCCAGGCCGATCGCTTCCACCAGCATGGAGATGCTGTCGGCGGTGACCACCAGCCCGTCGGCGAGTCCGAGGATGCCCCGGTAGGGATTGTCCGGGGCCTCGGCAGCCCACCGGAAAAGCTGACTGCCGGCCGGCAGCTCGCGCTCCAGCGCCTCGGCGAACCAGTCGGGCGTGCGGCGGCTGGTCGTGAGATAAGGGGTCCCTCCCTGACCGTCGGTCACCTCCCGGGCCAGCGCCAGCACCCGGTCCAGCACATCCCGATCGTAGATAAAGGGCTTGGTGGGTCCGCCCAGCAGGAAACCCACCAGCGGTCGCGGCAGGCTGGCAAGTTTCTCGCGCCAGCCGGCCAGCTCGGCCTCGTCGTGGGCCACGCGCATCAGCGGGAGCTCGGTGCGGAGGATATTGTCCAGGGGCGGCATCAGGATCTCGCCGCTGATCACCACCAGATCGAAGCGTTCAGCCCGGGTCGAAGGCTTGCCCAGATAGACGATCCGGCTATGGCCACCGGACTGCTCCTGGATCCACAGGGCGACCGATGAGGGACGCCGGCCGATGGTGAGGATCAGATCCGGCCAGGGCGGATCCAGGGCATCGGATTTCTCCAGGTCGATGTGGTCCAGGGAGGGGCGCACCGGCGGCTTGCCATAGACCCATTCGGGGCGCATCTGCACGGATCGCCGCTCCCAGGCCCAGGGCAGCCCTGCGGCCACGGCCTCCACCTGGCCGTTGTCACCGCGCTTGTCGCCGAGCACCAGCCAGGTGCGGGGACCGGCGCCGGGTTGGTCCATGACGGATAACCCGGGCTAGCCGCTGGCCTGGACCGGGGCCGGCGAGACCTGGCCGACCGGGGTGTAGCCGAATACGGGTGACAGGTGCTCGTCGACCAGACTCTCCAGTTCCGCGACCTGCTCGGCAGAGAAATAATCCCGGTAGCCACCCACCTTGGCCCGGCGGACCTTGAAACTCTCCTCGTCCTTTTTGTTCCGGAGCGTCATGCCGCCCTGGCGAAAATACCCCTCCACTTCCAGCTTGCGCAGATTCTCGAACGAGCCCCACTCGACCGCGGCCCGGATCTCCTCCTCGCTGAACGAGGCGCCCATGAGTTCCAGCACCCGCGCCAGGGTCGCGGCGGTCTGATGACGCAGATCCTCGTAGCGGACGATGGTCCCCCGGGGCAGCGCTTCGATGTTCCGCGCCCAGGTGTTCAGATATTCGATCAGGAACGGCAGCCCGATCTCGCTGTGGCGGACAAAGTCCCACATCTCCACCGTATGGCGGTCGATAGGCCGGTCGAGATTGTGATTGATCAGTTCCTGCTTGCGGGCGGACTGGCGCTTGGTGAATTGCATATACCAGGACACGGCGATATCCAGGGGATTGCGCGCCAGCAACATTACCGCCTTGTGCTTCAGCGGATTGTCCGCGGCCTCGGGCGTCAGCGCCCGGCCCACCGCGCCCTCATAACTGTAACAGCCGTTGGTGGCTGCCATCCGCGGGATCTCGGGGTTGCGCCGGGAGTATTCATCCGACTTGTTGACCAGGCGGTCGGGCATACCGTACCGGACCTGGTAGAGCCGTGACAGCATGGCCTTGAGCCAGGTGTTGCCGCTCTTGGGATGGCCGATGATCAGCAGTTCCGCCCGCTCGGCGATGCCGAATTCCAGGTCGGCCAACAGCCGTTCCCGGGCGCTGATACGCGCGCTCCGGGGCAGCGGACCGGTGGCAGCGATGATGAGTATCTTCTTGACCGCATCACTCAGGATCGGCATGGCTTGTCTCCCTGGTATTACCTGGCGGCCCTGCCGTCGGGTGTCGCCGCATTCCGTGTTCCCGCCGGACGGTCCTTGGGCCAGCGGCGATTGCCGCAGAACCACTGCCCGGGGTCCTCGCGGATCCATTGCTCGAACAATCCGTTGACCTTGATCATCATGTTCCTGGCCTGCTCGATTTCGCCGGATGTGCCCTCATCCGCTCGCACCGGCTCGAGGAGGGTTGCCCGGAAGCGCGAGCCAGCCAGCCGCTGGATCCGGATCGGCACCAGTTCCAGACCGTGTCTGAGCGCCAGCCGGGCCGGGATCAAAGTGGTCATTTTATCGCGTCCGAAGAACGGCAGGGGCTCCCCGTTCTCCACTTTCTGATCCACCAGCAGGCCGATGGAACGGCCTGCCTTCACCTCTGCCAGCAGAGGCCGCATGCTGTCCTCCCGCGGGACCAGGTGGCAGCCGAGCACGCGTCGGTATTCCGCCAGGCGCCGGTCCAGCCCGGGATTCGGCAACGGTGAATAGACCGCGGTGACCGGGATCTGCTGCGCCGCCACGGCCAGCGCCGCCAGCTCCCAGTTGCCCAGGTGCGCGGTGAAAAAGATCGCGGGCCGGTCACGGACCTCGATGGCGCGGATCCCCGGCGCCACCTCGCACTCGAATGCCGCGCCCCTGCGACCGTTGGCGATATTGTCCAGGTGGGCGTATTCCGCCATGCAGGCGCCGAAATTCCGCCAGGACGCCCGCACCAGGCCCTCGATGGCGTCGTCGTCCAGATCCGGGAAAGCGATGGAATAGTTTCGCCGCAGGTGGCGGCTCTTCTTCTGGCGCGGGCCCACCCGCTCGAGCAGCCAGCCACCCACCGCCGCGGCCCTCGCCGGGGGCAGCCGCC